>NZ_AP024094.1:3000000-3300000 GCF_015140455.1 Jeongeupia sp. HS-3 | reverse complement strand
AGATCGCCATGTCGGCGCCGCGCTCGACCGCGACGCGGGTCAGATAGAGTGCATCCTCGGTGCTTTCCAGCCGGCGCAACTGCCGCAACACGTAAACGGCCAGCAAGGCAGCCAGCGCCAGCACGCTGGCGGTGACACCGCCGTTGACCAGACTGTCATGACGCCACGACGCCAGCACCTGCTGCCGGTCGACGCCGACCATCACACCCAGCGGCCAGCCGCCGACGTGACGCCAGCCATAAATGCGGGTGACACGATCCCGGGCGCTGCGCTCGATAAAGGTGCCGCTTTGCGCGCCACCGAAATCATTGTCGAAAAAAGTCCGGTGCGACAGGTCGTGGCCGACGTCGAAGGCGTTCTCCGGGTAGTGCACCAGCGAAATGCCGTCGTCGCGGAACATTTCGATCGCGAGGCCGGCGCGTGAGGAAATGCTGCGGTAGAACTGGCGGAAATAGCCCGGATCGATGCCGGCAAACAGCACGCCGACGAACTCGCCACGGCGGTTGTTCAATGCCATGACGATGGGAATCACCGAACGATCGCCGGTTGGATCAAGCTGTTGCTCGGCTATGTAGAAAGGCGACGAGGGCTGCGATCGCGCCACCTTGAAATACTGTGTACTGCCAAGATTGTGTGCCGGCGTCGGATATTGCAGCGTGCTCGCGGCCAGCGTGCCATCGGCACGTGCTACGGCAAACGTCGCCATCTGCGGCGTCTGGCCGAGCTGACGCTGCAAATAGGCGTGCATGCAGGCCGAATCAGCGGTTTCGACGCAAAGCTGGAAAATCTCGTTCTGCTGGATCGCGAACATGGTGTTCAGGCTGGCGTCCATGGTGCGGCCAACGTGCTCGTCCATGGTGCGCGCCAGCGTGAGCATCTGCTGCTCGGCGTTGCCCAGCGTCTCCTGGTAGCTGCGCCAGATCGACCAGCTCACCGCCGCCAGTGCAAATAGCACCACGCTGATCGACAACGCGATCAGCATCCGGCGGATCAGGCCGAAAGAGCGGCCGTTATCGGCGTCCTGTGAAGTGACCGGCACGCGGGTCAAGGCAGCTTCCTGCTAGGGGAAATTATTTACAGGGCCCCATTCTTGGGGCAAAAGCCGAACCTTGGCAAGCCAGAGCCGGGGGTTGTTCCCTGCGGGACTCAATCATCCGGCGCCCCCGCCCCGCCATCATTCGCTGCCCGCGATGCACAGCCTCCTTTACCGGCATGGGTTTACGCACTCCCAACGAAAAGATATGAAAATTATTTTCAATAATTCTCATTGTGTCGTTATATTCACACCCGGATAGTGACTCAAGACCGGCATTCACTCGGAGCAACCATCATGAACAATGAAAATACTTTGCTTGATTTCGAGATCGATGCCGGGGGCAAAGGCCTTGGCGCGCTACCGGCGAGGCAAAGGGCCGGCGAGATTGCCCAATTGGGCTGGCAACTGCTCGCCGAGGATTTGAGCCTGCCGGTCGCCGTGCTCTCGCAACGCCGAATCGAACACAACCTGGCGTGGATGAAAGCCTTTATCAACCGCTACCGCGTGCAGCTGGCGCCGCACGGCAAAACGACGATGAGTCCGCAGCTGTTCCGCAAGCAACTCGATCACGGCGCCTGGGGGATTACGCTGGCGACCGCACCGCAGGCTCAGGCTGCGTATAACCACGGCGTGCGCCGGATGCTGATGGCCAACCAGCTGGTCGGCCGCGGCAATATGGCGATC
The DNA here is from genome assembly GCF_015140455.1 of Jeongeupia sp. HS-3. Lineage (NCBI taxonomy): Bacteria > Pseudomonadati > Pseudomonadota > Betaproteobacteria > Neisseriales > Chitinibacteraceae > Jeongeupia > Jeongeupia sacculi. Next base: position 3,298,280 of record NZ_AP024094.1, on the reverse strand, counting down.
ATCGCCCGCCTGCAACACGACCCCGAATTCACCTTCTACGGCATTGTTGATTCGGCCGAGAACATCGCCCAGCTCGGGCGCCATTTCCTTGAAGCGGATCAGACGCTGAAGGTCTTGGTTGAACTCGGCGTCAACGGCGGGCGCACCGGCGCGCGCGACGAGGCGCAGGAAGCCGCGCTGCTGGCCGAGATCGCCCGCTGGCCGTCGCTGCAACTATGCGGCATCGAACTCTACGAAGGCGTACTGAAGGACGAGGCCGACATCCGCGCTTTTCTGCGGCGCGCCGTCGCCCGCTGCGCCGCCTGGGCCGCCGAGGGCCGTTTCGCCGCCGGCCCGGTGCTGCTGTCGGGTGCCGGCTCGGCGTGGTTCGACATCGTCGCCGAGGAATTCTGCAACGCCGACATCGGCCGCCCGCTCGAGGTGATCCTGCGCCCCGGCTGTTACCTGACTCACGATGTCGGCATCTACAAGGCGGCCGAGACGCGCATCCAGGCCAACAACCCGGTCGCCCGCGACATGAACCGCGCGCTGCTGCCGGCGCTGCAGTTGTGGGCCTATGTCACCTCGCTGCCCGAACCGGGTCTGGCGATCATCGGCCTGGGCAAGCGCGACGCGGCCTTCGACGCCGGCCTGCCGGTTCCGGCACTGCATCATCGTCCCGGCAACGCCGCGCCGACACCGGCGCCGGAAGGCTGGGCGCTGACCGCGATGATGGACCAGCACGCCTTTATGGCGGTGCCGATCGATCACGGCCTCAAGGTCGGCGACATGATCGCCTTCGATATCTCGCATCCCTGCCTGACTTTCGACAAATGGCGCCAGCTGCCGATTCTTGATGACGACTATCGCGTCGTCGAGCTGGTACAAACCTGCTTTTAGGCAGATGCCCTTCTTAATTTAGCGCCGCAAGCCCGATCACTTTATCTCCAGCCCCATGAACAAACCCTTCGATATCGTTTACCAGTTGCGCAGCGCGCTCGATACGCTGAGCCCGACCGAACGCAAGGTCGCCGACGCCATTCTTGCCGATGTCACCTACGCCGCCGGCGCCGGTATCGAGCAGCTGGCGACGAGAGCCGGCGTGAGCATGGCGACGATCTCGCGCTTCGCCAAGGCCGTCGGTTGCGACGACATTCGCGAGCTGCGGGTCAGGCTGGCGCAGGCCGGCGCCGTTGGTAGCCGCTTCCTCGCGCCGGCCGAACAGGCGGAGCCGAGCGCTTTCTACGCACAGATCTGCGGCGAGATCGAACAGACCTTGCATGCCAATCTGGCGCGGTTCGACCCGGCTGCGTTCGGCGCCGCCGTCGATGCGCTGCAGCCGGCGCGGCAGGTGTTCGCCTTCGGCGTCGGCGGCGGCTCGACCATGCTGGCGCAGGAGCTGCAGTTCCGGCTGGTGCGGCTCGGCCGCGCCGTCACCGCCTACTCGGATGCGGTGATGATGAAAATCGTCGCCGCAACGCTCTCGCCCGACGACGTGCTGCTGTTGCTGTCGGTCAGCGGCATAACGCCGGAAATCCTCGCCGCCGCCGAGATCGCCCGCGCCTATGGCGCCAGGGTCATCGCGATCACCGCCGCCGGCTCGCCGCTGGCCGCGCTGGCCGACGTGCTGCTGCCGATCACGACGAGCGAGACCGACTTCATCTTCAAACCCTCGGCGTCGCGCTACGCGATGATGTTCGCGATCGACCTGCTGGCCACCGAGTACGCCTTGCGCCAGTCCGCGCACAGCAAGGAAATGCTGCGCCGGGTGAAGTACGCGCTCGACGAATACCGTGGCGGCGACAACCGTCTGCCGCTGGGAGATTGACCATGTACGAGCTGATCATCCGCAATGTGCTCATCCTCGACGGCACCGGCACGCCCGGCGCTGTCGGCGCGGTGGCGATCAAGGATGGCCGGATTGCCGCCATCGGCACCATCGATAGCCCGGCCAAGGACGACATCGACGCCGCCGGTCTGGCGTTGGCACCGGGTTTCATCGACGTGCACACGCACGACGACACCACGGTGATCCGTTCCCCCGAGATGCTGCCCAAGCTGTCGCAAGGCGTGACCACGGTGGTGGTCGGCAATTGCGGCATCAGCGCCAGCCCGGTGCGGCTCAACGGCGATCCGCCCGACCCGATGAATCTGCTCGGCGACGCCAAAGACTTCGTTTACCCGAGCTTCGGCGACTATCGCCTTGCGGTCGAAGCGGCGCAGCCGTCGGTCAACGTCGCCGCGCTCGTCGGCCACACCGCGCTGCGGCAGAACCATCTCGACCGGCTCGATCGCAGCGCCACGCCCGGTGAAATCGAAAGCATGCGCCAGGAGCTGCGCGACGCGCTCGCCAACGGCGCCGTCGGCCTGTCGACCGGGCTCGCCTACGCATCGGCGTTTTCCAGCAGCACCGACGAAGTGGCGACACTGGCCGAAGTGCTGGCCGAATTCGGCGCCGTTTACACCACGCACCTGCGCAGCGAGTTCGCGACCATCCTCGACGCGATGGACGAGGCGTACCGGATCGGCCGGCATGCGCGCGTGCCGGTGATCGTTTCACACCTCAAATGCGCCGGCGCCGGCAACTGGGGCCGCAGCGGCGAAGTGATCGCGTCGATCGAGGCCGCCGCTGCGCACCAGCATGTCGGCTGCGACTGCTATCCGTACGCGGCGAGTTCGAGCACGCTTGACCTCAAGCAGGTGACCGACGAATTCGACATCCTGATCACCTGGTCCGAGCCCGAGCCGGCAATGGGCGGCAAGCTGCTCGCCGAGATCGCCGCCGAGTGGAACATGCCACTGCTCGACGCCGCCCGCCGACTGCAGCCGGCCGGCGCGGTCTACTACGGCATGGATGAAAACGACGTCAGACACATCCTCGGCAACCCGCTGACCATGGTCGGCTCCGACGGTCTGCCGAACGATCCACTGCCGCATCCGCGACTGTGGGGCACCTTCCCGCGCGTGCTCGGCCATTACAGCCGCGAGGTGAAGTTGTTTCCGCTGGCCGAAGCGGTGCGCAAGATGACCGGGCTGTCGGCGGCACGTTTCGGCCTCACCGGGCGCGGCCTGATCCGCGAAGGCTGCTGGGCCGATCTGGTGCTGTTCGACCCGGCGACGGTGACGGATGTCGCCAGTTTCAGCGATCCAGCCCAGGCCGCCGACGGCATAGCGGCCGTCTGGGTCAACGGCGTGCTGTCGTATAAAAACAAGCAAGCCACCGGCCAGCGCGCCGGCCGTTTCCTCGCCCGCGAGCACGATCTGCGCGCCGGCTTTGAGTCATCCCTTCATTTCCAGGAGTAAGCATGTCCGATATCAAACGTTACGGCGTCGAAGGCGGCAAAGGCACCGGCGGCCAGCATCTGCCGTTCGCGCGCGCGGTCGAGGCCGATGGCTGGCTGTATGTATCCGGGCAGACGCCGATGCTGAACGGCGAAGTCGTCGAAGGCGGCATCGTCACCCAGTCGCACCAGACGATCCAGAACCTGCTGGCGATTCTGGAGGAGGCCGGTTACGGCCCCGAGCATGTGGTGCGTTGTGGCGTGTGGCTCGATGATGCGCGCGACTTCATGTCGTTCAACCGCGTGTTCAAGGAGTACTTCGGCGACAACCCGCCGGCGCGCGCCTGCGTGGTGTCGAGCATGGTGATCGACTGCAAGGTCGAGGTCGATTGCGTGGCGTACAGGAAACCGGCGGCCTGAGCGGCAGACGTTAAAAAAGGGCGGAGATTTCCGCCCTTTTTTACATTCGCATCAGCGCGCGATCACGGCCTGCAGATTGTGCTGGCCGGTCAGCGTTTCCGCCGCCGCCAGTGCGCTCTGCCGATTCGGGTAAGGACCAATGCGAACGCGGTGGATGGCGCCAGCCGATTGAACCACGAGCTTGGCACTCTCACCATCAAGCATGCTGGCGTAATGCTCGCGGAACGATTCGGCGTTGGCCTGGCTGCTGAATGCCGCCAGTTGCAGATAGACCCCGGCGGCGGTGTCGGCAATCGGCACCGGCTTGGATACGCCGTCAAACGGCAGCGGCGCATCGACCTGTTGCTTGGCCTGCGCCTGGACGACCGTTGGCGCGTCACCCGGCAAAAGGCTTTCGACCTTGAGCTCGGTACTGCCCTGCATCGCGTAACCGAGGCGGCAGGCGGCGAGGAAGGACAAATCCATCACCCGGCCCTTGTGAAACGGGCCGCGATCGTTGACGCGAACGATGACGCTGCGGCCATTCTTGACGTTGGTCACTCGCGCATAGCTTGGCAGCGGCAGCACCGGGCTGGCGGCGGTCATCGCGAACATATTGTAGCTTTCGCCGATCGACGTCTTCTGGCCATGGAATTTACGGCCATACCACGAGCCCATGCCGGTCTCGACCGAGTTACCCGGCGCAGCCAGCGGTGTAAACGACAAGCCCAGCACCGTATAGGGACGGTTGGCCCATTTGTGCAATGGCTCCCAGCGCGGCACCGGTTCGGCGATCAGGTCAAGATTGGCCGGGAGATCGCTCATCGGCCCATCATCCTTGTAGAACGCCCCGCCGCCGGCCAGCGCCTTGTAGTCGCAGCTGTACTGCGACGGCGTACCCTGCACGGGTGCCGGTGGTGGCGTCGTGCCGCTCGTCCCGCCAACAGGTTTGGTCGGCGCCGTCCCGCAGGCGGCAAGGCCAAGCAGAGCGGCAATCGCGAGCAATCCGCGCAGTTTCATCATTACCCCTTCATCAGCTTTCGGTCACGGCTGACGCTCATCATCAGGCCGAAGGTCGCCAGAATCGACACCATCGACGTGCCGCCGTAGGAAATCAGCGGCAAGGGTACGCCGACCACGGGCAGGATGCCCGACACCATGCCCATATTGACGAAGGCATAGGTAAAGAAGTTGAGCGCGATTGCCCCCGCCAGCAAGCGGCCGAACAGCGTCGGCGCACGGCTGGCGATGGTCAGGCCACGGCCGATCACCAGCAGGTAGAGCACCAGCAGCAGGCCGTTGCCAAGCAGGCCGAACTCTTCGCCAAACACGGCAAAAATAAAGTCGGTGGTGCGTTCGGGAATGAAATCGAGATGGGTCTGCGTGCCGTTGAGCCAGCCCTTGCCGAGCATCCCACCCGAGCCGATGGCAATCGTGCCCTGAATGATGTGGTAACCGGCGCCGAGCGGATCCTGCATCGGATCAAGCATGGTCGCGACCCGGCGGCACTGATACTCCTGGAGGATGTTGATGCACAGATCCCAGTGCGTCACCGTATAAGCCAGACCGCTACCGGCTGCAATCATCAGCGCCAGGAAGCGCCAGCTCAAACCGGCCAGAAACAACACGTAAAAACCGCTCGATGCGATCAAAAGGCTGGTGCCCAGATCCGGCTGCTTGAGGATGAGTCCGACCGGCACCACCATCAGCAGGCCGGCAACAACAAAGTGCTTCCAGTTCAGCGAGGCTTCGAAATGGTGGAAATACCACGCCAGCATCAGCGGCATGGCAATGCGCATCAGCTCCGACGGCTGGATGCGGGTGATACCGATATTGAGCCAGCGTGTCGCACCGTGGCTGGTGACGCCGAACAGCGCCACCGCAACCAGCAGTGCGACGCCGACTACATAGGCCGGCAAGGCCAGGCGCATCAACGTTTGCTGCGAGATATTGGCAAAGAACCACATCACCGCCAGCGAGATCCCCATGAAGGTGACCTTGTCGAGCACCTTTTCCAGATCACGGTTCGACGCCGAATACAGCACCACGGCCGAGACGATGAAAATCAGCAGAGTGAACAGAAACAACCACGGATCGATCGGCTGCTTGATCCGGTTCCAGAGTGTCTTAATCACCGATGTCCTCCTGCGCCGCGTCTGGCGCCGAAGCCACTGCCGATGCATTGCCCGCCAGCGCGGCCGGCATTTTGCCCAGCAGGTAATAGTCGAGCACCTGGCGCGCGATCGGTCCGGCCGCCGCGGCGCCGAAGCCGCCGTTCTCGACAATCACGGCGAATGCGATCGTCGGCTTGTCGGCCGGCGCGAAGGCGACGAACCACGAATGGTCGCGCAGCCGCTCGCTCACCGCCTTGGCGTTGTACTTGCCGCCCCGCAGGCTATAGACCTGCGCGGTGCCGGTCTTGCCGGCTGCGACATAAGGCGCGCCAGCGAAGAGGCGCGCACCGGTACCGTATTGGGTCACGCCGACCATGCCACGGATCACCCGCTCGACGTTCTCCTGCTTCCACGTCATGGTCCGCTCGGGCCGCGGCTCGATCTGCATTTTTTTTCCGGTCGACGGATCAACCAGCGTGGCCACCACGTGCGGCTTGTACATCACGCCACGATTGGCAATCGTCGCGATGCCGTGGGCCATTTGCAGCGGCGTATACGAGTTGTACCCCTGGCCGATGCCGATCGACACGGTTTCACCCGAATACCAGCGCTGCTGTGCCGGGGTCTTGAAGCGTTTTTTCTTCCACTCCTGGCTCGGCAGCACGCCCGGGCGTTCACCCGGCAGATCGATACCGGTAAGCCGGCCAAGATCGAGCGTCGCCATGAATTGGGAGATGTAATCGATCCCCATCTGCACCGCGAGCTGGTAGTAATAGGTATCGGACGACAACGGCAGGGAACGGTCGAAGTTCATCGAACCATAACCGCCCTTGTGCGAATCGCGAAAACGGTTGTTGCCGTAAATGAAGTAACCGGGGTCCGAGATCGTCTGCCGCGTCAGCGGAAAATTGCCTTCCAGCGCGGCGATCGCCATAAAGGGCTTGAACGTCGAGCCCGGCGGATATTCGCCGCGCAGCCCACGGTTCAGCAGCGGCTTGTCCGGCGATTCGTTCAGCTCTTTCCAGCTGTCCGGATCGATACCGTCAACGAACAGATTGGGATCAAATCCGGGCTTGGAGACAAAGGCAAGCACGCCGCCATCGCGTGGATCAATCGCCACCAGCGCGCCGCGCCGATTGCCGAAAAGCTTTTCGATCATCTCCTGCAGCTTGATGTCGACCGACAAGGTCAGATCCTGACCTTGCCGCGGTGGCGTACGCCGCAGCGTGCGCACGGCGCGCCCGCCCGAGTCGATTTCGACCTCTTCAAAACCGGTGGTGCCGTGCAGCTGCTGCTCGTAGCTGGCCTCGATACCCAGCTTGCCGATGTGATCGGTGCCCCGGTAATTGGCCTTTTGGCCGCTCTCGTCGAGCCCGGCCAGATCCTTGTCGTTGATCCGGCCGATATAGCCGATCAGATGACTGCCCACTTCCTGATACGGGTACTGGCGGAACAGCCGTGCCTTGATCTCGACACCGGGAAACTGGTAGCTATTGGCGGCAAAGCGCGCGACTTCCTCATCGGACAAGCGCGTGCGGATCGGCAACGATTCAAAATCACGCGTTTCCTCCATCAGCTTCTTCAGCCGGCGCTTGTCCTTGCCGCTGATTTCGATGATGTTCGACAGCCGGGCGATCGTGTCGTTGAGCGAATCTGCCAGTTTGGACGGCGTGATTTCAAGCGTGTAGGCGGAGAAATTGTGTGCCAGCACCACGCCATTGCGGTCACGAATGATGCCGCGCGGCGGCGACACCGGCACCAGTGAAATCCGGTTCGCCTCGGCCAGCGTCTGGTATTTGTCGTGCTGCGCCACCTGCAGCCAGATGAAACGGGCAAACAGCAGGCCAAACAGGCCGAGCACGAACAGCACCGCGGTGACGATACGGAGCTGGAACGCATAGCGCTCGGCCATCGAATTCTTCAGTTCATTGCGCGCCATCAGTCCTCCGCGCGCAGCAGCCAGCCACTCATCCGGCAGTTCATAATTCGTCCGGCACCGACTTGCGTTGATGCATCAGCATCAGGTTCGATAAAGGCGGCCACAGCAAGGCGGCCAGCAAGCTGCCGGCAAAATAGCCCCAGCCTACAAACGGTGCGCCAAGCAGCGTGCGCACGACGACCATGATGACTTGCGCCAGCGTCAACAAGCCAAGCACCAGCAGTGCCTGCTGCCAAAAGGCGAAGACTGCCAGCTGCCGCTGACGGATCAGTACCAGATAAGCGATCACCGAGTAGGCCAACGCATGCTGGCCGAGCACATTGCCATCGCCGACATCCACGATCACGCCCAGCACGAAGGCGGTGGCGACGCCGACGCGACGCGGCTGGTTCAGCGCCCAGTAGACGATGAACAAGGCAACGAAATCGGGTGCGAAGTTGGCGATCGACGCCTGCCATGGCAGCAGATTGACCAGCAGCGCGACGACGAAGCTCAGCACGATGAAGCCGATGCTTACCGGCCGCAATAATTGATGGGAAACGGGCATCAGCTGCCTTTCCTGTTCGTGGCTGCCGGTTGCGACGCGGCCTCCGGATACGGCGGCATGTCGCTGCGATGATCGAGCAGCAACAGGAAGCGATGTTGATCGACCGCAGCCACCGGCTGGCAAATCACTCTGGCGAATGCCGCGCCGCGCTCGACCTTGAGCACTCTGGCAACCGGCAGACCCACCGGATACAGGCCGTCAATCCCCGAGGTCACCAGCACATCCCCCGGCTTGATGTCGACGTTCGGCGCCATATTGCGCACCTCAAGCGACTGATGCGCGCCCATGCCGTACACCACGGTACGCAATTGATTGCGCTCGACCACCACCGGCACCATCTGGTTGCGATCGGAAATCAGCCGCACTTCGCTGGTCAGCGGCTGCACCCGCACCACCTGGCCAACGACACCGGACGCATCGATGGCGATCTGCCCGGCGCTCACGCCCTGCTGCTGACCGCGATCGACGATGAGGCGCGAGGTAAACGGATCACGGCCGTTGTAGAGGATTTCAGCCAGCTGCGACGGTTGGCCAACCGTGCTGCGACGCTCGCTCAGGCCACGCAAGGTCGCGTTCTCGGCCTCGACCGCCTTGAGCTTCATCGCCTGCGCGCGCGCGGCCAGTTGCGCGTCGTTGAGCTGGCGGTTCTCACTCATCAGCTCGCTCTGCCGCGACAGGAAATCGGCGGTATTGCGCAGCGTGGCAAAGGGCGTGGTTGCGGCCCATTGCAGCGGATAAAGCAATACCGATACCTGCTCGCGAATGCGGCCAAGCATGGCGTACTGCGCATCGCCGACGATCATCGCGATCGATAGCGTCGAGAAGATCAGAAGCCGCGTAAGCGGCTTCGGACCCTGTTTGAAAAAAACGGGAGGGCTGGTTTGCATGACCGGGCAGACGCGTGTTCAACAGATAAAAACGGCCGCTGGACGATCTCGTCGCAGCGCGCCGGTACGCCTGATCAGTCGCGGGTGAAGATCGCCGTAACCTTGTCGAGCTTCTCGAGCGCCTTGCCCGAACCGCGCACGACGCAGGTCAGCGGATCTTCGGCGACGATCACCGGCAGGCCGGTTTCTTCCATCAGCAAGCGATCCAGATCGCGCAGCAGCGCACCGCCACCGGTCAGCACCATGCCCTTGTCGGCGATATCGGCGCCCAGTTCCGGCGGCGTCTGTTCCAGCGCCTGCTTCACCGCCGAGACGATCTGGTTCAGCGGCTCGGTCAGCGCTTCGAGGATTTCGTTGCTCGAAATCGTGAACGAACGCGGAATGCCCTCGGCCAGATTGCGGCCCTTCACTTCCATTTCACGCACTTCGGCGCCCGGGAAGGCCGAACCGATACGCTTCTTGATTTCTTCGGCGGTGGTTTCACCGATCAGCATGCCGTAGTTGCGGCGGATGTAATTGATGATCGACTCATCGAACTTGTCGCCACCGACGCGAACGCTGCTGGCGTAAACGATACCGCCGAGCGAAATCACGCCGACTTCGGTCGTGCCGCCGCCGATATCGACGACCATCGAACCGGTTGCTTCTTCGACCGGCAGACCGGCACCGATTGCCGCGGCCATCGGTTCTTCGATCAGCTCGACCTTGCGCGCACCGGCGCCCAGCGCCGATTCCTTGATCGCGCGACGCTCGACTTGGGTCGAACCGCAAGGCACGCAGATGACGATCCGCGGTGGCGAGCTGAACAGGCGGCTCGGGCTGACCTTTTTGATGAACTGCTTGAGCATCTGCTCGGTGATGGTGAAGTCGGCGATCACGCCGTCTTTCATCGGCCGGATCGCGGTGATTGACCCAGGCGTGCGGCCGAGCATTTTCTTGGCTTCGGCGCCAACAGCGAGGATGCTTTTTTTGCCCGACGGGCCACCCTCTTGCATGATTGCAACCACCGACGGCTCATCCAGAACAATACCCTTGGCCTGCATGTAAATCAGCGTATTGGCGGTACCGAGATCGATGGCAATGTCGTTGGCGAAGTAACCGGAAAGAAGGCCGAACATTAGTTTACTCGCAGAGAATTGGGGTCGTTTAAGCGGCGCCGGCCAAGCCGTCGCCAAAGAATAGGGTTTAAAGCCAGAACGGGCAGCGCAGCGAAAGTTCCGCATCGGCAATCGCGCCCGGCCCTAACTTGGGTGAAACAAACCCGGCATGATACCCTAAGGCGCTGATGATCATAAGGACTAGCAGGGGGAAAATGCCTATGTCACTCTCCTTGGACGACGTACGGCGCATCGCCAAGCTGGCGCGCATTGCCGTTACCGACACCGAGCTTGCTGCAGCGCAACAACAGCTCAACCGAATCTTTACACTGATCGAAGAAATGCGCGCAGTGGATACCACCGGCATCGAGCCGATGGCGCACGCTCAGGACGTTCATTTGCGCCTGCGCGACGACATCGCCACCGCCACCAATCGCCGCGACGCCTTCCAGGCCATTGCGCCGTCGGTTGAAAACGGCCTCTATCTGGTTCCGAAGGTGATCGAATGAGTGTCAGCACCGTTGCACAACATCTGCGCGAAGCCGCGCAGGTGCTCGACCGCGTCCTTGCCGACGACGCCTTTCTCTCCTCCGTTGACGCCGGCGCCCAGCTGCTGGTCGCCTCGCTCAAAGCCGGCGGCAAGGTGATCTCCTGCGGCAACGGCGGCTCGCACTGCGATGCGATGCACTTCGCCGAAGAACTCTCGGGCCGCTACCGCGACGATCGTCCGGCGATGGCCGCCATTGCCGTCTCGGATCCGTCGCATATCACCTGCGTCGGCAACGACTACGGCTTCAACGATATCTTCTCGCGCTTCGTCGAAGGCCTCGGCCGCGACGGCGACGTACTGGTCGGCATCACCACCAGCGGTAATTCTGCCAACGTGATCCGCGCGGTCGAAGCGGCCAAGGCGCGCGGCATGAAAGTGCTGCTGTTGATGGGCAAGGACGGCGGCAAGCTCAAGGGCACGGCCGATGTCGAAATTATCGTGCCGCACTTCGGCTACGCCGACCGCATCCAGGAAATCCACATCAAGGTCATCCACACGCTGATCGACCTCGTCGAACAAGGCATGGGCTATCGCCCGGCCGATCCGGCCTGAGACCTCCCATGATCGAAAAATCGCTCAAGCAACTCTCCAGCATGCTGGCGGCCAAGCAAGTCTCGGCCGTCGAGCTTGCCACCGAATACCTCGGCCGCATCAAGGCGAACGCGTCGCTGAACGCCTTTATCGCCGTTGATGACGCCAAGACGCTGGCACTAGCCCAAGCCGCCGACGCCTCGCGCGCTGCCGGCAACGCCGGCACGCTGACCGGCATCCCGGTCGCGCACAAGGACATTTTCTGCCAGCAGGGCTGGGCCGCGACTTGCGGCTCGAAAATGCTCGAGAATTTCGTTTCGCCGTACGACGCTCACGTGATCGAACAGTGCGACAAGGCCGGCCTCGTCACCTTGGGCCGCACCAATATGGACGAGTTCGCGATGGGCTCGTCGAACGAGAACAGCGCGTTTGGCGCGGTGCTGAACCCGTGGGACCGCAAGGCGGTTCCCGGCGGCAGCTCGGGCGGCTCGGCGGCTGCGGTGGCGGCGCGTCTGGCGCCGATCGCCACCGGCACCGATACCGGCGGCTCGATTCGCCAACCGGCAAGCTTCTGCGGCATCACCGGCATCAAGCCGACCTACGGCATTGTTAGCCGTTTCGGCATGATCGCCTACGCCAGCTCGCTGGATCAGGGCGGGCCGATGGGCAAGAGCGCCGAAGACTGCGCGCTGCTGCTCAACGTGATGGCCGGCTTTGACGAACGCGATGCGACCAGTCTGCAGCACGCCAAGGAAGACTACACCCGCGATCTCGACCAGCCGCTGGCCGGCCTGAAAATCGGCCTGCCGCGCGAATATTTCGCCGAAGGCCTGGCGAGCGATGTCGCCGCAGCGATTGAGACGGCAATTGGCGAATACAAGAAGCTCGGCGCCACCATCGTCGATATCAGCCTGCCGAATACCAAGCTGGCGATTCCCTCCTACTACGTGATCGCACCGGCCGAAGCATCGAGCAACCTGAGCCGCTTTGACGGCGTCCGCTACGGCCACCGCGCCGCCGACTACGACGGGCTGACCGAGATGTACGAGAAAAGCCGCGCCGAAGGTTTTGGCTGGGAAGTGAAGCGCCGCATCCTTACCGGTGCATATGTTTTGAGCCATGGTTATTACGACGCCTACTATCTGCAGGCACAGAAAATCCGCCGCATCATCGCCGACGACTTCCAGAAGGCGTTCGAGGCATGCGACGTGATCATGGGCCCAGTGGCGCCAAGCACTGCGTGGAACCTTGGCGAGAAGAGCGCCGACCCGGTGGCGATGTACCTCGAGGATATCTACACGCTGGGCGTCAACCTTGCCGGCCTGCCCGGCATGAGCGTGCCGACCGGCTTTGGCAGCAACGGCCGCCCGATCGGTCTGCAGATCATCGGCAATTACTTTGCCGAGGCGAAAATGCTGGGCGTCGCGCACCAGTTCCAGCAGGTTACCGACTGGCACACCCGGGCTCCCGCCCTTTAATCCGGCACGAGGACACAAAGATGAAGTGGGAAGTCGTCATCGGGCTGGAGGTGCATACCCAGCTCACAACGAAATCGAAGATTTTCTCGCCGGCCAGCACCGCCTTCGGTGCCGAGCCGAACACGCAGACCGCCGTGGTCGATATCGCCCTGCCCGGCGCGCTGCCGGTGATGAACCGCGCGGCGGTTGAAAAGGCGATCCAGTTCGGTCTGGCGATCGGCGCCAAGGTCAACCAGCGCTCGATTTTTGCGCGCAAGAATTACTTCTACCCCGATCTGCCCAAGGGCTACCAGATCAGCCAGTTCGAGCTGCCGGTGGTCGAAGGCGGCGCGATCACGATCAATGTCGACGGTGTCGACAAGGTGATCAACCTGACCCGCGCGCATCTGGAAGAAGATGCCGGCAAGTCGGTGCACGAAGGCCTACATAGCGGCACCGGCATCGACCTGAATCGCGCCGGCACGCCGCTGCTGGAAATCGTTTCCGAACCCGAGATGCGCTCGGGTGCCGAAGCCGTTGCCTACGCCAAGGCGCTGTATTCCTTGGTGACGTGGATCGGCATCTGCGACGGCAATATGCAGGAAGGCTCGTTCCGCTGCGACGTGAACGTCTCGGTGCGCCCGGAAGGTCAGAAGGAATTCGGCACCCGTCGCGAGATCAAGAACCTCAACAGCTTCAAGTTCATCGAACAGGCGATCAAGTACGAAGTCCAGTGGCAGATCGAAACGATCGAGGACGGCGGCAAGATCCAGCAAGCGACGATCCTGTTCGATCCGGACAGCGGCGAAACGCGGATGATGCGCAGCAAGGAAGACGCGCACGATTACCGCTACTTCCCCGATCCCGATCTGCCGCCGCTAGTGATCAGCGACGAGTGGATTGCGCGCGTGAAAAGCGAGCTGCCCGAGCTGCCGGCGGCGATGCAGGCCCGCTTTGCCGAGCAATACGGCATCCCGGCCTACGATGCGTCGACACTGACCGCCAGCAAGGCGCTGGCTGCTTTCTTCGAGGCGACAGTTGCCGCCGGTGCCGATGCCAAGCTCGCCAGCAACTGGCTGATGGGCGATGTGTCGGCGACGCTGAACCGCGAAGAACTCGATATCTCGGCTTGCCCGGTATCAAGCAGCGCGCTGGCCGGGCTGATCCGCCGCGTGTCGGACAACACCATCAACAACAAGACGGCCAAGGACGTGTTGAAGAAGATGTGGGAAACCGGTGCGAGCGATGCAGGCAGCGCCGATGCCATCATCGAACGCGATGGCCTCAAGCAGGAAACCGATACCGGTGCGCTGGAAGCCATCGTCGACGCGGTGATCGCGGGTAACGCCAAGTCGGTCGAGGAATACAGGGCCGGCAAGGAAAAGGCGCTGAACGCCCTGGTGGGGCAATGCATGAAGGCCAGCAAGGGCAAGGGCAACCCGGCCGTGCTGACCGAGCTTCTGAAGCAGAAGCTGGCCTGATGTTCGGCTTGAAGGCATGAAAAAAGCGGCTCGCGGGCCGCTTTTTTCATGTGTGCCGCAATCACGAATCGTTGCGCTTCAGTTCTTCGACGAGGTCGATGTATTGCTGCATCGCGCCGGCATTATCGATGCCCTTGAGCTTGGCCCAGGCATCGTACTTGGCTTGAGCGACGAAGTTCAGCGCGCCGGGGCGATCGCCGTTGACGTCGCCTTCGCTCGCCTGCTTGAAGAATGCATAGAGCTTGAGCTTGGTCTGGACATCGGGTGCATCGTTGAGTTTTACCACTTCATCCTGAGCGGTCTGGAACAGGCTGGCCAGATCGGACATGTCGTTTCTCCTGGTAAATTTCAAACACACGTTTGAAAACTGCATCGAGTATAGCGGCGTCCGTTCCCACTCGCCAAGCGGCAGATACAAAAACGCCCGTCATCGAGACGGGCGCTTCGCGATCGCAGATACCGTTTATGCGGTGTAAACGCACTTGCCCTTCACAAAGGTATAGCGCGCGCGGCCTTTCACTTCCATGCCCACGAACGGCGTGTTCTTGCCCTGGCTCTTCAGCGCTTCGCGCGTCACCATCCAGGTTTCGTTCGGATCGAACAACACCAGATCGGCGCGGCTGCCGACGTTCAAGTCGGCGCTAAAGCCCAGCTTGGCCGCCGGTACGCTGGAGATTTTCGCCAGCGCAATCGGCAAGGCAACGTGGTTGCGCTCGGCCCACGCCAGCGTCAGCGGCAGCAGCAGTTCCAGCCCGGTGGCACCACGCTCGGCCTCGGCGAACGGCAGCAGCTTGCCGTCGTCGTCGACCGGGCTGTGGTCGGAGCAGATCGCGTCGATGGTGCCGTCGATCAGGCCGGCGACGATGGCGTCGCGGTCGCGCACGCTGCGCAGCGGCGGGTCGAAACGATACTGGCTGTCGAAATAGCCGATATCGACGTCGGCCAGATGAATGTGGTTGATGTCGACGTCGCAAGTCAGCGGCAGGCCTTCACGCTTGGCGGCGCGAACCAGTGCTATGCCCTCACCGCTCGACAAACGCGCCAAATGCACGCGGCAGCCGGTGGCACGCATCAGCTGGACGATCTGCGCGATTGCAATCGTCTCGGCAATCACCGGAATACCGGTCAGACCAAGGCGCGACGCGTAAGCACCGTCATGCGCGACACCGTCGTTGACCAGGCTGGCTTCTTCGGGGCGCAAACGCAGCTCGAAATCGAAGGTCGCCGCGTACTGCATCGCCCGATACAGCACCTGCAAATCGGCGATCGGCACATCGCCTTGCGAGAAGGTGACGCAGCCGGCCTCGCGCAGCAGCGCCATTTCGGTCAGCTCGCGGCCTTTGAGGCCGACGGTCAGCGCGCCAACCGGGTACAGCCGCGCCAGATCAAGGTTCTTGGCGCGCTGGCGCAACATGGTCACCAGACCCGATTCATCAAGCGGCGGATCGGTATCGGGCGGGCAAACGATGCTGGTGACGCCACCGGCGACGGCGGCGGCCATTTCCGACTCCAGCGTTGCCTTGTATTCAAAACCCGGCTCACGCAACCTTGCGGCCAGATCGACCAGACCCGGCGCGACGATCAGCCCGGTCGCGTCGATTTCAAGTTCGACATCAAAACCGGCCGGTGCCGAGCCGACGCCGACGATCTGACCGTCGGCCAGAAACAGATCGGCGCACTGCTCGCTGCCGTTGACCGGGTCGATCAACCGGCCATTGCGAATGATGGTGTTCTTCATGGTTGTGCCCCCCGGCTGCGTTGGTTTTCGGAAACGATGGCCATCACGGCGGTACGCACGGCGATGCCGAAGGTCACCTGCGGCAGGATTACCGCTTGCGCGCCGTCGGCGACGGCCGAGTCGATCTCGACACCACGGTTCATCGGGCCCGGATGCATGACGATCGCGTCGGGCTTGGCCAGCGCCAGTTTTTCCGGCGTCAGGCCGTAGTACTTGAAGAACTCTTGCGTGCTCGGCAGGAAGGCGCCGCTCATGCGCTCGTTCTGGACACGCAGCATGATCACCACATCGACGTCCTTCAGCCCTTCGGCCATGTCGTGATAGACATGCGCTCCCAGGCTCTCCATGCCGGTCGGGATCAGCGTTTTCGGCGCAATCACCCGTACCTCGGGGCAACCGAGCGTGGTCAGCGCGTGGATGTCCGAACGCGCCACGCGCGAGTGCAGGATGTCGCCGACGATGGCGACGCGCAGCTTGGTGAAATCGCCCTTGAAATGGCGGATCGTGTACATGTCCAGCAGCGCCTGCGTCGGGTGCGCGTGGCGGCCGTCGCCGGCGTTGACCACGGCGATACCCGGCTTCACGTGCTGGGCGATCAGGTGCGCGGCGCCCGATTGTGCGTGGCGCACGACGAACAGATCGGCGCCCATCGCTTCGAGATTGTGGATGGTATCGAGCAGGGTTTCGCCCTTGGCGGTGCTCGATGCCTGGATGTTCAGGCTGGTGACATCGGCGCTCAAACGCTTGGCGGCGATCTCGAAGGTCGTGCGCGTGCGGGTGCTGTTCTCGAAAAACAGGTTGAACACCGAGCGGCCGGCCAAGGTGTCGAACTTCTTGGTGCCGGCTTCGCCGGCGGCAATGTATTCGGCGGCGCGGTCGAGAATCTGCGTCAGGATGCGCTTGGGCAATCCTTCGGTGGTCAGCAGGTGAATGAGTTCACCCTGCGCGTTCAGTTGCGGGTTGTACATGATGCTCCCGTGTCATGGCTATTGAAGGGCACGCCAACGTCCCGGCTGCGACCAAACGGCGCGCCAGTAGGCGTGAAGGGATTGCGGAAAATAGTGGCCGGCTGGCCCGGCGGGACAGGGGTAGGTGCTGAGGCTGGGTGCTTGCGCACCGCTAGGCCGCTCCGCCTGGCTCGCCACCTTGGTCAAAGTGGGCCTGCAGAATCTGCATCGCGGCGACCTGATCGAGTACCGGCTTTTGCCGCCGCCCGCGCAGGCCGGTGTCATCGAGCGCCATCGATGCCGATTTGGATGTGTAACGCTCGTCGATGAGTACCACCGGCAAGGCAAAGCGTCCGGTCAGCCGGTTGGCGAACTTGCGTGCCAGGCGGCTTGCCAATTGCTCCTCGCCATCAAGACCGAGCGGCAAACCGACGACCAGCAGGCTCGGTTGCCATTCCTTGATCAGCGCTTCGATACGGGTAAAGCGTTTGTCGGTTTCAACGGTGGCGATGGTTTCCACAGGATGGGCGATACCCAGTTCGGTGCTGCCCATCGCCACGCCGATGCGTGCTTCGCCGAAATCGAAGGCCAGAATCGTGCTCATGCTTTTGGACTCACCCGAGCGAGCCGGCCGAATTCAAAATTCGTCGAGCCGACGTAGCGAGCGGACGAAGGGCAAGGAGCAGCAGCGCAGACACCGGAATGGCCATATGGGCCATGAGGATGTCGAGCAGCGCACGACGCGATCCATTCGTTCGCGCAGTAGTCGGATCGATGAATTTTCATGCGTGGCCGGCTTCGTCCGAGAGCATGGCCACATCGATGCCGAGCAATTTCAGCGCAGCGTCGTAACGTTCTTCGGCCGGCAGGGCGAAGATGATTTCCGGATCGGCCTGAACCGAAATCCAGCTGTTTTGCCCCAGCTCGGCCTCAAGCTGACCCGCCTCCCAGCCGGCGTAGCCGAGCGTCACGAACATCCGCTCTGGCCCTCCGCCTTCGCCAACGGCCAGCAGGATGTCCTTCGAGGTCGTCAGGCCCATATCGTCCGAGACCGGCAAGGTCGACTGCCAGTCACCCAGCGGCGAATGCAGCACGAAGCCACGATCGGTTTGCACCGGTCCGCCGAAACAAACCGGCAGATCGGCCACATCCGGGCGATGCAGTTCAACGTCGAGCTGCTCGAACAGGGTTGTCAGCGTCATGCCGACCGGCCGGTTGACGATCACGCCCATCGCGCCCTTGTCGTTATGGTCGCAGACAAAGGTCAAGGTCTTGGCAAAGATCGGGTCTGCCAGCGACGGCATCGCGATCAGGAAGTGGCGGGAAAGGTCGAGGTCCATGAAGGCAATTATCGCACAAGCCGGCGCGGGCACGCAGGCTGGCGAGCCGGACACTCGCCCATCGGTCATTCACACGCTAAAACAGCGCGAGCTCACGCTCGCGCTGTTTTCAGATCGGCCATGCGCAATCAGGCGGCCAGCTGGATCACGTTATGCCTTTGCAAAAAAAGCGAGGCCTGCCCGGCGGCGCCGAAGGCAAGGTAACGGTCTTCGCACACCTTGCGCATCGCCGCGATCGCCGGCTTCAGGTAGGCACGCGGGTCGAAATCGGCCGGGTGGGTGGCGAAATGCTTGCGGATGGCACCGGTCATCGCCAGACGCAGATCGGTATCGATATTGATTTTGCGAACGCCGAAGTAGATCGCCTTCTGGATTTCCTCGACCGGCACGCCCCAGGTCGGCTTGAGTTCACCGCCAAATTCGCGCAGCTCGGCAAGCAATTCCTGCGGCACGCTGGAGCTGCCGTGCATCACCAGGTGGGTGTTCGGGATGGCGATATGAATGGCGCGGACGCGGTCGATCGCCAGTACATCGCCGGTCGGCGGCTTGGAGAACTTGTACGCACCGTGGCTGGTGCCGATGGCGATCGCCAGCGCGTCGACACCGGTGGCGGCGACAAAATCGCGCGCCTGCTTCGGGTCGGTCAGCAACTCCTCGTGCGAGAGCTTGCGGTCGGCACCGACGCCGTCTTCGGCCTCGCCCATGCCGGTATCCAGACGACCGAGGCAGCCCAGCTCGCCTTCGACCGAGACGCCGCAAGCGTGCGCCATTTCGACGACCTGGCGGGTGACGCCGACGTTGTAATCGTAATCGGCCGGGGTTTTGCCGTCGCTCATCAGCGAGCCGTCCATCATCACGCTGGAGAAGCCGAGCTTGATCGCGGTCATGCACACGGCCGGGCTGACGCCATGATCCTGATGCATCACGATCGGCAGGTTCGGATAGCTGGCGACGGCGCCTTCGATCAATTGCTTGAGGAAGGTTTCGCCGGCGTATTTGCGCGCGCCGGCGCTGGCTTGCAGGATCACCGGGCTGTCGGTCGCGGCGGCGGCCTGCAGGATGGCCTGCACCTGCTCAAGGTTGTTGACGTTGAACGCCGGTACGCCATAACCGTTTTCGGCAGCGTGGTCGAGCAAGGGGCGTAATGCGACGAGGGGCATGGGGTCTCTCCGGTAGCGGCAGCGGGGCCGTGTTGCATTGCATCACGCCACTTTAGCCCCTCGTCATGGCCTGCCCCAATCGGGACATTCGGCATTCGGGATACTCTCATTCGGGAAAGCACTGAAACCAGTCGTTTGCCTTACCCGGAAGAAACCGGCCAATAAATCCCTTATTAATCAATCCACTGATGGATATACCCATATCGGCGCCAGCCATCAGGCAGACCAATTTGCCCCGGAAACACTACTTTGCAGCGACCGGCACGATCTCGTAACGCGCACCGCCCATGCCGTCGGCGGTAAAGCTCACGTCAATCGGGAAGGTCTTGTCACAAGCGGCGAAAATCCAGGTTTCCTGCCAATGGCCGGTAATCAGCTTATAGCGAACCGGTGGCTGGAAATCGAGGGTCAGATAAGCGGCATCGCTGAGCGGTTTGGCGATACGCACGTCTTTCAGCGCCAGATTTTCATCGATGCACTGCGCCTTGCGTGCGACGGCTTCCAGTCGCTGGCCCAGCGTTTCATCGCGGATCACGTCGCGGCGCAGTTTCAGCGAGGTCAGCGAAGCGTTGGCTTTCAGCGGCAGCAGCCAGTCCGCCTTGCCGGCCTTCTCGAACCACAGCGCGGTTTCCTGCGGCGATACGCCGTTGACGCTACCGGCCAGCTCTTGCGCCACCGCCTGCACCGCATCGGCTTGCCCCGCCTCGGCGGCACGCCACAGCCATTCGGCCGCGCGCCGGTCATCGTTGCGTGCCGATAGCGGCCTGGCCGCCAGTGCCTTGTAGCGTGCCGGATCAAGCTTGCCGTCGGCCTGCACCAGCCCGGCGGTCACGCGCGCGGCCAGCGTGGCCGAGAGCAGCAGTTGCGCATCGACGTTGTCTTTCTCGGCCAGCGGCGTCAGCAGCCGGATCGCCGCATTGCTGTCGGCCGGTGTGCCAAGGCCGCGCTGATACAGCTGCGCCAGCTGCAAGCGCGTCCAGTCGCTTGCGCTGCCGTCCTTGACGTCGGCGGTCGCCGATGCAAATGCCAGCGCGTAATCCTGCTTGGCCAGCGCGGCTTCGATGACGCTTTCGGCGGCCTGCGCCAGGGTGCTCGCGCAGCACAGCGCGGCAACGATCCATTTTTTCATTTCTGCATCCTCAAACGGTAAACCGGCTGGTCCGAACCCGGCCCAGTCGCCAGGTGCAAAAAAACGCCGGCCATCAGACCGGCGTCGATCATAACCGAGCGCGGCTTACTGCGTGACCAGCGGCAGAGAGACGTGCATCGGCGCCGGATAAACGCGACCATCGGCGTAGGTGATCTTCACCTCGATGCTGTTCTGGCCATCGGGCAGCGGCGGCAAAATGACCGCGCCGTAGCGCTTGCCGTCGAGATCGTGCCGGACGCGCTGGATCCGGTGCACCACGACACACTGGTTGCTCGGATTGACCCAATCGCACGGTTCCATCTCCGCCGAGGCGCCAAACACTTCACCGTCGAAGTACGGCTGACCGTTGATCGTCACCGTCACCCGCTTCATCCATGCATCCGGGTGGTCGACGCGCTGCTGCAGGTAGACGGCCGAGGGCCGCTTTTGATCGTCGAACAACAGGTCGATGATCGGCCTCTGCCCCTGGATGGCCATAAAGTCGCCCTGCGCCTTCAGCTGCTGATCGATGCCGTAGGCGATGTCGACCTCGACCGGCTCGCTCAGCCGGCAATCGCCGGTATTGAGCGGCGTGAGACTGCACAGTTCGACCCGGAAGCGGTGCTTGCCGGTCCACAGGCCGCGGAAGGTGTTGGCGTGGCGGTAGAACGGCGACTGGTGCACCGCCAGCCACTCGGGATTACCCGCGGCGATCGTGTAGCTGTCGTCGTAGACACTCCAATCCTGCGGGCTTTGCCAGTTGGTCGATTGCCAGTTGAAGCTGACGCTGTCGCCGCTGACGACCGGCGCTTCGATGACCGCCAGATTCGTCGGTGGTGCGGGTGTCGGCACTGGGGTTGGCGTCGGCGTGCTCGGCCAGCTCGGGCAACCGGTAGGCGTCGGTACCGACGTGGGTGACGGCACGGGAACCGGCGTCACCGAGCCGACCTGCTCCCACGCGCCCCATTCGCTGCTGCCCGGCACCTCGTTCTGCGTCCACCATTTGGCGCGGTAGCGATAGCCCAGATGGCTGACCTCGTCGCCCTGCTGATAGACGTTGTTCGCCGACCATGCCAGCCCGCGATTCTCCAGCCGCCACGCGCCGCTGCTGCCGCCCGGCGGGTCGTTCTGGTTCCACCAGTTCGCGACGTAAACCTTCCACTGGTAGCTGACCCGTTCACCGGCCTGATACGAGATGTCCGGATACCAGTTCGCCTGGACGGCTACCGTCGCCGGAACGGGTGCCGGAGCACCGCTCGGGGCCGGCGGCGGGGGCTGGCAGGCGAAGACCGGCGGGGCGGTCAGTGCCAGCGCCAGCAGGGCCGGCGACAGCAGTAAATTCGGCTTCATGTCTCATCTCCGTGATCGGCCGTCGAATGCGGCCGCAATCACTGTTGGCCGGGGCCTGCGGCAGAAACAAAAAAAAGCCGGCACACGGCCGGCTTTTTCGGAGGGACGGCGATCAGCCGTTGGCGCGCTGTTCGAGGATCTCGACCGCAGGCAACACCTTGCCTTCAAGGAACTCGAGGAAGGCGCCGCCACCGGTCGAGATATAGCTGACCTGATCGGTGATGCCGTACTTGGTGACCGCAGCCAGCGTATCGCCACCGCCGGCGATCGAGAACGCCGGGCTGGCGGCAATCGCCTTCGCCAGCGCTTCGGTACCGTGGCCGAACTGGTCGAACTCGAATACGCCGACCGGGCCGTTCCAGACGATGGTGCCGGCGGTCTTGAGGATATCGGCCAGCGCGGCGGCCGAATCCGGGCCGATGTCGAAGATCATGTCGGCATCGGTCACCTCGGCGACCGGCTTGGTCAGCGCGACTTCGTTCGGATCGAACTTCTGGCCGACGACCACATCGGTCGGCAAGGGCACATCACCGCCACGGGTGCGGATCTTGGCGATCACCGCCCTGGCGTTGTCGACCAGATCGGCTTCGGCCAGCGACTTGCCGACCTTGCGGCCTTCGGCCAGCAGGAAGGTGTTGGCGATGCCGCCGCCGACGATCAGCTGGTCGACCTTGTCGGCGAGCGAATCCAGAATGGTCAGCTTGGTCGAGACCTTGGAGCCGGCGACGATGGCGATCAGCGGACGAGCCGGTGCCTTCAGCGCCTTGCCGAGCGCATCGAGTTCGGCGGCGAGCAGCAGGCCGGCCACAGCAGCCGGGGCGAACTTGGCCACGGCGTGGGTCGACGCTTCGGCGCGGTGCGCGGTGCCGAAGGCGTCGTTGACGAAGACATCGCACAGCGCGGCGTACTGCTGGCCGAGTTCGTCGCTGTTCTTCTTCTCGCCCTTGTTGATGCGCACGTTCTCGAGCAGCACCAGCTCGCCGGCCTTGACCTGATAACCCTGCCAGTCGGCGATCACCGCCACCTCGCGGCCGAGCAGCTCGCCCAGACGCTTGGCCACCGGGGCCAGCGTATCTTCCGGCTTGAACTCGCCCTCGGTCGGACGACCCAGATGGCTCATCACGATCACGCCGGCGCCGGCCTTCAGCGCGGCATCGATGGTCGGCAAGGAGGCACGGATGCGGGTGTCGTCGCCCAGTACGCCGTCCTTGACGGGCACATTGAGGTCGGCACGGATCAGCACCTTTTTGCCGGCGAGGGCAAGGTCGGTCATCTTGCGGTAAGCCATGACGTTGTTCCTTGGTATTGGCGGTGAGAAGTCGGCGCTTATCCGGCCATGCGCTCAGCTGGAGTTTGCCCACCTTGTCAGACGGCCCGGACGGGACATCGCGGGCAGATAAGCAGGATTAAAATGCGTTGATCAAAAAATTCTAGCATAGCGCCCTGACCCCCCCATGACCGAAGCCCCGCCACTTTTGCGCAACCGCAATTTCCTGTTCATCTGGCTTGCGAGCGTCATCGGCAATCTGGCGCTCGCCGTCGCCATGCTCGCCGAAACCTGGTACGTGGTGAAAACCCTCGGCGCCAAGGAACAGCTTGGCCTGGTGATGATCGCCGGCTCGGTGCCGCGCATCGCACTGATGGCAATCGGCGGCGTGGTCGCCGACCGGATGCGCCGCAGCCGCATCATTTCGTTCTCGCTCGGCCTGCGCGTGATCGCGGTGCTGTCGCTGGTTGGCCTGCTGCATGCCGGCCTGCTCAATATCTGGGCGATGACGGTGTTCGCCTTTGTGTACGGCGCGCTGGATGCCTTCTTCTGGCCGGCGCGCGACGCGCTCCTGCCCGGCATCGTGCAAGAGCGGGATCTGATGCGCGCCAATTCGATCATGCTCACCACCAACCAGATCGGCCTCGTGTTCGGCCCGGTGCTCGGCGGCGTGCTGCTGGCCACCTTGAGCTACGAATGGATCTTCACCCTCACCGGCGCCCTGCTGCTGGCCGGGGTGGCGTTCACTCTGCTGGTCAAGGAAGCGCCGGTGCTCGCCCGTCAAGAAGCCCGCCATCTGCTGACCGAGATGAAGGAAGGCGTCCAGTACGCGCTGAAAACGCCGGCGCTGCGCTCGCTGATGCTGATCTATGCGATCGCCAACCTCTTGTTCATGGGGCCGCTGGGGCTGGGGATTCCGATCATCGTCACCGATCATCTCGATGGTCAGGCCAGCACGCTGTCTTACCTGCAAAGCGCCATGGCCGCCGGCATGGTCGTCGGCGGCACGCTGCTGACGCTGTTTCCGCCGACCAGGAAGCGGTTGATGATCATCATCGTGGTGATCGTGCTCGAAGGCATCGTGCTCGGCGCGCAAGCGTTCACCGGCTGGATACCGCTGGCGATCGCCTTGCAGTTCGCGCTCGGCATGGGCGTGGTCGCCAACAATGTGCCGATGATGTCGGTGCTGCAGCAGTACACCGAGCGCAGCAAGATCGGCCGGGTGATGAGCCTGAACACCATGGCATCGATGGGGCTGTCGCCGATCTCCTACGCAATGGTCACCGCGCTGCTGGCGCTGCATGTCGACATCCGCGTGATCATGCCGGCGTTCGGGCTGACCATGGCGGTACTGATGATCGCCATTGCGGTGAGGATTCCGACGGTGCGGCAGCTCGACTGAGCGCCAGCCCTGCGTGCCGCGCCATGCCAGGCATGCGTGATCTCACCCCAACGGAGTAGCGGATTCAGATGAGTGCAATGCTCGATCTTCCCGGCGCAATCCACCTGAGCGCCGCGGCGTGGGTAATCGCCGCGGGCACCAGCCAGTTGCTGTTTCGCAAGGGCACGCGATTGCACCGGCTGGTCGGCTGGTCCTGGATGCTGGCGATGGTCATCGTCGCCGTTTCGTCGTTCTGGCTGCACAGCGCAGCGGCGGTCTGGCTCGGGCTCAGCGCTATCCACCTGCTGTCGCTCTGGGTGCTGTTCTGCGTCGGCGCGTCGACCCACGCCATCAGGCAGCGGCACATCCCGCGCCACAAGTCCTTCGCAACCGGTGCCTATGTGGGTGCGATTGTCGCGGGTGTTTTTGCGCTGACCGGGCAAAACCGCTTCCTGCAGCAATGGATCAGCGGCCTCTGATGATCACGGTGGCCGTGAAGACACTGCCGGTGCCGACGCTGGCCTGACGCCAGCCGGCGCAGTGGGTATGCTGACCCTTTTCTGTCACGGAACTCTGTATCCATGTATACCGACGACGATCTGGCCGATGCCGTTTCGGCTGGCATCCTCAGCAATGACACCGCCACCGCCTTCCGCGACCACGTCGCTTCGCGCCGGCAGACGCCGATTGCCGACGAGGAACAGTTCCGGCTGATCACCGGCTTCAACGACATCTTCGTCGTCATCGCCTGCACGCTGCTGCTGGTCTCGGTGTCGTGGATCGCCGGCAGCGTCACCCCGCTGCTCGGCGCACTCGCCACCGCAGCCGCCGCCTGGGGGCTGGCCGAATTCTTCGTGCGCCAGCGGCGCATGGCGTTGCCGGCGATCGTGCTGCTGCTGGCGTTTGCCGGTAGCGTGTTTTCGGCCGGGCTGAATCTCGCCGGCCCGGCCCTTGCCGGCGGCACTGTCGAAGGGATGATGCGGCATGCGCCAGCCGCGGCGGTCGCGCTCGCCAGCCTGCTGGCCGGGGTGGCGACCTGGCTCCACTGGCGACGCTTTCAGGTGCCGATCACCATCGCCTGCGTCGCAGCGGCCGCCGCCGCCTGCGCGATCGCGCTGATCCGCTCGGTACTGCCCGCTGTTGATAGCGTAATGACGCCGCTGCTGCTCGTCGCCGGCATTGCGGTGTTCGCCTTTGCGATGCGCTGGGACGCCAGCGACACCGCCCGCCAGACCCGCCGCTCCGATGTCGCCTTCTGGCTGCACCTGCTCGCCGCGCCGCTGCTGGTCCATCCGGTGTTCCTGTCGCTCGGCGTCACCGACGGTGAAGTCGGCGTCCCGCAGGCCATCGCCGTGGTCGTGCTCTACGTCGGCATCGCGCTGGTCTCGCTGTGCATCGACCGCCGCGCGCTGATGGTCTCGGCGCTCGGCTACGTGTTGTACGCGTTCAGCGCCCTGCTCAAGCAATACGGCGTCGTCAGCCTCGGTTTTGCCACCACGGCGCTGCTGATCGGCGCGGCGCTGTTGCTGCTGTCGGCGTTCTGGCAGCCGAGCCGGGCTTTTTTGATCGGGCGCCTTCCGGCATCACTGCAAAGCCGGCTGGCGCCGGTCAGGTAAGCCCCTTCCAAACCAACGGCCCCCGAGACCACGCCATGACCACGACGATTCGCCGCCTGATACCGACCGATGCGCCGCGCTATCAGGCGCTGAGACTTTCCGCACTGCGCGACGCACCATCGGCCTTCGGTTCGAGCTACGAAGCGGAAAAGGACCATCCGATCGCGACCATCGAAGCCAGACTGGCACCGGCGCCGGATCGCGGCCTGTTTGGCGCCTTCGACGGTGACGAGCTGGTCGGCACCGCCGGGCTGGGTCGGGAAAGCATGCTCAAGCTGCGCCACAAGGCCATCCTCTGGGGCATGTACGTTGCGCCCGGCTACCGCCAGCGCGGTCTAGCCGGGGCGCTCATCGACGAAACGATTGCGCTGGCAAAGTCGGTCAACGATCTCCGCCAGATCAACCTGAGCGTCAACGCCGGCAATACCGCGGCACTCAGGCTGTACGAATCGGCCGGATTCCGGTGCTATGGTCACGAACCGAATGCCTTGCTGGTCGATGGCGAGCTGCATGACGAGATTCTGATGCGGCTCGCATTGCACACTAGCGCATAGCAGCATGTTGGGCTCCATTTCATTCAGCCCAACCTACGCGCTGCAAAGCCGGCTGGTGCCGGTCAGATCGCATTTCATTCGCTCATGACACGGAAAGCGAGCAACCCTCTCCGTAACCATCAATCCAAACGGATAAATCATGGAAAAAGAATTTATTGAAATCGGAACTGTGCGGATTGATCTGGCTGAGATTAGTGCTGTGTGGGTTGATCAAGTATCAACCGGACTAAAAAGTGAAACCAGCTCTGAGGATCACTATCTTGGCAGTGCGTTTTCTTTATTGGTTGCTGGCTTGGTGAGTGTTTACTTGAAGAGGCGAGAAGACAAAAAAAGCGCAGGGAAAAATACATACATATTGAATGTACTGACAAACAATGGCACAACGCATCGATTTGATTCGAATGGCGTTGACATCCCGGAAGCACTGAAGAATCTGGCCTTAAAGTCGCGACTAATTCTCTCTACCAGGTAATCGACGCTACCCATGAGTCAGTAGCGAATACAAAACGCGCGTCGCTTGGACCGATTTTACAAGGCTCGTGGGCGGCTTGAATCGAACATGAAGCATGTTGGGCTTCATTTCATTCAACCCAACCTACGCGCTACGTGTATCATCAATCCACACCAAATAGTTAGCCGCTTCAAATGAAAAAAATCATATCAACACTGGTAGTTACTTTTACTTTCTTAAATCCAGCATTTGCGATGGCAAATACCTTCTCCGCATCTGACGCAGTGGTATTACTTGAAGCCGAGAAAAAACTGGAAAAGCTGAGGCAAGAGATTTTGCAGCCCATCAATCAGGCTCCGATGGACGAAAGAGTAACGTATTGGATGCTGCATTCCGTGACTGTGGGATTGCTAGAGCGATGTGATTCCGTTGCGACCCAAGTTGCCATCGCAGCTGGCATGGAGCAAAAAAGTGATGATGACAAAGTAAAAAAATACTTAAGGAGCATTACCTTTCCATCGGCACTAAACATATTTGATGATTCAAGGGGCGTTTTGCTAATGATCGTTAACGATAGCCGGATAGGCCCCAAACCCAAAGAAAAGGCACGACAAATCATCGACATTCTGGACGGCACATTAAATCCAAAATTAAAAGCAATGAGCAACGCCATTAAATAACTGCATCAACATCAAGAATCATCCATGGTCCGTCGGATCAGTTTGGGCACGCTCGCAATCGGCGGATTGTCGCTACGCGCCGAATCCACCCTACGTCGCTGACAGGGTGGACGGCTTGGCATTGGGCCATTCGGCGAAGCCAATCCACCGTTATGCTGAATTTGGGCTGAGCCTGCGAAGCCCAACATTTCAAGCACACTGATAACTTGAAGCTTGAATCGGACTTGCAGCAAGTTGGGCTTCGTTTCACTCAGCCCAACCTACGTATCGCACGCTTACAGCGCCCCCAACACCTCATAGCACGCCCCCATCGTGTGATAGTCGACCTTCCCGGCCGGGCTTTTCTCGTCGCTGTACTTGCTGTTATCAAAGCGCAGGATCCGGTACCAGCCGCCGTATTCGTGATCGACGAAGTGCTCCCACGAATACGCCCATAGGCGCTGGTAGTCGTTCCAGTAATGGTCGTTGCCGGTGCGTGCGGCGAGCAGCGCGGCGGCGGCGAGGCTTTCGGCCTGGACCCAGAAGTATTTGTCGCTGTCGCAGATTTCGTTTTGCGGGCCGAAGCCGTAGAACAGTCCACCGTGTTCGTCATCCCACGCACGGCTCATCGCAGCATCGAACAGCGCCTCGGCGCGCGGCAGCAGCCAAGGCTGCGGACGGTGGCGCTCGAGAATCAGTAGCAGCTTGGCCCATTCGGTCAGGTGGCCGGGCTGGTAGCCCCAGGGGCGGAAGATGTTGGTCTTGTCGTTGCGGTTGTAGTCCCAGTCGACCTGCCAGCTCGCGTCGTAGTGCTCCCACATCAGCCCGTGCGCCAGCGCCGCCTGCCGTTCGGTGATGTTGTGCGCCAGCAGTTCGGCCCGATCGAGGTAGCGCGTTTCGCCGGTCGCCTCGAACGCCGCCAGCATGGCTTCGCAGGCGTGCATATTGGCGTTCTGGCCGCGATACGGTTTGAGCTGCCAGTCCGGTGTCGCCTCGTCGGCGTACAGGCCGTGCTGCGGCTCCCAGAAGCGCGCTTCCATCAGATCCCACGTCTCGGCCAGCCAGCCGCGCGCCTCGGAAACGCCGGCCATCAGCGCGTGCGAATACGCCAGCAACACGAAAGCGAGGCCGTAGCAGTGGTTGGTCGCGTCGTCGACGGTTTTGACGCCATCGCGCCACTGCAACTGCCATGCGTAACCGCCGGTCACCGGATCGCGGTGCGCGTCGCGCAGGAAGGCGGTGCCGTGGCGCACCGCATCGAGATACGCCGGATCGCCAAACTGCCGGAAAGCCATCGCGTAGTTGAAGACGAAGCGCGTGCTGCTGACCAGATGCCGCGTGTGCGCATCGTAGACGCTGCCATCGTCGCGGAAGAAGTGGTAGAAGCCGCCGGACGGGTCGATCGCCCGCGGGTGGTAGAACGCCATCGTGTGGCGCACGTGGGCCAGCAGGGTGTCGGGGTTACGGAAATCGGGCAGGTTCATCACGTCACTCCGGGGTGGATGCGGTGGTAGCACGGACGATCAGCGATACCGGCTGCAGCCGGTTGGCATCAATCGTCTGGTTCAACAAAAGTTCGATGCCGGCACGGCCGAGCGCGGCCTTGTCGACGGCCAGCGTCGTCAGCCCGGTGTCCGCCGCGGCAGCGATGTCGTCGAAGCCGGCGATGGCGATATCGTCCGGCACGCTCAAGCCGGCGTCGCGGCAGATCTGCAGCGCGACCAGCGCCGCGGCGTCGTTGTAGGCGAACACCGCATCGGGCGGTTCGGGCAAGGCCAGCAGCTCGCGCATCGCCAGCGCCGCGCCGATGCCGATGTCCAGCCCGGGCGGAATCAGCGCTTCGAGCGCCGGGTCGGCGAGCCGGCCGGCGTCGAACAGCGCCTGCCGGTAGCCGCGTTCGCGCAGCCGGATCGAATGATGGGCAAGCGGGCCCGAGAGGAAGGCGATGCGCTTTCGGCCCGACGCCAGAAGATGCTGCGTCGCGATGTACGCGCCCTGCTGGTTGTCCGGGTTCACCGCCGCCAGCCCCGGCGCGCTCAGGTCGGCCAGTGCCAGTGGTTTGCCGAGCCGGGCGATCGCGTGGAGCAGTTCGGGCTCGAAAAAGCCGACGCACAACAGCGCGTCGGGCGCGCATTCCAGAATCTGCCGGCGAACCGGGCGAGTTGGGCCGAGCGAGCGCACGTCCATGACGATGCCGTCTGCTGCACAGCGCGCGGCCGCGCCGGCCAGCAGCGGCGCGTAGAACGGGCTGTCGGCCGGGTGCTGGCTGTGCAACAGCACGAGGATGCGGCGGATCGGTTCGGGCTTGAGCCGGCCGGTGTCATAGCCGAGCTCGGCGGCCAGTTGCAGCACGCGCTCGCGCGTCTCGGAGCTCAAGCCTTGCTGGTGCTTCAGCGCCCGCGACGCCGTGCCGACCGACACGCCGGCGGCGGCGGCGAGTTCGCGAATGCTGATGCTGCGCCGCTTCATGCCACCGTGACCGGGTGATCGCGCAGGCTGCCGACGACCTGCCCTGCCGCGTCGGTAATGAACAGCAGCGCGCGGCCGGCGACGAGCGTCGTTGCGTAATCACGGCCGGTCGAGACGTCGTGCCACGCCAGTGCGTGATCGCGCGCGGCTTCGGACACCACGATCCACAGCACCCGGTCGGCAAACGCCTGACGGTGCAGCGCGACGCCCTCGGGCGCGTCACCGAGCCAGCGCCACGGCAGATCAACGCCGGCACGGGCCAGCGCATGGCGGTACAGCGCGTCGAGCACGTCGGTCCGCTGGTTCAGCTCCAGCGGCAGCGGGCACCACAGCAGCCGGCCACGGCCCATCGTCCGTTCGACCAACGCATTGCCGTCGCCGCTGCTGAGCCGGGCGATCGCCTCGCCGCCGAAGCTCGCACGCCAGCGGCGGTCGTCGAAATGCAGCGTTTCCTCGCGGTTCAGGTTGCGGCTCGCAGCGTCAGGCATGCGCCCGGTCGGCCGCCAGTATTCGTCCAGATCGGCCGGGCCGGTCAGCAGCACGGTGATGTCGTGCTGCTCCAGCAGCGATTCGAGCGCCGCCCACGTCGCCCGGTTGAGGTTGTGTGGGCTCGGCAGCAGCACCAGCTTCGGCGGGTTGGCGAACAGCTCGGAGAGGTCGTGATCGCCGACGGCGCGCAGCGGCAGGCCGATCTCGAACAGCGTGCTGCGCACCAGCGCCTGCGTGGCGTCCAAGGTCGATCTGCGGTTGCTGTAGTCGTTGCTGAACGGGTAGATCACCGCGACGTCGGGCAGTTCGCGGTCGCTCAGTTGCGCACCGTGGGCGCCGAAGAGCGCGCCGAACGCGGCGGTGACCTCGGCTTCGGGCTTCATCGAGCCGTCGGCGCGGCAGGCGCCGATGTGCGACTCGTTGATGTTGTCCATGTGGTAGTTGATGTTCCAGATCCAGTGCACCGCGCCGGCGTTACCGAAGGCGTAGGACCATGCGTACTTGCGCTCGAGCAGCGCGTACAGCTCGGCCTCGCTGCGGCGCGAGCGGCCGTCGGGGCGCTCGACGTGCATGATGCCGGTCTCCTGCACCACGTTCGGCACGTTCGGCGTCTTGCTGAACAGGCTGTCCCAGCCCAGCGCGTCGTTGAGCCACCAGCTGTGCACCGTGGTGTAGTCGACCGCATCGGCGTAGAAGAACGGCGACGGCCGCTGCTGGCCCAGCGCCTCGTCCTGGCCGACGCAGACCAGCGCACCGGGCGCAGTGTGGCGGATGGTCTGCGCCAGATCGGCCGCCCACTCGGCATGTGCCGCCTGCGTGAACAGCGCGTAATCGAGCCAGATGCCGTGCTGCTTCGGCGCGATTTCGGTGGGGTTGAAGCCGATTTCTTCCGGCTGCGGCGGCCGCACGCTGGCCCAGTCCGGCAACTGTGCCGGACTGATGTCCCACGCGGCCTGCCAGTGGGCGATATCCGGGTTGCGCGCCTGCAGGTAGCTACGGAAGGCGGCTGCCTCGAATGCATCGCCGAGCGAGCGCGGGCCGACGAAAATCCGCGCCGGATCGAACAGCGACGGTTCGTTGATCAGGTCCCAGTGCACCCGGCGGGTCTCGGTATGGCGACCGACGATGGCGCGGATGAAACGCTTCTGCGCCGCGCGCGAACGCGGATCGAGGTAGGGATTCTTCCCCTCCCACGCTTCGGGGGTAAACGCGAAAAAGGTGAAGCAGCATTCCAGATCATGCTGCGCGGCGGTGAGGATGAAGGCATCGATCGCGCGCAGCGCCACCTCGCTGGCGTGGCCGTCGACGAACATCAGCTGCCGCCACGCGCTCCAGATACCGGTGCGCAGGTAGTTGACGCCGATGCCGGCCAGTGTCGCCATGTCGGCATCCCAGACCGCGACGTTGGGCAGCTGCAGGAATTTGCGGTGCACGTCGCTGGCCATATAGGTCATGCCGACCACCGGCATCGGCTTGCCGTCGCGCTCCAGATAATCGCGGCCGGCGGCAAGGCGTTCGCCGCGCGCCAGCAGCACGTCGTCACGGCCCCAGAAGCCCTGCTGCAGCCGGATGATTTCGCCGGCATCGCCCTGCAGCACGGCCTCGATCCGATACAGGCCGGCCTCCACCGCGAACGGCAGCGGCAGACGCAGCGACACCGCGCCGTCGGCGCGCAGATCGAGCGCCTGCACGGTTTCGAAAACCGGTGCATCGCCATGCATGACCCGCAGCGCCGCTTGCCAGTTCTGGCGCACGGCACCGCCGAGGGCTTCGCCCTGTATCGTCAGGCTGGCGGTTTCGCCGGGGTGGTAGCAGGCGTAATCGGGCTTGATCCACCACTCGGTGGCCCCCAGCGCCGCGTGCGCGACCAGCGCCAGCAGCGCGGCGATGCCGCCGCCATGCCAGAACGCAGCATCGGGTTCGAGATTGACGAACACCTGCCGCGAACCGGCGGCCGTCCCGCGCAAGCGCTCGATCAGCACCACCGGGCTGGCGATCGCGTGGCCGCCTTCGTTGCAGGCGCTGAGCAGCGGGTAAATGCGCGCATCCATCGGCCCGGCCGAGCCCGAATCGAGCGGCTGGTCCTTGTCCTTGGTCGGCATCAGCACGAAGCCGTCGGTCGGGGCTTGCGGGCTGAACGCGCCGTGTGCGCCGGCCAGCCAGCCGTACTGCGCGCCGGCCTGCAGCGTTACCGCCGTGCCGGCGTCAACGGCGAGCATTTCATGGATATCGAGATCACGGAATAGCGCCGCCTGTTCACTGATCGTGCCGTCGGCGTCGACCGGGCGCGAGAACGGTTGCCGGCCCAGCGTGACCAGATGGCCGCCACGCGCAATGAAATCGCACAGTGCCGGCCACGCCGCGCGCGGCACATCGGCGCCATGCAGATGCAGCAACACGTCGCCGGCGCCGGCCTCGGCCAGCGTCGCAGCAAGATCGCCGGCGGCCGTCGTCGCGCCAAGCGCAGCCAAGCTGCCGTGGTCGGGCCTGCTCCCGGCAAAGGGGAACGACGGGTCATAGAAGACGATATGGGCCATGGCAACCTCGCTTGCGGCGTTCGGGCGGTGGCTACTGCGCACCCTACCGCCTTGTTTACTTAAAAATAGTTTTTACTAAACAACGTTTGCCATTGTGACGCCGAAACCGCGCCACGGGCAAGCCGGTTGTCGGCTGCCGGCCGGCAGCGGCGGATGCTGCGGCGCACCCTAGAATCGCCCCCCGGTCGGCCGGTGCCGACGGAGCCCGCCATGCGTCTGTGCCTTGCGATCCTTGCCTGCCTGACTGCCGCGTTCGCCCACGCGGGTCCGCGGCTGATCGGCTATTTCCCCTTCTGGGCCAGCTACAGCCATGGCGCCAGTCTGGCCGACACGCCGGCCGAACAACTGACCGACCTGATCTACGCCTACGCCCGGCTCGGCGCCGACGGCAGCGTGTCGCCCGGCGACTTTTTCGCCGATCTGGTCAAGATCCATCAGGGCGACACGCTGCATCGCGGCAACTACGCGCTGGTACCGCTGTTGCACCAGCGCAACCCGGCGCTGAACGTGCTGATCTCGGTCGGCGGCTGGAACTGGTCGACGCATCTATCAAGCGTTGCCGCCGATCCGGTCAAACGCCGCCGTTTCGTCACAACGACACTGGCGCTGTTCGACCGCTACGGCTTCGACGGCATCGAGATCGACTGGCGTTTTCCGGTCGTCGGCGGCCATCCGGACACCAGCAAACGCGCCGACGATGCGGCCAATCTGCAGCGGCTGACGCACGAACTGCGCAGCGGCTGCGCTGTCCGGCCACGCTGCGTGATCGCGCTGACGGTCAGCCCGCAGGCCGAGCAGCGCGCCGGCTGGGTGTTTCCGGCCATGCTCAAGGATGTCGACTTCATTTCGCTGATTGCCACCGATTTCCACGGCAGCTGGAGCGCGCGCACCGGCCACAAATCGCCGCTGCACGCCTCGGCCGCTGAACCCAGCGTCGCCCGCGCGGTGACCGAGTTGAAAGCCGCCGGCGTAGCGGCGAACAAGCTGGTGCTGGCATTGCCGGCGCAAGGCATCGCCTGGCTCGGCGTGCCAGCGGCCGGGCAAGGGCTGAATCAACCCCACAAGGGCGTGCCGCTGGGCACCTGGGACAACGAGAAAACCGGCCCGACCGGTATTTTCACTTACACAGAAATCACCCGGATGGCCGCCAGCGGCGATTTCGAGCAACACTGGGACGACGTCGCACAGGCCGATACGCTGTACCAGCCCGGTAGCGGCCAGTTGCTGTCATACGAGAGTCCGCGCGCACTGGCCGCCAAGCTCGCCTTTGCCGACCGCGAAGGGCTGGCCGGCATCGCCCTGTGGGAGATCAGCAGCGATGCGCCCAATGGCCTGCTGGCACAGACCCATCGCCACTACCATCCGTGGGCGGCACGCTGGCAGGCGCTACAGCAACACTATCGCAACGCGGTGCCGTGGCTGGGCGGCGCCGTGCTGGGCCTCGCGCTGGCCTTCGGCACTGCCGTGTTCGTCTGGCTATCGCTGCGCCGAAGGCAACACAGCCAAGAGCAAGCCCGCCACGGCGCGGTGATCCGCAGCCTGAACGCCTTGCCGGCGCAATTGCGCGATACCGCCGAGCGCGCCAGCGAAGCCAGGCGACGCATCGGCGCGCGTTTGACCGTGATCGACGCGCAAAGGCTGGATGCCATCGTCGCCGACAGCCTGGTGCTGCGGCACCAGCTGCTGCCGCTGGCCACGCCCAGCGCCAGCGACGCGCTGCGCGATCTGGAGCGATTCAGCAGCGCGATCGCCAGCGAGCGCAGCCTTGAATGCATGCTCGACGCGATGGTGCGTTTCCTCGCCGACGATCCGCGCGTCGGCAGCGCCGACGTG
Organism: Jeongeupia sp. HS-3; assembly: GCF_015140455.1. Taxonomy (NCBI): domain Bacteria; kingdom Pseudomonadati; phylum Pseudomonadota; class Betaproteobacteria; order Neisseriales; family Chitinibacteraceae; genus Jeongeupia; species Jeongeupia sacculi. Next base: position 3,263,098 of record NZ_AP024094.1, on the reverse strand, counting down.
CTCGAATGCGACGATGCCGCCACCGAGCTGCTGACGCTCGCCGCCGACCGGTGCGAGGCGCGGGTGCACCACGAGGCGCTGGCCGATTACTGCGTCACGCTGCGTTTTCACACGCCGCTGAATGACGATGAAGAGGTGTATTTCCGCAGTCTCGCCAACCAGATCGTGCTGATCCGCCGCCAATTGCACGAGCTGGCGCGCCAACCGCAACTGCTCGCCGAACTGCACGAACTGGCTAGCCGGCGCGAGCGGCTGCACTTCATCCGCGCCGAGCGCGGCTACAGCGGCATCCACGCCGGCGGGCTGGCCGCGCCGGTGTACGTGACGCTGCGGCTGAGGGCGATCCGGCTGTATTTCGACGAGCTGGTGCAGGTGCATCGCTCCTATCTGGTGCGCCCGCAGGCGGTCAGCGGCTGCCGCCGCACCGGCGGCGGCATCGAGCTGATTGTTGCCGGCCATCCGGTACCGGTAGCACGTGGCCAGGTCGCGAGGCTGAAGCTGCAATTCCCCGGCTGGTTTATACCGGAACCGGCCAAATCCGCCTGCCATTCGTGAAGCCGGCCGAATAACAACAACGCACAAGCCATTGATAAAAAAGGAAATACCCAACAGACCCATGCCATTGGTGTATTCGCCAGACCCGGCTAAGCCGTCGTGTTCCGGCCGCTGCCATAGTGAGCCGGCCCGGCCTTGATGCCCGGTTGAAAAATACACGGAGGATGGAGATGACAATGCAAAAGAAGAGCCTGTTCCTTGCCCTGCTCGCCGCAGGCCTGATCGCCGGTCACGCCGGTGCCGCCGCGCTGCCCGGCTGGGTCGACGGGGTCGATTACGCACTCGGCAATGTGGTGCAGTATCAGGGCCAGCGCTATGAAGTGCAGATCGCCCACACCGCATGGACCGGCGCCGGCTGGAATCCGGCCGATGCGGTATCGCTGTGGAAACCGCTCGGCCCTTGCGCCACCGGCGCGGGCGATGCCTGCAACCCGGTCGGCGTCACCACGGCGAAATACACCACCTGGGCCGGCGGCGCCAAGGGCGCATACAGCCTGGTGCACGACGATCTGTGCGGCTACACCACCGATGGCCAGATCAGCTACGCCGATCCCGAGCTGGCCAAGCGCGGCTTGCGGGCGGCCTTCGGCGTCATCAGCGGCAATTGCGCGCCGTATCACTGGCAAGCGGCCAAGCAGTTCATCGCCCACGGCCACGAGATCTTCAGCCACAGCCGCAGCCACGTGAACTCGAATACCGCCGCGTGGAGCAGCGAGGCGCAGATCAACGGTTCCGCCGACGACATCGCCGCCAATCTGAACGGCTATCTGCCGAGCTTCTTCGCCTGGCCGTCCGACATCACCCCGGATGCACCGCTGGCCCATCTGCGCAGCCAGACCGGCTATCTGGGCGGGCGCGCGGCCAATCGCGTCGACGCCAACGGCAACATCCAGTGGGGCATGGCCGCCGGCGTCAACGCCGCCGATTTTGCCGATCCGTTCATGATCAAGGCCGACGCCTTTACCCAGTCGGGCATCTGGTCGCTGTACCCGCAAGGCAGCGAAATCCTCAACCTGCACATCGACGCGGCGATCGCCCAGGGCGGCTGGTCGCTGCGCACCGCGCACGGCGTCAACGACGCGTCATGGGAAACCATTCCGCTGGCGCGTTATCAGGGCCACCTCGACTACGCGAAGGCCAAGGTCGATTCGGGCGAGCTGTGGATGGCGCCACCATCGGACGTGATCCGCTACCGTTTCGCGCGGCAGAACTGCACGCCGGTGATCGTCAGCGATGGCAATGGTCAGGCTGCGGTGCAATTTGATGCCAGCACCGAATGCCAGCGCTACGCCACAACGCTGACGCTCGATATCGCCACCGACCGCGCGGTGAGCTCGGCCGGCGCGATGCAGGGCGGCAATCCGGTCGCTGTCGCCCGCCTCGATGCCAGCCACTACCGGCTGAGCGTGAATCCGCTCGGCGGCAACGTCAGCCTGCAGCTGCGTTAATCAGCGAAGAACGAAGGGCGGGCCACGGCTCGCCCTTGTTACATCGGGCGGGCGACGGCGCAACCCGGTCGACGGCAAGCAAGCTTGCAACGCCTGCAGCGTACTCGCACCTTCCTCGGGCGCCATCCAAGAGCCGCCCCGAAAAACGGAAAAACACGCCAAGCCGCTACCCGCAGCACTCGCGCTGCTGCTGAACGGGAGGGCACTTCACCGAACCGAACGAGCAGAATACGCAGCAGTCGCCCGGCTTGGGCCGCAGCAACGCTTTGCAATTGCTGCACTCGTAGTAAAACTGGCACGCATCCGTGGGCATGGTTTCCTGCTTGGCAAAGCCGCAGTGCGGGCAGGTCAATACAGATTCAAGAACGGTCATCGCGGCATCACTTCTGAACGGTGGATGGATAGCCTGCATTCGTGGTCGCCCTGATCAGCGCCTCGGGCCGGGTCTTGTCCGGATCGAAGGTCACCGTGGCCGTTTTCTTGTCGAAATCGACCTTGACGGCGTTCACACCGGATACCTTTTCCAACGACTTCTTGACCGTGATCGGGCATAGCTCGCACGTCATGTTCTTCACGTCCAGCGTGACGGTTTTCGGGGTGGCGGCCAGCGCGGCCAAAGGCAAGGCGACAAGCGCGGCAATCAGCAGTTTGCGCATGGGAGATCCTCTCAATAGAACAGCGGAGCGAGCTGCGGTACGGCCAGCAAGCCAAGCAACAGGGCCGTGACGAGCCAGAACACAAGCCGCTGCCGCCGGAGCCTGCGCGGCTCGGGGCAGGACGTACCCGCTGCACACACCTGCGGCACCAGATAGAGCTTGCGAAAGGACAAGCCGAGAAACAGCAGCGTCAGGCCGATAAAGATGGGCCGGTAAGGCGCCATCGCGCTTAGCGTGCCTATCCAAGAACCGCCGATGCCGAGCGCCAGCAGCACGAGCGGGCCGACACAGCACACCGACGCGCCAACGGCGGCCAGCACGCTCGCGATCAGCGAACCTTTTCCGTTGCGCGGTGCCATGCCCGTGTCCTTGAATCCATTTGCCCCAGTGTTACTATAGATTCCGTACCAAAGCACGGAGTCAAGGGGCGCTTGATGGCGGCAGAACTGACGATCGGCAAGCTGGCGGAAGCGGCCGGGGTGAACATTGAGACCATCCGCTATTACCAGCGACGCGGGCTGCTGGACGAGCCGGTCAAGCCACCGGGCGGCCATCGGCGCTATTCAGCGGACGAGGTCAAGCGCGTGCGCTTCATCAAACGAGCGCAGGCACTGGGATTTACATTGGCCGAAGTCGGCGGCTTGCTGACGCTGGATGAGGCGTGCGCCTGCAAGGAAACGCGGGCGTTGGCTGCCCGCAAGCTGGCCTTGATAGAGCAGAAGATGACCGACCTTGCCGCCATGCGGCAGGTGTTGGGCGGCTTGGTGCAGCAGTGCGACACGGGCGACGGTGGGGCCGACTGTCCGATTATCGACGCGCTAACCGGGGAGTGAAGTCCAGGGCGTGCCCGCTTGGCGTCACGCTGAGACCGTGAATTACGCCACGGATAGCCGGATTTCAATCTGACAGGCTCGCCGTTAGCGCGCGTTCCGAATGCTAAAGCGGCCCCGCCTGGCCCGAGGCCGTGGTCGTCGAGCCCGGCAGCACAATCGTCGCCACCAGCCCGCCCTCCGGGTGATTCACCAGCTTCAGCTCGCCGCCGTGCGCCTGGATGATGTCGCGGGCGATACCCAGCCCGAGTCCCGAGCCGGCCTGATTGCTCTGACGGCCGTGTTCGAGCCGCACATACGGTTGGAACAAACCGGCCAGCATCTCCTCGGGCACGCCGGGGCCGTGATCGCGGATGGTCAGCTCGACCTGACCATCGAGGCGAGACAGCATGATCTCCGCACGTTCACCGTAGAACAGCGCATTATCGACGAGATTGACGATCGCGCGCTTCAGCGCCAGCGGCTTGGCGACGACCATCGTCTCGGCCGCCGCCAGCACGACGCTGCGGCCCGACAAGCGGGCATCGGCGACGATCTTTTCCAGCAGCGTATCAAGCCGGATTGCCGTGCGGTTTTCGTGAATGTCCGAATCCTTGACGCTCTGCAGCGCGCCCTTGACCATCATGTCCAGCTCGTCCAGATCCTCGTGGAATTCGGCGCGCGTGGTCTCGTCGTCGAGCATTTCGGTGCGCAGCTTGAGCCGGGTGATCGGCGTTTTCAGATCGTGCGAGATCGCCGCGAACAAGCGCTCGCGATCGGCCAGATAGCGCTGGATGCGCTCGCGCATCGCCACAAAAGCCTTGGCGGTTTTGCGGTATTCGAGGCTACCGGTCTCGGGCAGCTGCGGTTCGCCGCCCTGGCCGAACACCTCGGCCGCGTCGGCGAGTTGCGCCAGCGGCCGGGTCAGCCAGCGCACCACCCACAAGGACAACAGCAGCACCGCCGCCAGCGTCGCCAGTTGCAGTGCCAAGCGGTCTTTCGAGAGCGGATTGGCCTTGTCGAGGAAATACGGGTCGGGCATCAGCGTGGCCAGATACAGCCAGCCGCCGGGTTCGATTTCGGCCTGGATCACCAGCACCGGCGCCGGGCGAGGCTTGATGATCAGCGAATGCTGCACCCAGTTGTCGGGCAGGTCTTCCAGCGTCGCGCCGTCATCCGACACCGCCAGCCCGTCGGGCCAGGCGAAGCCGACGCGCACGTCGGCCAGGCGCGGCAGCTGGCGACCGATTTCGCTGCTGATCGTCGTCGTGACCGCCTGCGCCAGCGGCGACGGCTCGATCGGCGTGATCGCCACCGCATCGCGGTTGAAGGCGACAAAAAAGCGCGTACCGCCCATTTCGTGCAGTTGCTCGATCAGGATCGGCCGGTAGTTGGTCGGCAGGCTCTGGAAAAAACGGATTGCGCTGGCGGCGCCAAAGGCCAGATGTTGCGATGCGGTGCGCGCTTCGTCGTTGCTGCGGGTCTTGAGCTGATTGGCCCAGATCCAGTTGCCCAGCGCCTGGGCGCACAGCACGCCGAGCACCATCACCAGCGACAGCCGCGCGGTGAGCGAGCGCGGCAGGACGCGATCGAGCGCGCGGTTGAGCCTCTCCGCCATATCAGTCGGCCGCGACCTGCGCCGAAAACACATAACCGCTGCCACGCACGGTCTTGATCAGCGAGGCATCGCGGTCGTTCAGGCGCTGGCGCAAGCGGCTGATCTGCACGTCGAGCGAGCGATCGAGCGGACCAAGATCACGGCCGCGCGTCGCTTCGGCCAGCCAGTTGCGGTCGAGGATTTCACCGGGGCGCTCGACCAGCAGCTTGAGCAGCTGGAAATCCAGCCCGGTCAGCTTGACCGTTTCGCCGTCGGGGCCGGTCAGCGTGCGTTCGAGCGTATCGAGCGTGAAGCCGGCAAAGCGCAAGGCGCGCGGCACGTTCGGGGTTGCCTCGCCCATGCGGCGATGGATCGCCTTGATCCGCGCCAGCAATTCGCGCGGGTTGTACGGCTTGCCGATGTAATCGTCGGCGCCAAGTTCGAGGCCGACGATCTTGTCGGTATCGTCGGCACTGGCGGTGAGCATGATGATCGGCACGGTCGAGCTCTTGCGCACGCGCGCGCACAGCGCAAAGCCGTCGGTATCGGGCAGCATCACATCCAGGATCACCAGCGAGAGTTCGTGGCGATAACGCTCGAACTCGGCAACGAAACTCGCGCCATCGTGCGCCAGCAGCACCTCGTACTGGTTCTTCTCAAGGTAGGCCTTGAGCAGGGTGCGGATTTTCTGGTCGTCGTCGACGATCAGGATTTTGCGGCTCATTTGTCGTCTCCTCCTTGCACCGCCAGCGTGCGCACCAGTCCGGCGATCCGCCTTTGGGTCTCCGAGGCTGGCACATGCTCATCAAGGTAAAAGCGGTGCAGCTGGGCAATGATCGCATCCTTCAGCGTCTCGTCGGTCGCCATACGGTGTGCCATGCTCGGTGCCTGCATGCCGGCGCCGCGGCCGAAAGTCTGCCACGAAGCGCGGGCGCAGGCGTCCATCGCGGCCACATCGGCATCGCGCCGCACCGGCACCGAGCCCTTGATGCGGTTGTACGCCGTTTGCGTCGCCGGATTCATCATCAGCCGGGCCAGCTTTTCCTGCCGTGCCTGACCAACGTAATCGCCGGCGAACATCACGAAACTGTCGACGCTGTAGAGATGCATGTTCTCGGTGCCCGGCACGGCGATACAGCCGAAATCGGCATCGGCGTTCTTGCCCAGCGCCAGCAGCTCGCCCTTGACCCAGTCGCCCATGATGAACATCGCCGCATCGCCGCGCGCCAGTGATCTCGCCAGCGTGTCCCACGACGGGTCGGCCTGCGGATTGGCGGCAAAACGGCGCATGGCCTTGAGTCGCGTCAGCGCGCGGGTCACGCGGGCATCGAACCAGAGATTGGCATGGCGGCGCGAATACAGCTCACGGTAGAACGCCGGCCCGCCCTCGGAAAGCGCCAGCGTTTCGAACAGCGTCGCCACCTGCCAGGGCTGGCTCGACAGTGCCAGCGGCGCGACGCCGTTCTGCGCCAGTTTGGCCGCGACACGGTCGAAGTCGGCCCAGGTTTTCGGCGGCGCCAGACCGGCATCGGCGAACACCTTGCGGTTGTAGAACAGCATATTGATCCGGTGGATGCCCAGCGGCGCCGCCACCACATGGCCACGCTGGCGGACCAGCGTCCAGATCGTCGGGAACAGCTTGGTATTCCAGTGGCCGGCGCGGGCAACGTCGTCGAGTTCGAGCAGCAGGCCCAGATCGGCCCATTCGGTGATCGCCGGGCCGATCAATTGCGCGGCATCGGGCGCACGCCCCATCAACACGCGGCTCTTGAGCACCTTCATCGCGCCGATACCGGCGCCACCGGGTATCGCCGCGTTGCGCCAGGCCAGACCGTCGTCGGCGGCGCGCTCGGCCAGCTCGTCGGCGGCGCGGCGCTCGCTCGCCGAGGTCCACCAGTGCAGCACGTCGAAGGGCTCGTCGGCGCGTGCCGGTGCCGCCGCCAGCAAAAGCGCGGCCAGGGCACAACGAAGAAGAGTCGCTAGATGTAGTCGCATGGCGTGACGGAGTTTGGCCGCAGCTTATCAGTAAGGCTGACGCGCATTTTGTAAAGAAACCTTGCGTTTGCTGAACTTGTGTTCGAAACGGCAGCGGTATTCAACAGGGGGCCATGATGCGCGAAATATGGCCCCGGACCGAAACAGGTCACATTCAATGTAAAGAAACGTAATACGAAGCCATGAGCAATAAAACACAAATTCTTTTTTATTCAATGACTTATGTCGATTAGTCGTTGTATTGAAACAGCGACTACATGTCACAAAAACGCCGATGCTACTGTGCGTCCACGGTCGGCACCAAGCCGGCCTCATAACAGATATGGGCACCACCCCCTGACCTGAGGAGGTCGATACATGCAAGGCAACCGCTTCATCCGCACCGCACTCTGTGCCGCACTGCTCGCAGCTGGCGCAGCACAAGCCGGCAACCTGACCATCGAATCGTGGCGTACCGACGACAAGGCACTGTGGGAAGACGTCCTGCTGCCGGCGTTCAACAAGAAGCACCCGGACGTGAAGGTCAAGTTCGCGCCGACCGCGCCGACCGAATACGACTCCAGCCTGCAGACGCGCCTGACCGGCGGCACCGCGGGTGACCTGATCACCTGCCGTCCGTTCGACAAGTCGCTCGACCTCTTCAAGAAGGGCTACCTCGAAAACCTGAACGGCAAATCGGGCATGCAGAACTTCCCCGAGTCGGCCAAGGTGGCGTGGGAAACCGACGACGGCAAGAATGCATTCTGCATGCCGATGGGCGCGGTGATGCACGGCTTCTTGTACAACAAGAAGATTTTCCAGGAACTGAACCTGCAACCGCCGAAGACCACGGCCGAACTGCACAAGGTGCTGGAAGCCGCCAAGAAGGCCGGCAAGGTGCCGATGGCACTGGGTACCGCCGATCAGTGGGAAGCCAACCAGATCGTCTTCACCTCGATCGGTGCGCCGTACTGGAAGGGCGAAGAAGGCCGCAAGGCGCTGATCGCCGGCAAGGCCAAGTTCACCGATCCGCAGTTCGTCGCCGTGTGGGACGAAATGAGCAAGTGGGGCCCGTATCTGGCCAAGGGTTACTCGGCACAAACCTACGCCGACACGCAGAACCTGTTCGCCTCGGGCAAGGCTGCCGTGGTACCGGTCGGCTCGTGGGATATCTCCTACTACAACCAGAACGCCAAGTTCGAGTTCGGCGCCTTCCCGCCGCCTGTGCCTAAGGCCGGCGACAAGTGCTACATCTCGGATCATCCGGACCTGGGCATGGGCGTGAACCCGAAGTCCAAGAACAAGGAAGATGCCTACAAATTCCTGACCTGGCTCGGTTCGCAAGAATTCGCCGATCTGTACACCAACAAGGTCACCGGCTTCTACTCGCTGTCGAACCACCTGATCTCGGTGAAAGACCCGGTCGCCAAGCAGATGCTCGACTGGCGCAAGAGCTGCGCGTCGACGATCCGCCTGAACGCGCAAATCATGAACCGTGGCGAACCGAACATGGAAAACGGCCTGTGGAACGTCAGCAGCCAGGATCTGAACGGCAAGATGTCGCCCAAGGACGCTGCTGCGAAGATCCAGAGCGACTTCGCCAAGTGGTACAAGCCGCAACAGAAGTAACACCGTTCTTCCTCTGTAATTCGACTGTGTAGCTGTTGGGCCGGCCCAAGGTCTAGCCATGACCTTGCCGCCGGCCATTTTTTTGCCTGTTTTTTCGGAGTAAGGCCATGAAACGCGCCTTTCCCTGGCATATCGCCGTTTTTCTCGCCCCCGCCTTCCTGATCTACACCGCGTTCAGCGCGCTGCCGCTGCTGGATACGCTCAGGCTGGGGTTCTTCACCACGCACGACAGCGGTCAGCAGACCTTCGTCGGCCTGGCCAATTACATCAAGCTCCTGACCGATCCGGATTGGTCGGCCGCGTTCTGGAACGCGATGTCGAACAACTTCAAGTTCTTCCTGATCGTCATGTTCGTGCAGAACCCGATCGCGCTGCTGCTTGCCGCGCTGCTGTCGATGCACGGCGTGCGTGGTGCCAAGGCCTACCAGACGCTGATCTTCCTGCCGACGTTGTTGTCGGTGGTGATCATCGGTTTCATCTGGCAGTTGATCCTCTCGCCGCTGTGGGGCGTTTCGGAAAAGCTGCTGGGTTTCGTCGGTCTGGCCGATTACTTCCACCCCTGGCTCGGTGACGAAGCCACCGCGCTGATCACGCTGTCCTTGATCTCGGTGTGGCAGTTCGTCGGCGTGCCGATGATGCTGCTCTACGCGTCGCTGATCGCGATTCCCGATGAAATCATCGACGCCGCGCGCATCGAAGGCGCCAGCTCGTGGCACATCTTCTGGACGATCCGCCTGCCGCTGATCCTGCCGACGTTGGGCCTCGTGACCATCCTGACCTTTGTCGGCAACTTCAACGCCTTCGATCTGGTTTACGCGGTCAAGGGCGCGATCGCCGGGCCGAACTACAGCACCGATCTGCTCGGCACCTTCTTCTACCGCACCTTCTTCGGCTACCAGAGCCAGATCGGCAGCCCGACCATGGGCGCGGCGGTGGCAACGACGATGTTCCTGATCATCCTCTCCGGCGTCGGCGTCTACTTCTACTTCATCCAGCGCAAGCTGCAACGGTTCAGTTTCTAAGGAGCCCGCCATGAAACACAAAGTCACCCGCGCGGCCGGCACCGGTTTCACCCATCTGGTGCTCGGCGGCTACACGCTGCTGGCGCTGTTCCCCATCCTTCTGGTCATCATCAACTCGGTGAAGAGCAAGGACGGCATCTTCGACTCGCCCTTGTCGCTGCCGACCATGGAAACCTGGTCGCTGATCGGCTTCGAGAAGGTGCTCGCCAAGTCGCCGTTCATCCACTTTTTCAGCAACAGCCTCACCGTCACGCTGGTGTCGCTGGTGCTGATTCTGGTGCTCGGCGCGATGGCGGCATGGGCGCTGTCGGAATACAAGTTCCGCGGCAGCAAGCTACTGGCGATCTACATGGCCTTCGGCATCATGGTGCCGATCCGCCTTGGCACCGTGTCGATCCTGGAACTGATCGTCAAACTCGACCTGACCAACACGCTGACCGCGCTGATCCTCGTTTATGTGGCGCAGGGCCTGCCGCTGGCGATCATGATCCTCGGCGAGTTCATCCAGCAGGTGCCTAAGGAACTGAAGGAAGCGGCGCGCTGCGACGGCGTCGGCGAATTCAAGATCTTCTTCCAGATCATCCTGCCGCTGATCCGGCCCGCGGTCGCCACCGTGGCGGTGTTCACGATGGTGCCGATCTGGAACGACCTGTGGTTCCCGCTGATCCTCGCCCCCGGCGAAGAAACCCAGACCGTCACCCTCGGCGTGCAGCAGTTCATCGGCCAGTACGTCACCGACTGGAACGCCGTGCTCGCCTCGCTCTCGCTCGCCGTGCTGCCTGTACTGGTGATGTACGTGTTCGCCTCGCGTCAGCTGATCCGCGGCATCACCGCGGGCGCAGTGAAATGATCGCCTCGCCTGCTGCGCCGGTGCATGGCTGCGGTGGGCGCTGCTCGCACGGCTTTCGGGCTCTTGCCCATTGCGTGCGCTGCGGCCGCCTTGCCCTGCCCCGGCTCGCGACGGCGACTCGACATCTCACGCTTATTTGATCCAAGAATTCGGAGTGAACTCCAATGTCCCAAGTTGCACTGAAGAACCTGACCAAATCCTACGACGGCAAGCAGAACGTGCTGTCCGGCATCAACCTTGACATCAACGACGGCGAGTTCGTCGTGCTGGTCGGCCCGTCGGGCTGCGGCAAATCGACGCTGCTGCGCATGCTCTCCGGCCTTGAATCGATCAGCGGCGGCGATCTGGAAATCGACCACGCCCGCGTCAACGAACTGCCGCCGGCCGAACGCGGTATCGCCATGGTGTTCCAGAGCTACGCGCTCTACCCGCACATGAACGTCTATAAGAACATGGCGTTCGGGCTGAAGCTCGCCGGCGCGAAAAAGGACGAAATCGACGCGCGCATCCGCAACGCGGCCGGCATCCTCAAGATCGACCATCTGCTCGAACGGCTGCCGCGCGAGCTCTCGGGCGGCCAGCGCCAGCGCGTCGCGATCGGTCGCGCCATCGTGCGCAAACCCAAGCTCTTCCTGTTCGACGAACCGCTCTCGAACCTCGACGCCGCGCTGCGCGTGCAGACCCGGCTCGAGATCGCCAAGCTGCACAAGGATCTGGCCGCGACCATCGTCTACGTGACCCACGATCAGGTCGAAGCGATGACGCTCGGCGACAAGATCGTCGTGATGCACGACGGCCACATCCAGCAGGCCGGCAGCCCGCTCGAGCTGTACCAGCAGCCGGCCAACCTGTTCGTCGCGACCTTCATCGGCTCGCCGAAAATGAATTTGCTCGAAGGCATCGTTACCGAAGCCGGCGCCACCGGCGTGTCGGTCAAGGTCGCCGGCGAGCAGATCATCCGCACCGAAGTCGATGACAGCGGCGTCGCCGTCGGCGACAAGGTCAGCGTCGGCATCCGCTCCGAGCACCTGTGGGAAGGCGACGCCGGCAGCGAATGCTTCCGCGGTACGGTGAATCTGGTCGAACACCTTGGCGAAGCCAACTACCTGTATTTGACGCTGGAAAACGGCCAGGACGTGGTCGTGCGCGGCGACGGCGAGCGCGCCGTGCATATCGGCGACAAGATCGAGCTGTCGGCCCCCGCCGCGGCATTTCACGTGTTCAACCGCGACGGCCTGGCGCTGCGCCGCTTGAAGCCGGGGAATATGGTTGCGGCAAGGCACCGCGCGGCGGCCTGATTCACCGTCTCCGAATGAAAAAAGCGCGGCTTCGGCCGCGCTTTTTTCATTCGGTTCCAAGAGCCGGTTAACCACCAGCTCAACAAAACGCTGCTACGGCTGATTCGGCGACGCGGAAAAATGGCGCCGATATTTCACGAAGCCGCGTTTCGTCGACCCAGTGAAACCGGCACGCTCAAAAAATCGGTGCGCGTCCGCTCGTTCAGCAGAACTCAGCAACATGATCTTGGAACAGTCAGCAGCCAGGCAGAACGCCTCGATATGGGCAAACAGCAAACGGCCAACCCCGACACTTCGACTGGCCGCAGTGACAACCACATTTTCAACAACCGCGAACGGTTGCGACTTGAACATGACGTCGTTGCACAGGGATACCAAGGCGGTGCCGCAAATGCGTGCCTGAATTTCGGCAACAAAGAGCGCGGTATTGGCATCACCGGCAATATGCGCAATCCGCTCGGGCTGGACAGCGATCTCGGCACTGCCGACCAGCTCGGCGTACAAGCCCTGAATGCCTTCGGCGTCTTCCGGCATCGCCCGTCGAATGCGCACCGGTAGTACTGAATCGCCCACGCGCACCTGCTAACTGCGCTTGAACAAACGTCGCAGCAGCAGCGCCACCTTCCAAGCGGCCAGTGCCACCGGCAGCATCTGCGCGATGCCGCGAACGCGATACTTCTTCGAGAACAGCTTGCTCGCCAGTATCAGCACGCCGGCGTTGCCCTGCAGCTTTTTCAGGATCGACAGCCACAACAGCCCGCGCTTGCCCTGCGCCAGCGGCGCGCGGATTTCGGTCAGGCATACGGCGATTTGCAGCCGGTGCGTTTCGGCTTCGAGCTGCAGCAATTGTTTGCGGGCCTCGCGCCCCGACAGACGTGGATCACTCATCGCAGAAAGTGCTCCTTGTCACGGCGCAGCTCTTCGATTGTCAGCGCGAACGGCGTCTTGGCATGACGCACGCCGTTCCACGCGTACCACAGGCAGCCGGCGCCGAGCAGCAGGAAGGCCAGCACCAGCGAAATCACCGTGTAGATACGCCACGGCTCCGGCACCAGCAGGATGGCACCGAGCGTGATCGCGAGCAGTGCCAGCAGCAGCAGACCGGCGCCGAGAATGCCGAGCACCAGCGTCTTCAGCAACCGCTCGCGCGCTTCCTCGATTTCGATCGACAGGATGCCCAGATGGGCATGCAGCAGACCCAGCGCGCTACCGGCCAAGCGTTTAAGCACATTGGGGTGACTGGCGTGGTTGCCAGCCGATTCGGTTTCGCTCATGTATTGGACACGGGCTCAGATTAGGGACGGGCACGATGCCCGAAACGCCGGCCTGCAGGCAAGCCGGCGGGTTCGATTTAACGACGCGAGATCAGCAAACCCAGCACGAAGGCCACGCCGGCGGCCGCACCGATTGCGGTCCACGGGTTCTCGTGCACATAGGTGTCGGTGGCCTTGGCGGCGACCTTGGCCTTGTCGGCCACGAGGCGTTCGGTTTCAACGAGCTTTTGCTTGGCGGTCGACAGGTTGGCAGCGATCTTTTCACGCAGCGCGCGGCCTTGCTCCGAGCCATCGCCGGCGACCTCCTTGAGCATCGACTCGGTTTCGGCCAGCACATTACGCAGATCGTCGAGCAAGACTTCCTGATTCAGTTTCGCTTCACCATTACTGGACATGGGCATTACCTCCTGAGGGGGTGACAAACAAGACAATTACTCTTTTATCATTGTGGCTTACCCCTTGGGAAATCCCAATCGGTACGATTACCGGCAAAACCAACGGAACGCCAAGCTGCAAGCCGCGCCGCAGCGACTCCGGTGACTCTGTATAATTGCCGGCAATTCAACTGATTGCCTAGCCGCCCACCCATGAGCTCTGCTACCGAACCCACCGCCCTCGAACAGCTTGCCAAAAGCTTTGAACCCGCCGCCATCGAGGCAAGCTGGTACCCGCGTTGGGAAAGCGCGAACTACTTCAGCCCGAGCATGGACATGGCCGCGCCATCGTTCTGCATCCAGCTGCCGCCGCCGAACGTCACCGGCACGCTGCACATGGGCCATGCGTTCAACCAGACCATCATGGACGGCCTGACCCGCTACCACCGGATGCGCGGCGACAACACGCTGTGGCTGCCGGGCACCGACCACGCCGGCATCGCGACGCAGATCGTCGTCGAACGCCAGCTTGATGCCCAGGGCGTGAGCCGCCACGACCTCGGCCGCCCGGCCTTCATCGAGAAGGTCTGGGACTGGAAGAAACAGTCGGGCGACATCATTACCGGCCAGATGCGCCGCATGGGCGCGTCGGTCGACTGGGGCCGCGAATACTTCACCATGGACGACAAGATGTCGGGCACGGTGACCGAAGTGTTCGTGCGCCTGTTCGAGCAGGGGCTGATCTACCGCGGCAAGCGTCTGGTGAACTGGGATCCGGTGCTCGGCACCGCCGTCTCCGATCTCGAGGTAGTGAGCGAGGAAGAAGATGGCCACATGTGGCACATCAACTATCCCGTCGTCGGTAGCGACGAGTTCGTCACCGTCGCGACGACGCGGCCGGAAACGCTGCTCGGCGACGTCGCCGTCGCGATCAACCCGGAAGACGAGCGCTACCAGCATCTGCTGGGCAAGCAGCTCGAGCTGCCGCTGACCGGCCGGCAGATTCCGGTGATCGCCGACGAATACGTCGATGCGGCTTTCGGCACCGGCTTCGTCAAGATCACCCCGGCGCACGACTTCAACGACTATCAGGTCGGCAAGCGCCACGACACCCAGCTGATCAACGTAATGAGCCTGACCGCGACCATCCTGCCGCAGGCGCAGGTGTTCGGTTTTGACGGCTCGGCGCACGACGGCATCGAACTGCCGGCCGCCTACGCCGGCCTGTCGACCCGCGATGCACGCAAGGCAATGCTGGCCGACCTCGAAGCCGGCGGCTTCCTCGTAGAGGCCAAGAAACACAAGCTGATGGTGCCGCGCGGCGACCGTACCGGTTCGGTGATCGAACCGATGCTGACCGATCAGTGGTTTGTGGCGATGAGCAAGCAGGACGAAACCGGCCAGAGCATCACCGAAAAAGCGCTCGAAGTCGTCGAAAACGGCGAAGTGCAGTTCGTGCCGGGCGACTGGGTGAATACCTATAACGCGTGGCTGAAGAACATCCAGGACTGGTGCATCAGCCGCCAGCTGTGGTGGGGCCACCAGATTCCGGCGTGGTACGACGCCGAGGGCAAGGTCTACGTCGCACGCACCGAGGAAGAGGCGCTGAAGCAATCGGGTGGCAAGCCGCTGACCCGCGACAACGACGTGCTCGACACCTGGTTCTCGTCGGCCTTGGTGCCGTTCTCCAGCCTCGGCTGGCCGAACGACACCAACGAGCTGAAGGCTTTCCTGCCGTCCAGCGTGCTGGTCACCGGTTACGACATCATTTTCTTCTGGGTCGCCCGGATGATCATGATGACCAAGCACTTCACCGGCAAGGTGCCGTTCAGCCACGTCTACGTGCACGGTCTGGTGCGCGACGGCGAGGGCAAGAAGATGTCCAAGTCCGAAGGCAATGTGCTCGACCCGGTCGACCTGATCGACGGCATCGCGCTCGAACCGCTGCTGGAAAAACGCACCACCGGCCTGCGCCGGCCGGAAAAAGCGCCGCAAGTCGCCAAGAAGACCGAGAAGGAATTCCCCGACGGCATTCCGGCCTACGGCGTCGATGCGCTGCGCTTTACCTTCGCGTCGCTGGCGTCGCTGGGCCGCTCGATCAACTTCGACCAGAAGCGTTGCGAGGGTTACCGCAACTTCTGCAACAAGCTGTGGAACGCCACGCGCTTCGTGCTGATGAACGTCGAAGGCAAGGATTGCGGTCTGACCGACGGCGCCGAACTGGATTACTCGTTCGCCGACAAGTGGATTATTGGCAAGCTGCAGGAAGCCGAGAAGTCGGTGACGCTGGCACTCGATACCTTCCGTTTCGACCTTGCCGCACAAGCGATCTACGAGTTCGTCTGGAACGAGTATTGCGACTGGTATATCGAGCTCGCCAAGGTCTCGGCGCAAACAGGTAGCGAGGCACAACAGCGCGCCACCCGCCGCACGCTGATCCGCGTGCTCGAAGTGATCCTGCGCATGGCGCACCCGATCATGCCTTTCATTACCGAAGAGTTGTGGCAGGTCGTCGCGCCGCTCGCCGGCAAGAAGGACACCGAATCGCTGATGATCGCCGCATGGCCGATCGCCGACGAAAGCAAGATCGACGCCGCGGCCTACGCCGACGTCGAGGAACTGAAGGCGATCGCCTTTGCCGCGCGCAATCTGCGCGGCGAAATGGGCCTGCCGCCGTCGACCAAGGTGCCGATGTTCATCGAAGGCGACGCCTCGCTGGCGCGCTTTGGTGATTACCTGAAGTCGCTAGCCAAGCTGTCCGACGTCCAGGTCGTGGCCAAGCTGCCCGAGGATGACGCACCGGTCGCCGTCGCCGGCACCACGCGGCTGATGCTCAAGGTCGAAGTCGACAAGGCAGCCGAAACCGCGCGGCTGAGCAAGGAGATCGCCAAGACCGAGGAAGGCCTCGCCAAGATGACCGCCAAGCTCGAAAAGCCCGGCTACATCGACAAGGCGCCGGCGCATCTGGTCGAGAAGGATCGCGCGCAGATCGCCGAGCTGGCCGACAAACTGTCGAAACTTCAACAGCAAATCGCAAAGCTCAAGTAAGATTTGTAACGCTTTGTTGATGTGAAAACAGGCTGCTTCTGCAGCCTGTTTTTGTTTTCAGGCTGACGCGAATGTGGCAGCCACTTTGTTCCGGAGACCGAGATGTTTCACCGCCCCCGCCTTGCCCTGCTTGCCACCGCCCTGCTGCTGGCCGCCTGCGCCAACCAGTCCGGCACCACCGCGTCGTCGACGCCCGCATCGAACGGTGGCAAGACCACGGGAGCCAACGGCAAGGCGGCCGCACAGCAGCAAGCCGACGCGCCGACCCCGGGCGGTCGCAAGGTGATGTCCAAGGACGGCACGTTCGAGGGCGAGATCGTCGGCACGCCGGCGAAGAAGAGCAAGTTCGCCAAGCTGCAGATCGGCATGTCGCAACGCCAGGTCGAAGACCTGATCGGCAACCCGAGCGATACCAAGACCTACACCACCGGCAAGGCCTGGGTGCCGTTCTATTTCGGCAAGGACGCCTACCGCTTCGAGACCTACTACAAGAAGGAAGGCCGGCTGACCTTCGTCGGCGGCGGCGTCACCGGCACCAGCGGCAAGCTGCTGCGCATCACCGTCGACACCAAGGAAGACGGCTACCAGTAAGCCGCATGGCCGACGTCAGCGCAGCGTCGCGCTGATGTCGAGCCACAAGCCCGGCAGTTGCAGCGGGTTCATGCGGATTTCCGCCTCGGTGACCGGCCGGCGCGCCTCGTACGCCCGGCCGTGATACCAGACCCAGTCTCCGCCGCCATAACGGTGGCCGTCGCGCCAGCCGTCGGGACGGCGGCGGCCACTTTCCTGCCAGTGACGGCGGCGCCAGTCATCGTTGCGCACGTCGGGCCGCCAGCGGCCGTCGTCGTAACGCGGGTCGGGGCGATACTGGCCATCGTCGTAGCGCGGATCCGGGCGGTACTGCCCGTCGTCATGATGCGGTTTCGGACGATAGTGGCCGTCGTCGTGCCGACCGCCTAGCGGCTGCCACAACGATGCCGCGTCGCGCGGATTCCAGTTCGACCCGCGGTGCGCGTCGTGGCCCTGCATCGCCCGGTATTGCCTTCCCTGATAGCTGACGACGTCGCCCGGCGAGTAATGGCGTCCCTCGCGCCAGCTTTGCGCACTCGCCAGCGCCGCGCTGCCGGCCAGCAGCAGCGCCAGCACCCCGTTGATGATCGATCGTTGCATAAGCCCGTCTCCCCCTTGCATCGCAATGGGGGCATCGTGCCAGCACAAGGCGCCGGACGCTGTGAACCACTTAACGCGCGGCCTCGGCGGCGGCCGGACGGCGCAGGCGGTTCATCGCATCCCGCAGCGCGATGCGCCAGCCGCGCGGCTGCCAGTGGATGCGCGACGGCTGCAGCGCTTCGACCAGCCAGTCGCCGCCGGGCAGGCGATCACCGGCCGTCAACAACAGCTCCTGCCCCTTGTCGTCGGTCACCCAGACGAAGCCCGACGTAATGGCCAGTTCCGATACATGAATGCGGATCACCTCTCCGCGCCCGAGTCTCCGGTATTCGAGTTCGCCCAGCATGGTGTGCCTTCCCCGGCGCCGCTTGCGCCGATTCGATCGTCATGCCAGCATTCTCGGCAGCAATACCGTCCGCCACAAACGATCACTTCTCGCCGAATTAGTGAAATGGATTCGCCATTGAAATCACCGGGCAAGCTGCCGTCGCTACCGGCGTTGCGCGCTTTCGAGGCCGCGGCGCGCCACGGCCACTTCGGCCGCGCCGCTGACGAACTGTTCGTGACCCACGGCGCGGTCAGCCACCAGATCCGCGCGCTCGAAGAGACGCTGGGCTTCGCGCTGTTCGCGCGCGACGGTCGCGGCGTCAAGCTGACTGCCGAAGGTCGGCGACTGGCGGCAACGCTCAACGCCAGCCTGTGCCAGATCGGCGACACCATCGCCGCCATCGCTCAGGAGCACGGCCGGCCGCGCGTGGTGCTGACCTGCCTGCCGTCGTTCGCCGCCAAATGGCTGACCACCCGCCTGGGTCGTTTCATCGACCAACATCCAGACATCGAAATCTGGATCCGCTCGACCCAGGTGCGCGAGGATCTGGTCGCCGAGGGCATTGATCTCGGCCTGCGCGTCGGCCCCGGCGGCTGGCCCGGCGTCCATTGCGAACCGCTGATGCGCGATGCCTTCGTCGTCGTCGCCAGCCCGCAGCTGCCCGGCGGCCTGCCGCAACAACCGGCCGATCTGGCACGCTGGCCACTGCTGCGCTCATCGATCGAACCGTGGCGCCACTGGTTTGCCAAGGCCGGACTGGATTGGCCCGAGCCGCAGAACGGGCTGGTCTTCACCGACTCCGGACTGCTGATACAGGCGGTGCTTGATTGTCAGGGCATCGCCCTTGCGCGTGAAGTACTGGTTCACGATGATCTGGCCGCAGGCCGGCTGGTGCAGGTATTTCCAACCACGCTGCCGATGCCCGGCGCCTACTGGCTGATCACACCATCGCCGCCGCCTTACCGCCCCGCCGTGGCGACCTTTGTCGACTGGCTGCGCGGCGAGGCCGCGACGTCGGGTTTTGCCTACGAGGACAAGCCGTGATCGGCAGCCACAAGCGGCTGACCGGGCTCGATCTGGTCGAGAAGGATCGCGCGCAGATCGCCGAGCTGGCCGACAAGCTGGCGAAGCTACAACAGCAACTGGCAAAGCCGAAGTAGACCGCCACACGCACTGCAACAGTCAAAAAAACAGGCACTTCGGTGCCTGTTTTTGATGATCGCTTCAATCCTTGGCCAGCCGTTTTCTACTTACTGGTTAGCACTACTGGTCGTCGGCGTCGTGGAGAACGGGGTTAAGGAATCGGCGGAAAACGACTACCGTCGATGACAAGGAATACGGTGATCGGTCACGCAGCTCCCGCCGCAAGCGCACTTAACGTCCCTTGCCGCTGCCGCTACGTCCGCCGCCACCGTCATCACCCCCTTTGCCTCCGCCTTTGCTACCGCTACTGCCACTGCTGGCACTACTACTGCTGCTACCGCTAGTCGCACTACTTCCACTGCGGCCGCCGTGGTTATCTGCTCTTCCCTGCTGCGCACCGTCGTCAGCGCCACGCCCCCGGGTCTGACGACCACCATGGTCGTCACCTGCATCATGGCTGGCGCCATCGTCGGCACCATTGCGTGTGCCAGCGACCCGGCCGCCCTTGTCGTCGGTCGCGTCGTGCGCGCTATCGGCGCCGCGCGGCAGCTCGCCTTCGGCGGCACGTCCCCTTGCCTCGGTTTCACGACTGCTTGAGCCACGGTCATCCGCAGCCCATGCGGTGGCCAGGCAACCGGCAAGCAAGGCGGTCACGATGTGATTGAGCGGCTTCATGGATGCCTCCTTTGAAACAGACCAGCTGCGCTGGCCCTGTTCACTCCACCATAAAGCCCGGCCTTGCATCTGTAAGCCCCGGCTAGCGATAACGCCGATCAGTGGTTGCAGCCTGGCGACGCCAAAATCGCCAATCTGGCGCTCAAAAGCGAGCTTTAAACCATGATGCGGCCCATCACGCGCGAAGCGATCGAATTCACCGAGCTGCTGATCGGGCTCGACCTCGTCCATCCGACGCGATCGCCGGATCGCACCATACGTTGCCACGGCCAGGCGGCAACATACGGTGCATCACGCTTGTTTCAGAGCCCGTTCACGATCCTGCAGTGCAGCGCTGAGCGCCATGCGCGACGATCGTGTACGGCTTCTACGAGGTCGATTCGGGGGCCTTGGGCGCCGCCACTTGCTCCGCATCATCTTCCTCGATCTGCCTTGCCGCCCAGTTGTGCAATAAGGCATAGCTGACCGCCAGCAAGGTCGGGCCGAGGAAGACACCGAGCACGCCCCAGGCCAGCGCGCCGCCGAGCACGCCGACGAGGATCAGCACGAAGGGCAGATTGCTTTCCTTGCCGATGAACAGCGGTTTGACGACGTTGTCGGCCATGCTGACCACCGCGACCATCCAGATACCGAGGAACACCGCCCAGCCGGTATCGCCCTGCTGGTACAGCCAGAACGCCACCGGCAGGCCCAGCAGGCTCGGGCCGCCCGGGATCAGCGACAAGAAGCAGCTGACCAGACCGAAGGCCGCGGCGTTCTCGACGCCGACCAGCCAGTAGCCGAACCACGCCAGCGCGCCCTGCACCAGCGCGGTGCCGATGAAGCCGTAGACGACGCCGCGCACGGTGCCGGCGGCGATCATCAGCAGCTCCTCGGCGCGCTTGCCGCCGATCCGGTTCAGTACGCGGATGAACCAGCGGACGATCTCGTGGCCGCCGACGTAGAAGAAGAACGCGAACGCCAGGCTCATCAGCATCAGCATCAGCCCGCTGCCGATCGCCTTGCCGAACAGCAAGAGCATGCCACCGAGCGGCTTCATCCAGTCCTTCAGCCGGTTAATCACCTCGGGGTCGCCCTGCGACAGGCCGCTCCAGAACTCGGCGATCTTCGGCCCCACTCCGGGCGCGGTCATCAGCCAATGCGGCAGCGGCGGCAGACCAGCTTCGATATGCACCTGTAACCAGTGCGAAATGCCGTCGATATTCGCCGACAGCTCTATCCCGGCGATCACCAGCGGCAGCACGATCACCAGCGCGAAGATGCCGAGCAACAGCAGCGCCGGCAGCAGCCGGTTACCACGCATCAATTTTGAAAGTTTTTCGTAAGGCTTCCAGCTTGCGTAGACCAGAATACCGGCCCAGGCGAGGGCAGCAATGAAGGGGGCGAGGATCTGATACGACAGCGCCAGCAGCAGCACCACGGCGCAGGTGGCGATGGCCGGCTCGACCCATTGATTTGTTCTTTTCATACAATCCCTTGTGATGCGCTTGATGACTCAGCAGGCAACCGAACAATCATGTTTGTTTCTTGCATTCGATTGCGTCGTGGCAGTACCGGTGTTGTACCGCAACCACGGCACTTACGCCGGAGCATCTGTGTTTGACCTAAATAAGACTTTACTGATTTATTTCACTGTATGCTTACAGCGTTCTCGTCGTTTTAAACGGAGTTTCTATGTCTTTGCGTCTAAAAGCCTGGAGTCTGTCAGCTTTGGTGCTGGTTGCCCTGCTCGGCGTCACGCTCGCCGGCCTGTTCACCATGCGTCATGCCGCCAATCTCGACAACCGCGCTCGCATCGAACAGCTGATGAAGAGCACCTACAGCACGATCGCCCAGCTTGAGAACGCGGCCGCAAGCGGCCGTATCAGCGACGACGACGCCAAGGCGCTGGCAAGCCAGATCCTGCGCGAGAACAAATACCACAAATCCGAGTACGTTTACGTAACCGACGACAAGCTCACCTTCATCGCTGCGCCGCTCGACCCCCAATTGCACGGCACCAGTTTCAACGAATTCAAGGATGCGCAAGGCAAGAGTGTCGGCGCCATCGCGCAGGCGGCGCTGCAGAAATCCGGCGGCGCACTGACCGAATACCCGTGGACCAGCGAGCGCGAAGGCACCGTGGTCGATCTGGTCTCGGTGGCCCAGCGCACGCCGCGCTGGCACTGGATCGTCGGCACTGGCGTCAGTTCGGGCGAAGCCGATACCCGCTTCTGGGCGAGCGCCCGCTGGCAGGTGGTCGTGTGTCTGATCGTCGCCGGTCTCGTCGCGGCACTGATGCTCTCGGCAGTAGCGAAACTGTTGCGCGATCTGGGTGGCGAACCCGGCGAAGTGCTCAAACTGGTGCAAGGCGTTGCCGACGGCGACCTCGCCACCGGCCAGAACGGCCGCAATATCGCGCCGAACAGTATTTATGGCTCGGTATTGAAAATGCGCGATGCACTGCGCGGCGTGATGCTGGAGCTGCAATCGGCCGTCGGTACGCTGCACCGGACCAGCGACGACATCGTCGGCAAGGCCGAGGGCAGCAACCGTCTGGTTGAGGCCCAGGGCGAGGCAGCCCGGCGCATCGCCCAGACCGCCGAACGTTTTGCCGAACAGACGCAGAGCGCCGAAACCGAAGCCGATACCGCGCGCCGCCAGAGCGAATCGGCCACCGGCATCTCGGCCAAGGGCCAGCAGGTGATTTCGGCCGCCGTGGCGCGGCTGAGCGAAACCGAACAATCGGTCGGCGACACCCAGACCAGCATCGACGAACTGGCAACGCGCGTCGGCAGCATTTCGGCGGTGATCGCGGTGATTCGCGACGTTGCCGACCAGACCAATCTGCTGGCGCTGAACGCGGCGATCGAAGCCGCCCGCGCCGGTGAGCAAGGCCGTGGCTTTGCCGTGGTCGCAGACGAAGTGCGCAAGCTGGCCGAACGCACCAGCACCGCCACGCAAGAAATCGGCAACACCATCAGCGCGGTGCAAACCAGCAGCCAGAACGCCAAAATGCGCATGGACGACATGGTCGAGCAGTTGAAAGAAGGCATCCGTCAGGCCAAGGAAGGCGGCGAAGCGGTCAAGGCCATCCGCGCCGAAACCGAGGCCACCGCGCAGGTCGTCGACGGCATCGGCCGCACGCTGGCCGATCAGGTTGGCGCCAGCCGCGCGATCCGCAACGATGTCGACGAGGTCGCACAATCGTCCAGCGGCACGCTGGCGGCCGCACGCGGCACCGTCGATGCGGCGCAGTCGATCAAATCGGTATCCGAACAACTCGCCGGGCAGATTCGCCGCTTCAAACTCTAACAACAGACAGTTACTCTTCTTGAAGCCCGGCCTGGCCGGGCTTTTTTACGTCCACCGCCTTTGCCTGCGATTGAAACAGCTGGCCCGTTTCACCTCCTGCCATCACGGCAAATATATTTTTGGCGAGATCGATGCCGACCGTGATAATGGCAATTTATTTCTTACGCCGTAAGCATTTGAATGCTTAGGCCACATGAATCACCGTCACCGTATGCTCATCGCTCTTCTGTCCGTCAGCCTTCCGCTTCTTGGTCTCGCCTTGGCAATCATTTTCGGCGGACCGTCGCGGCCGGCCCCGATGGGCAGCATCAACGACCCATTCAAATCCGTCGATTTCAGCGACCTACCACCGATCTCAACCTTCCAAGCACCCGACGGCCAGCTGCTCGCCTACCGGGAGTACGCCCCCACTGCCGCGCAGTCGACAGGCAGTGTCACGCTGGTTCATGGCTCATCCGCTAGCAGCAACAGCATGCATCCGATGGCGAAAGCCTTGGCAGCGGCGGGCCACCGGGTTTATGCCCTGGACATCCGCGGACACGGCGCATCCGGAATCAAGGGTCAGATCGGCTTCATCGGTCAGCTTGAATCAGATCTTGAAGCGTTCGTTCAAGCCGTCCACCCGCCGGCGCCCGCCACACTGGCGGGCTTCTCGTCAGGCGGCGGCTTTGTCCTGCGATTTGCAGCGAGCGAGCATCGGTCGCGGTTCAACAGCTACCTATTGCTTTCGCCATTCATTAGCCAAGACGCCCCCAATCAGCGCCCTGACAGCGGCGGGTGGGCAAACGTCGGCGTACCCAGGATTGTCGGTCTTGTCATGCTGAACGCGCTTGGCGTTCACACGTTCAACCACCTGCCGGTTACGCGTTTCGCTCTAAACGACAAAGCACGAAGCTTTCTCACTCCGGAGTATGGCTTCAACCTTGCGATGAACTTCCGGCCTTTGAGCGACTTCGAAGCGAACATTCGCAGCGTTGATAGGCCATGCGCGATTGTGGCGGGTACAGACGACGAAGCCTTTTACACGAACAAGCTCGAAAGCATTGTTCGCAGCGCAGGCAAGGACTGGCCAGTGCAATTGCTCCCCGAAATCGGCCACATTCCCCTCACGCTTGAGCCTACCGCGCTGGATGCCAGCGTTCGTCAAGTACGGAAATTGCACCACGCGGCGTAGCCCTCGCTCGACTTGACCCACCGCCTCGGTCGTCGAGTTAGCTCGAACATGAAGTGCTCGCTCAAAGCCCGGCCTTAGCCGGGCTTTTTTACGTCCTCAGCCGGTTGCAGACAACGGCCGCCGCCGCCATGCTTGAAGCTGCACACGGAGTCATGCATGCGCCTCATTCACTTGCAGATCGACAATTTTCGCGGCATCAGCCGCATTGCGCTCTCGCTCGATGCCGACCGCACCGTGCTGTTTGGCGAAAACAACTGGGGCAAGACCAGCCTGATCGATGCCCTGGCGCGTTGCCTCGGCCCCGGCGCGGCAGCCGGCGCGCGTTTCGATCCGGAGGACTTCCACCACGATGCCGCTGGCGTGCCGACCAACCGGCTGGCAATCACACTGACCTTTGGCGACGATGAACCCAAGCCGCTGCCACCGGCTTTGGCGGCGCTAGCATGGCGCGACCGCCAAAGCCGCTGCCGCGTCAGTCTGCGTATCGCCGCGCATCGGCACGAAGACGGTGTTTCGGTGCGGCGCGAGCTGCTTGGCCCCAGCGGCAAGGTCCGCCACCACCGCGACGCCGAGGCGCTGATTGCCGAGCTGATCACGCGCCATCCGGTACTGCGGCTACGCGAAATGCAGCTGGCGCAATGGATGGTGCCCGCGGCTCAGGATATCCAGCCGGTCGAACTGAATGCCGGTGACGCACCGGCCGAGGTCGTCCAGCGCACCTTCGAAGCCCTGTTGCAGCAGCCGCACCGGGTCGGCCCTCAGGTACTGCAACAGGGCATTGCCGCCATGCGTGAACTGCTGTGCCGGCACGCCGCCCGCTTGCGCGTTCCGGCCATACAGCGGCTGGCCGAGGATATCGCCGCCGCGCCGATCACCTTCCGCGATCACGCCAGCCTGCTCGATATCGCCAACCGTGCCGGCAGCAGCACCCAGCAACTGGCGCTGCTGTTCCTGCTCGGCTCGCTGCTGGAAGCGCGCGGCAGTATCGCGCTCGACGACGGCGAAATGCCGCTGCTCCTGGTCGAAGACCCGGAAACGCATCTGCACCCGACCCAGCTAGTGCAACTGTGGGGGCTGGTCGAACAACTGCCGGTGCAAAAGCTGGTAACGACCAATAGCGGCGAGCTGCTGTCGAGCTTTCCGCATCACAGCCTGCGCCGGCTGGTGCGCGGCGACGACAAGGTTTTCGTGTTCCAGATGGGTCGCAACGCACTGTCGAAACAGGATGCACGCAAGGTCGGCTTTCATGTCCGCGCCAACCGCCCGAACAGCCTGTTCGCGCGCACCTGGCTGCTGGTCGAAGGCGAAACCGAATTCTGGCTGCTGCCCGAGCTGGCCCGCCGCTACGGCGTCAACCTTGGCGCGCTCGGCATCCGCAGCGTCGAATTCGCCCAGGCCGGGCTGGCACCGCTGATCAAGTTCGCCGATGCCTTCGGCATTCGCTGGCATCTGGTCACCGACGGCGACGACGCCGGCCGGCTTTACGCCAACAAAACCCGCGCGCTGCTGCACGGCCGCGACGAGGCCCGCCATCTGACGGTGCTGCCGTCACGCGACATCGAACATTATTTGTATGAAAACGGTTTTGCCGACGTCTACCACCGCGCCGCACACTGGACGCGCGGCCCGCAGCCCGGCCCGGGCGAGCTGATCCACCGTGCCATCCGCCGTGAAGCCAAACCGGGGATGGCACTGGCCATTGCCGAGGCGGCCGAGCAGCGTGGCAAGACCAGCATTCCGCCAATCCTGGCGCGACTGTTCGACACGCTGGCCGAGCTCGCTCTGGACGAAGATGCACGCGGCTCGCGCTAGCCTTCGTCATGTAAAAAGTGCCGACCGGTAATGTGGGGCAGCTCACTGACGCTAGACTGGCCGTTATTGCATGATTGTTGCATAACACCGTCAGGAGACCATCCGCATGTCCAGTGAGCAGAAAACCCATCCGATGTATCTGGCCGCCGCTGGCGCCGTGATCCTCGTCGCTGGCGTCGGCATCGCCAAAATGATGGGCTGGGTTGGCGCTCCGGCCGTGCCGGTCGCCAGTGCGCCGGCCATTGTCACCGTTGCCAGCCAGCCGGCAATCGCTTCGCTACCGGCCACGCTGGTGCCGATGGTGACACCGGAACCCACGCCGGTTCCGACGCCCGAGCCAACGCCGGTTCCTACCCCGAAACCGACGCCCAAGCCGAAACCCAAGCCAACGCCCACGCCAGTACGCGAGCATGTCGAAACCCGACCAGCTCCCCGACCGGTACAGCAGGTTTGCGCCAGCTGCGGTCGTGTCGTCGCGGTGCAGGCTCGCGAAGAAGCAGCCCAAGCCAGCGGCGGCGGCGCCGTTGCCGGCGGCATCGCCGGTGGCGTGATCGGCCATCAGATTGGTAACGGTCGCGGTAATACCGCGGCGACCATCGTCGGCGCCATCGGTGGTGCACTCGCCGGTAATGCCATCGAAAAGCAGGTTCGCAAAACGACTTACTACGATGTGGTCGTGTCATTCGAAGACGGCAGCCAGCGCAGCTTCAGCTATCCGCAACAGCCCCCGTTCGGTGTTGGCGACCGGGTTCGCGATGCCGGTGGCCAGCTGGTCGGCAACTGATCTCCTCCCCAGCCCCCGGATCCGGGGGCTTTTTTGCATTTCGCAACCACTTGCAATTGCGGTAGTGAAGTCGCCGCCCCCGGTGTTAGCCTAAAAAGAACGGAACACGGGAGATTTGCATGGTCTTTGTCGTCTCGCTCGCGATCGCGCTCAGTTTTGTCGCCTGGGGTGCGTTCGCGCCGGCCAGCATGAGCGCCACGACCCAGGCACTGCTGTCGGGCACGATCGGCGGCTTTGGCTGGTTCTACCTGCTGTCGGTATTCGGCTTCCTGCTGTTCGCGCTCTACCTCGCCTTCGGCCGCTTCGGCAGCATCCGCCTCGGCGGCGACGACGCCGAGCCCGAGTTCTCGCGCATCAGCTGGTTTGCGATGCTGTTCTCGGCCGGCATGGGCATCGGCCTCGTGTTCTGGGGCGCCGCCGAGCCGCTGGCGCACTTTGCCACGCCGCCTGCGGGCGAAGGGCTGACCGCCGACGCCGCGCGCACCGCGCTCCGTTACACCTTCTTCCACTGGGGCCTGCACCCGTGGGCCATCTACAGCGTGATGGGGCTGGCGATCGCCTACTTCAGCTTCAACCGCGGGCTGCCGGCGCTGGTGTCCGAGGCATTCCGGCCGCTGTTCGGCGACCGGGTCAACGGCAGCCTCGGCAAGCTGGTCGACATCCTCGCGGTGATCGCCACCGCCTGCGGCGTCGTCACCTCGCTCGGGCTCGGCACGCTGCAGATCGGCGGCGGCCTGACCTACACGCTCGGCGTGCCCGATACCGATGCGCTGCACATCATCATCATCGTCGTCGCGATGGGGCTGGCGATCATCTCGTCGTTGTCGGGCGTCGGCCGCGGCATCCAGTGGCTGTCGAACCTGAACATCGGCATCGCCACGCTGCTGCTGGCCGCGCTGCTCGTGTTCGGGCCGACGCTGTTCATTTTCGAATCGTTCACCACCACGCTCGGCGGCTACATCAACAACCTCTCATTCATGAGCCTGCGGCTGACGCCGTTCAGCAAGGGGTCGTGGGTCGCCGACTGGACGCTGTTCTACTGGGCGTGGTGGATCACCTGGGCGCCGTTCGTCGGGCTGTTCATCGCCCGCGTCTCCAAGGGCCGGACGATCCGCGAGTTCGTCGTCGGTGTGCTGCTGGCGCCCAGCCTTGTCAGCTTCCTGTGGTTCTCGGCCTTCGGCGGCACGGCGATCCACCAGCAGCTGATGGAAGGCATCAACCTGCTGGCGGTGCAGCAGCAGGACTACGCCAAGACGCTGTTCGCGCTGCTCGGCGCACTGCCGCTCGGCCACATCCTGTCGGTGCTGGCGCTGGCGCTGATCGTGAGTTTCTTTGTGACCTCGGCCGACTCGGCCAACCTCGTGCTCGGCATGCTGTCGACGCAGGGCCGGCACGATCCGCCGGCGTGGATCAAGCTCGTCTGGGGCGTGGTGATCGCGGCGATGGCGATCGTGTTGCTGTTCACCGGCGGACTCAAGGCGCTGCAGACGCTGTCGATCGTTTCGGCGCTGCCGTTCGCGCTGATCATGGTCGGCCTGTGCGTGTCGCTGTACAAGGCACTGGCCGACGACGACCGCGCACGCCAGCACAAGGAAAAGGCCCGTCGGCACGCGGTCGACGCGATGCTGGCGCGCGATCCACACCTGGGCGATTAAAACCTAAGGCCGCCGCCCGGGCAGGGTATCGCAGGTCTGGTCGCGGCTCTGGCTCAGCAAGGCATCGACGAGGCCTATCGTGCTCTGGCGCGATGCCGGATCGTCGACACGGGTAAACGCCTCGTCCAGCGCCTCGTGCAGCTCGCAGGCAAGCTGGAACAGCACGCGCTGCTCGCGCCCCTGCGTGCACGGCAGGTAATAGTTGATCTCGTCGACGAGCTCATCGGCGAGTTCATGCGGGTAGACGGCAGGCGCGGTGAGAATGCGCTCCAACAGGCGCACGCCGAACATCCCGAGCGATAGCAGCTGCGTAGTCACAATGCGTACTCCTGCCCCGAGACGGATTGACCATGGCGCGTGGACGAAGCTTGGCCTCATCCTCTCCCCCCTACTCTAGTTGGCATCGGCGGGCCACCCATCGGTTGGCGAACACGGCCGATAACCGGTGCTCGGGTTTTTCCCTAAAGGCTTTGCCGTAAAGACAATGGCACATGAATCACCTAGATTTTGTGCAACGCAAAAATTCTGGAGCTGTGTATGTGCGGTATTGTCGGTGCGATCTCGTCGCGAAATGTGGTGCCTGCGCTGATCGCCGGTCTGGCTCGGCTTGAGTATCGCGGCTACGACTCGGCCGGGGTTGCCGTGCTCGACACCGAAATCCGTCGCGTCCGCCGGGTCGGCCGTGTTGCCGCACTGGAAACAGCCACGAACGAAGCCCATCTGAGCGGCACGCTCGGCATCGGCCACACCCGCTGGGCCACCCACGGCGGCGTGACCGAGCCGAACGCCCACCCGCATGTGTCGGACGGTCTGATCGCCGTGGTGCACAACGGCATCATCGAAAACCACGACGAAAAGCGCGACGAACTCAAGGCGCGCGGCTATGTGTTCGAGTCGCAGACCGATACCGAGGTCATCGCCCATCTGGTGCACGCCCATTACCGCGAATCGGGCGATCTGCTCGCCGCGGTGCAGCACGCCACGCGCGAACTGACCGGCGCCTACGCCATCGCCGTGATCGCGCGCGACCAGCCCGAACAAATGATCGTCGCCCGCATGGGCTGCCCGCTGCTGATCGGCCTCGGCGACGGTGAAAACCTGATCGCCTCGGATGTCTCGGCCGTGCTGTCGGCGACGCGCCGGGTGATCTTCATGGAGGAAGGCGACGTCGCCCGCATCCGCCGCGACGGCATCGAGCTGTTCGACCGCGATGGCATGGCGATCAGCCGCGACGTGCACCTGTCCGACGTCTCGCTGGCGTCGCTCGAACTCGGCCCGTACAGCCACTACATGCAGAAGGAAATCCACGAGCAGCCGAAGGCGATCGCCGACACGATCGAGCCGCTGCTCGACGCCGGTTTCGCGCCGTCGCTGTTCGGCCCCAAAGCCGCCGCCATGCTGCCGCAGGTCGAAGGCGTACAGATCCTCGCCTGCGGCACCAGCTTCTACGCCGCCTCGGTCGCGCGTTACTGGATCGAGGCGATCGCCGGCCTGCCGTGCAGCGTCGAAGTCGCCAGCGAATACCGCTACCGCAGCGCCGTGGCCAACCCCAGCCATCTGTTCGTCACCATCAGCCAGTCGGGCGAAACGCTCGATACGATGGAAGCGCTGAAATACGCCAGATCGCTCGGCCACGACAAGACGCTGTCGATCTGCAATGTGCGCGAAAGCGCCATCCCCCGCGCCTCGGACATGGTGTTCTTCACCCGCGCCGGCGCCGAAATCGGCGTTGCCTCGACCAAGGCCTTCACCACCCAGTTGATCGCGCTGTTCGCGCTCGCCGGCACGCTCGCCAAGCTGCACGGCCGGCTCGACGCGGCCGCCGAGCACGATTACATCGAGGCGCTGCGCCATCTGCCCGGTTCGGTGCAGCACGCACTGAACCTCGAGCCGCAGATCACGCTGTGGGCCGAGAAATTCGCCGCCAAGGATCACGCGCTCTTCCTCGGCCGTGGCGTGCATTACCCGATCGCGCTCGAAGGCGCGCTCAAGCTCAAGGAAATCAGCTACATCCACGCCGAAGCCTATCCGGCCGGCGAACTCAAGCACGGCCCGCTGGCACTGGTCGACGCGAACATGCCGGTGGTGGTGATCGCGCCGAACGACAGCCTGCTCGAGAAGGTGAAGTCGAACATGCAGGAAGTGCGTGCCCGTGGCGGCGAGCTCTTCGTATTCGCCGACCTCGACAGCCACTTCAGC
Organism: Jeongeupia sp. HS-3; assembly: GCF_015140455.1. NCBI lineage: Bacteria > Pseudomonadati > Pseudomonadota > Betaproteobacteria > Neisseriales > Chitinibacteraceae > Jeongeupia > Jeongeupia sacculi. Next base: position 3,232,330 of record NZ_AP024094.1, on the reverse strand, counting down.
GAATCGGACGGCGTCCACGTCATCCGCACACCACGGCATATCGGCGTGCTCAGCCCCATCGTCCACGCCGTGCCGGTGCAGTTGCTCGCCTATCACGCCGCGCTGCAACGCGGCACCGATGTCGACAAGCCGCGCAACCTGGCCAAATCGGTAACGGTTGAATAGCGCGCAGCGCGGCCGGGCTAAATAGCCAGCACCACCGGCCCTGCCGGCACGGCGCAGCAGATCAGCGCCTCGCCGTTGCGGGGCTGTTGCGATGGCGGCTTGGGGTAGCAAACCGCGCCGTCGCCGATCGCGGTGCTGCAACTGCCGCACAGGCCGGCCCGGCAGCTGTACGCCGGCTCGAGCCCGCTGGCCTCGGCGAGCTCAAGCAAGGTCTGGCCCGGCTGCCATTCGGCGCTGATGCCGCTTTTGGCAAAGCGCACCGGCTGTGCCGTGGTCGGCACCGGCGGCGCGGCTTCGGCGGCGTCGCGTTCCAGCGGCTCGCCCTGGGCAAAAAACTCGTAATGAATGCGCGAGCGCGCAACACCGAGCCCGCGCAGCGCCCAGTACACCTGGCGCATGAAGGCGTCGGGGCCGCAGAGGTAGACGTCGTAGTCGTCGAGTGGCAACAGGCTGCGCAGCAGATCGGCGTCGATCCGGCCGGCGCTGTCGTAATCGACGCCGGGCCGGTCGCGCTCATCCAGCTGCGAGTAGCGGACATGCAGCCGCAGCGTCTCGTGCAGCGCGGCGCGCTCGCGCAACTGCGCCGCGAACGCGTGCTCGCGGCCGTTGCGCGCCGCGTGGATGAACCACACCGGCCGTGGCCGGAAGCGCACGCCCTGCGCCGGCGCGAGCGTATCGAGCATCGCCAGCATCGGCGTGATGCCGACGCCCCCGCTCAGCAGCACCACGGGCCGGGCGCTGGCGGCGTCGAGCGTGAAACCGCCGCGCGGCGCCTGCGCCTCGAGCAGATCGCCTTCCTGCAACGTATCGTGCAGCCGTTGCGAGACCTGCCCCTCGCGCTTGACCGAAATACGGTAGGCGTTGCCGTCGGCCGCCTGCGACAGCGTATACGTGCGCGTCAGCGCGCCAAGCCCCGGCACGTCGATGCGGATCGGCAGGAACTGGCCGGACTGGTGCGGCACGACGCCGAGGTCATCGGCGGGCTGCAGGTAGAACGAGGTGATCGTTTCGCTCTCCCGCACCTTGCGCACCACGCGCAGCGGCCGGTAGCGGTTGGCCAGCCCGGCAAGCGCGACCGCTTCGCCGACGGTCTGCCAGTCGCCGGTGCCGGCGAGGATGGGCGAGACCTCCTGCAGCGCCCAGCGCAGCGGCAGCCGTCCGCGCAGGCGCAGCACGCGCTCGACCCGAAAGCGCACCAGCCGCTCGGCGCCGGCAAAGGCAAGCAGTTCGTCCCCGTCCCAGACGATTTCGCCGCGCCCGGCGATATAAAGCAGATCGCCGCTGGCGAAGTCGGGAAACAGCAGCCCGGCGCGCGGGTTGACCAGCAGGTTGCCGAGCGTGTTGAAGTGGAAATTGCCGATGAAATCGGGCCACGTCAGCGTATCGCCGTCGACGCGGACAAAGCCCGGCTTGCCGCCACGGTGCGAGACATCGGCGCCGTCGCGGCCCCCGTTGCGTTCTGTGTCGTCGCCGGTCTCGGCGAAATGCGTGGCGATGAAGAAGGTATCCGCCGCGGCGATGCTGGCGATCGCCTCGGCATCGAGCGCGTCGAGCGCTTCGGGCGGCGGCAGCACCGCCTCGGGTTCGACCTGGCGGTAATCGCGCTTCTGGATGTACTGCGGGCAGTTGCCGAAGCTCTGCGTCACCGTGATCTGCACGCCGGCGTCGTCGAGCGCCGCGACCAGCCCGTTCAGCCGGTTGCGCCGCCGCGTATGCAGCTCGATCCCGAGCAGGCCGATCGCCGCGCCCGGCTGCAGGGCGTGCGCGAGCGGATCGCCGTCGAGCGGATGGGCGGCCAGCCGCAAGCTGCGTGAATCGGCCGAGCGGGCGAAACCCGGTTCGCCGGCCAGCAGCGTTGCCCACGGCTGGCCGGCGGCGTCGATGGCGCCGGCGACGACAAAGGGCAACTGGGCGAAGAACTCGCGGTGCTGCTCGGGCATATAGGAGCGCACGACCTGACGGCCGATCGACTCGACCTTGTCGCGCACGCCGACGCGGCGCTGCACTTCCTGCTCGCCAGCGTGAAAGGGGGAAGCCTCGTGCGGCCAGCCGGGCAGCGCCATCGTCATCTCCAGTGCGTGAACAGGGGCTTACGCCGTCGCGGCCGCGAGGCCGACCGGGGTCTGCACCATCGCCACAAAGCCGGGCAGCGCCTCGATGCGCGCCAGCCAGCTCCGCACCCGCGGATAGTCGGCGAGCGAGACGTCGCCTTCCGGTGCGCGGGCGATATAGCTATAGCAGGCAATATCGGCCAGCGTCGCCTCGGTGCCGGCGAGCCAGTCGTGTCCGGTCAGCTCCGCCTCGATCACCGCGAGCAGCGCGTGGCTGCGGGCGATCAGTGCCGGTGCGTCGAGCTTGGCGCCGAACACATTGACCAGCCGCGCGCTGGCGGGGCCGGCGGCAAGCGGGCCGGCCGCGACCGACAGCCAGCGCTGCACCCTCGCGGCGCCGAGCGGATCGGCCGGCAGCCAGCGGCCGTTGCCGTAGCGCGAGGCCAGATAGACGAGGATGGCGTTGGAGTCGGCGAGCGCCTCGCCGTCATCGACGATCACCGGTACTTGGCCGAAAGCGTTCAGGCGCAGAAAGTCGGCGGACTTGTGCGCACCGGCCTTCAGGTCGACCTCGACCAGTTCGTACGGCAGGCCGAGCAGGGCGAGGAACAGTTCGACGCGGTGGCTGTGGCCGGACAGGCGATGGCGGTAGAGCTGGATCGGACGTTGCGGGGCGTTCATGGCGATTCCTTTGTCTGGGGTGGTGATATGCATTCTGGATAACATCGATGTTCGGATAAATATCAACGAACTGATTTGACTACTCCACTTTGAGCAGCAATCATCAAGGCCGGATACCTCACGGACGGCAGCATGGACAAACTGCGCGCAATGCAAGCCTTCGTCGCCATCGTCGAACACGGCAGCCTGACCGGCGCGGCGCGTGCGCTGGCGTCATCGCTGCCGGCGGTGGTGCGCACGCTGGCGGCGCTGGAGAAGGCGCTCGGCGTGCGGCTGCTGAACCGGACCACACGGCGTTTGTCGCTGACCGAGGAAGGCCGCGCGTATCTGGACAGTTGCCGGCACATCCTCGGTGCCGTCGACGAGGCCGAACGGCGACTGTCGGATCAGCAGGGCGAGGCCAGTGGCAAGCTGGTCGTCACCGCGTCGGTGCTGTACGGGCAGATGTATGTCGCGCCCGCCGTCACGCGCTTTTTGCAGCAGCACCCCAAGGTGCAGTGCAAGCTGGTGCTGCTCGACCGCATCGTCAACCTGCTTGAGGAAGGCATCGACGTCGGTATCCGCATCGGCACGCTCGACGATTCCAGCCTGATCGCCCAGCCAGTCGGCGAGATCCACCGTGTCGTCGCCGCCAGCCCCGACTATCTGGCGCGGCACGGCATTCCGCAGCACCCGCGCGATCTGGCCGGTGCCAACTGCATCCGTTTTACCGGCAATGGCCGGTCGACCTGGCTGTTCCAGGAAAACGGCCGGGAACAGCGGGTGGTGATTTCGGGCAATCTCGAATGCAATCACGGTCTGCCCGCCGTCGACGCCTGCCTTGCCGGCCTCGGTCTCGGTCAGTTCCTGTCGTACCAGGTCATCGATCATCTGGCCGCCGGGCGCTTGCAGCCGGTGCTGCAGCCGTACCAGCTGCGGCCGCAGCCGATCAGCATCGTTTATCCGCACGCCGGCTTGCTGCCGAGCCGTGTGCGCCAGTTCGTCGAGTGGATGAAGCACGAGCTCGGCGCCTGACGTCGGCAAAGCTCTCCGGCCAATAAAAAAGCCCGCAATAGCGGGCTTTTTTATTGGCTGCAGGCACGATCAGCGCGAGGAGATTTCCAGAATCCGCAAGGTATTGGCGCCCTGCCCCGCAGCGGTGCCGAAGGTCAGCGCAATCCGGTCGCCCGCGCCGGCAACGCCAGCCTTGAGCAAGGTGGTCTGCACATGGGTGATCTGTGCATCGCGCTCGGAAATAGCGTCGTCCATCATCAAAGGCTGCACGTAACGGAACAGCGCCATCTTGCGATAGGTGGTCTCGTCACGCGTGAAACCATAGATCGGCGTGCCGCTGATATAGCGCGACAACCACAGCGCCGAGGTACCCGAATTGGTCAGCGCGGCGATCGCCTTCAGATCAAGGTGACCGGCGGCGTAGAGCGTGGCCATCGCGACGGTCTGGTCGATGCGGTCGAACGGCAGCGTATCCGAAGCCGCACTGCCGATCCCCTGCTCCACCGAACGTTCGGCCTCGATGCAGGTGCGCACCATCGCCTCGACCGCCTCGACCGGATACTTGCCGGCGGCCGATTCGGCCGACAGCATCACCGCGTCGGTGCCGTCGAGCACCGCATTGGCGCAGTCGGACACTTCGGCACGGGTCGGCACCGGGCTGGAGATCATCGATTCCATCATCTGCGTCGCGGTGATCGTCAGCTTGCGCTTGGCACGGGCGCGCTTGATCATCATTTTCTGCAGCGCCGGCACCGTGGCGTCGCCGACTTCAACCGCCAGATCGCCCCGCGCGACCATGATGCCGTCGGAGGCGTCGAGGATTTCGTCAAGGTTGGTGATCGCTTCGGTGCGTTCGATCTTGGCGATCAGCCCGCCGGTGCCGCCGGCGGCGCGCAGCAGCGTACGGGCCATGTACATGTCGGCGGCGCTCTTCGGGAACGACACCGCGATATAGTCGGCCGTCAGCGCCGCGGCGGTCTTGATGTCTTCCATGTCCTTGGCGGTCAGCGCCGGCGCGGTCAGGCCGCCGCCCTTGCGGTTGATGCCCTTGTTGTTCGACAAGGTGCCGCCGACCAGCACGGTGGTGTAGACCTCGGTGCCGCGCACTTCGAGCACTTCGAGCTGGATCTTGCCGTCGTCGAGCAAGAGGATGGCGCCGGTTTCGACGTCGTTGGGCAGTTCCTTGTAATCCAGACCCACGCGCTCTTGGTTGCCCAGCTCGCAGGCGGCGTCGAGGATGAAACGCCCGCCCTTCTTGAGTTCGATCTTGTTCTTCTCGAACTTGCCGACGCGAATCTTCGGGCCTTGCAGGTCGGCGAGCACGGCGACCGGCACGCCGAGGCGGTCGGCGATCGCGCGCACGGTATTGGCGCGGTCGGTGTGATCCTGGGCGGTGCCGTGCGAGAAGTTCAGGCGCACGGTGTTGACGCCGGCCTTGAGCAGTTGTTCGAGTACGGCCGGATCGGTCGAGGCGGGGCCGAGGGTGGCGACGATTTTTGTACCGCGGGGCATGGCATTCTCCTGTGTCGTGAACGCTGCCGGCCATCAGAGGCCGGCCTGACCGACATTGTCGTCAGCCAGCCCCGACAAGTAAATCGTCCACGCCCGGCAATTCCGCATAACTGGCCCGGCTACCAGCCCAAATTAAGTTTCAAGCAGGCTTTGCACCATCTTCCGCAACACCACCCCCATGGCATCACGCGGCAAGGTCGGGTTGCGTACCGCACGACAGGTAATACCCTCGAACAGCGCGATGATGACCTCGGTGCGCGCCTCCAGATCGGAGAGCGGCGGCAAGCCGCGCAAGGCGCGGCCCTTGGCGATGGTACCGGCCAGACAGGTGCGGGCAACTTCGTCGGTGGAGCGGACGATGTCCAGCACCTTGGGATTGCGCGTGGCCTCGGCCAGCACTTCGAGCTGCAGGATGTCGTCCCGGTTGCAAGCCTGGTTTTCCAGGTCGTTGCCGGCTTCGCGGATCAGCGCCTGCAAGAAATCGTCCTCGCTCTCCAAGGCCGCCAGCTGATCAAGGATTTCGGTCAGGTCACGCTCAACGATGGCTGAGATGATCGCCTCCTTGTTCGCAAAGTAGTGATAGATATGGCCGACGCTCATGCCGGCAGCGCGGGCCAGCTCGGCCATGCTGGCACCATGAAAGCCGCGCAGGCGGAAGCAGTCGGCCGCCGCGTCGAGCACCTGATTGCAGCGGGCCTCGCCGCGGTCTTGTTCGCTTGTCATACAGTCCCTCGAACCTGGCAGGCATGCGCTCGTCATGTTTTGGTCTTAAAGTAAGCGCTTGCCAAATGATTACGGTATTAATTAGAATGATCACTCTAGAACGCTCATTCTAGAATGATCATTCATTCTAAAGTGAACCAAAGCGCCTGAACAGCGTCAGTTACCACTGCCCGCCCGGCCAGAAGCCCGGCGGTCGTTTTTCGTTGAACCGATACCGAAGAAGAGGCCCCCATGCACCTGACCCCGAGACGCGCGCTGGTCGCCGCCAGCCTGATCGCCGGCAGCCTGGCGCTGATCGGCTGCGGCGAACCCAATGCCGCCAGCCATGCTGCGCAACCCGAGCCGGTCGTCGGCATCGTGACGGTCTCCGGCCAATCGCTGCCGATGACCACCGAACTCGCCGGCCGCACCTCGCCGTACCTGGTCGCCGAAGTCCGCCCGCAGGTCGGCGGCATCATCCAGAAGCGGCAGTTCACCGAAGGCAGCGAGATCAAGGCCGGCCAGGTGCTGTACCAGATCGATCCGGCGACCTACCAGGCCGCGTTCGACAGCGCCAAGGCGTCGCTCGCCAAGGCCGAAGCCAATCTGCTGTCGGCCAGGAACAAGGCCGACCGCTACGCCGAGCTGGTGAAGATCAACGCCGTCAGCAAGCAGGATCACGACGACGCCTACGCCGCGCTGAAGCAGACCGAAGCCGATGTCGCCGCCGGCCGCGCCGCGGTCGAGAGCGCGCGCATCAACCTCGCGTACACCAAGGTCACCTCGCCGGTCGACGGCCGCATCGGCCGCTCGTCGGTCACGCCGGGCGCGCTGGTCACCGCCAACCAGGCCGATTCGCTGGCAACGGTGCAGACGCTTGATCCGATCTACGTCGACGTCACCCAGTCGAGCAACGAACTCTTGCGCCTGCAGCGCGAACTCGCCAGCGGCAGCCTCAAGCGCGCCGGCAGCGACGCCGCCAAGGTCAAGCTGGTGCTCGACGACGGCAGCGCCTACCCGCTCGAAGGCAAGCTCGAGTTCTCCGAAGTCACCGTCGAGCAAAGCACCGGTACGGTGACGCTGCGCGCGGTGTTCCCGAACCCGAAGCACCAGCTGCTGCCGGGCATGTATGTCCGCGCGGTGATCGAGGAAGGCGTCAACGACAACGCGATCCTCGCGCCGCAGCAGGCGGTGACCCGCGACGCGCGCGGCAACGCGACGGCGATGGTCGTCGGCGCCGACGGCAAGGTCGAACCGCGTCAGCTCAAGACCACCCGCACCATCGGCGACACCTGGCTCGTCACCGACGGCTTGAAGAGCGGTGACAAGCTGATCGTCGACGGTCTGCAGAAAATCCATCCGGGCGCCAAGGTCAAGACCGTGGCCGCCAGCGGTGTGGCCAGCGCGCCGACCGTCGCAGCCAAGTAAGGGAGAGAACCTAAATGGCTCGTTTCTTCATCGACCGCCCGATTTTCGCGTGGGTGGTCGCCATCATCATCATGCTCGCAGGGCTGCTGGCGATCCGCACTTTGCCGATCGCCCAGTACCCGAGCATCGCGCCGCCGACCGTCGCGATCAACGCAACCTACCCGGGTGCGTCGGCCAAGACGCTCGAAGACACCGTCACCCAGGTCATCGAACAGAATATGAAGGGGCTCGATGGCCTGCTGTACATGTCGGCGACCAGTGAATCGACCGGTGCGGTCGCGATCACGCTGACCTTCGCCGCCGGCACCGACCCCGACATCGCTCAGGTGCAGGTGCAGAACAAGCTGCAGCTGGCGACGCCGCTGCTGCCTGAAGCCGTGCAGCGTCAGGGCATTTCGGTCTCGAAATCGTCGGCCAGCTTCCTGATGGTGCTCGGCTTCGTCTCGACCGACGGCAGCATGACCGACATCGACCTCGCCGACTACGTCGCCGCCAACGTGCAGGACCCGCTGAGCCGCGTCAACGGCGTCGGCAACATCCAGCTCTTCGGCTCGCAGTACGCGATGCGGATCTGGCTCGATCCGAGCAAGCTCAACAACTACAAGCTGACGCCGAGCGATGTGGCCCAGGCCATTCGCGCCCAGAACGTCCAGATCTCGGCCGGCCAGCTCGGCGGTACGCCGTCGGTCTCGGGCCAGCGCCTGAACGCGACCGTCTCGGCACAGACGATGCTGCAGACGCCGGAACAGTTCGGCGCGATCCAGTTGCGCATCAACAGCGACGGCTCGACCGTCTTCCTGCGTGATGTCGCCCGCGTCGAGCTCGGCAGCCAGAGCTACGACAGCGTCGCGCGCTTCAACGGCAAGCCGGCCGCCGGTATCGGTATCCAGCTCGCCACCGGCGCCAACGCGCTCGAGACCCGCGCGGCCGTCGAGAAGAGCGTCGAAGAAATGTCGAAGTTCTTCCCGCCGGGCATGAAGGCCGTCACCCCGTACGATACGACGCCGTTCGTGAAGATCTCGATCCACGAAGTGGTGAAGACGCTGGTCGAAGCCATCGTGCTCGTCTTCCTGGTGATGTATTTGTTCCTGCAGAACTTCCGCGCGACGCTGATCCCGACCATTGCGGTGCCGGTGGTGCTGCTGGGGACGTTCGGCATCCTCGCGGCGTTCGGCTTCTCGATCAACACGCTGACGATGTTCGCGATGGTGCTGGCGATCGGCCTCCTGGTCGACGATGCGATCGTCGTGGTCGAAAACGTCGAACGGGTGATGAGCGAGGAAGGCTTGTCGCCGAAGGAAGCAACCAAGAAGTCGATGGGCCAGATCACCGGCGCGCTGGTCGGCATCGCCATGGTGCTGTCGGCGGTGTTCATCCCGATGGCGTTCTTCGGCGGCTCGACCGGGGTGATCTACCGGCAGTTCTCGCTCACCATCGTCTCGGCAATGGCGCTGTCGGTACTCGTGGCACTGGTGCTGACGCCGGCGCTGTGCGCGACCATGCTCAAGCCGATCGAGAAGGGCCACCACGCCTCGGATAAGGGCTTCTTCGGCTGGTTCAACCGCAAGTTCGACGCGACCAACGCCCGCTATACGGGCGCGGTCGGCGGCATCCTGCGCCGCAGCGGCCGGTTCATGGTGATCTACGCGCTGATCGCCGCGGCCATGGTGGTGCTGTTCATGCGCCTGCCGACGTCGTTCCTGCCCGATGAAGACCAGGGCATCCTGTTCTCGCAGATCATGCTGCCCGCTGGTGCAACCCAGGAGCAGACGATCGACGTGATCAAGAAGGTCGAAAACCACTTCCTCGTCGACGAGAAGAAGAACGTCAATTCGGTGTTCGCGGTCGCCGGCTTCAGCTTCGGCGGTAGCGGCCAGAACAACGGTATCGCCTTCGTCAGCCTCAAGGACTGGGATCAGCGCAAGGCCGCGGAAGACCATGTCAACGCGATCGCCGGCCGGGCAATGGGCGCGTTCTCGCAGATCCGCGAGGCCTTCGCGTTCGCGTTCGCACCGCCTGCGGTGATCGAACTCGGCAATGCAACCGGTTTCGACTTCTTCCTGCAGGACCGTGCCGGCGTCGGCCACGACAAACTGATCGAAGCGCGCAACATGCTGCTCGGCATGGCCGGCAAGGATCCGAACCTCGTCGGCGTCCGCCCGAACGGTCAGGAAGACACGCCGCAGCTGCAGCTCGACATCGACCAGGAAAAGGCCGGCGCGCTCGGCGTAGCGATCGCCGACATCAACTCGACGATCTCGACCGCGTGGGGCTCGTCCTACGTCAACGACTTCCTCGACCGCGGCCGGATCAAGAAGGTCTACATGCAGGCCGATGCGTCGTCGCGGATGCAGCCGGAAGACCTGAACAAGTGGTACGTGCGCAATGCGCAGGGCGAGATGGTGCCGTTCTCGTCGTTCGCCAGCGCGCACTGGGACTACGGTTCGCCGCGTCTGGAGCGCTACAACGGTCTGTCGGCGGTCGAAATCATGGGCGCCGCCGCGCCGGGCAAGAGCTCGGGCGAGGCAATGAAGGCGATCGAAGACATCGTCGCCAAGCTGCCGCCGGGCGTCGGCATCGAATGGACCGGCCAGTCGTATCAGGAACGGATGTCGGGTTCGCAAGCGCCGGCGCTGTACGCGATCTCGCTGCTGATCGTGTTCCTCTGCCTGGCCGCGCTGTACGAAAGCTGGTCGATCCCGTTCTCGGTGATGCTGGTGGTGCCGCTGGGCGTGCTCGGCGCGGTGCTGGCGACCACGGTGCGCGGGCTGTCGAACGACGTGTACTTCCAGGTCGGCCTGCTGACGACGATCGGCCTGTCGGCGAAGAACGCGATCCTGATCGTCGAGTTCGCCAAGGAGCACATGGAGGCCGGCGCCAGCATGATCGACGCGACGCTGACCGCGGTACGCGAACGGCTGCGGCCTATCCTGATGACCTCGCTGGCGTTCGCGCTCGGCGTGCTGCCGATGGTGCTCAACAGCGGCGCCGGTTCGGGCGCGCAGAACGCGATCGGTACCGGCGTGCTCGGCGGGATGATCTCGGCGACGCTGCTGGCGATCTTCTTCGTGCCGCTGTTCTTCGTCGTCGTGCACAAGATCTTCGACCGCTTCACCAAGCCCAAGGCCGACGCTACCCCAGCCAAACTCACGGAGAGCCAACAAGATGCGTAACACCCTCCTGAGCCTGGCGCTATCCAGCGCCTTCCTCGCCGGTTGCACCAGCATGGCGCCGAACTACCAGCGCCCAGCCGCGCCGGTCGACGCCAGCTGGCCGCAAGGCCAGGCCTATGCCGCCACCACTGAGAACGGCAGCAAGCTGGCCGACGCGGCCTGGCGCGACTACTTCGCCGACGCCCGACTGCAGCAAGTGATCGCGCTGGCGCTGGACAACAACCGCGACCTGCGCGTTGCGGCGCTGAACATCGAGAAGGCGCGCGCGCAGTACCAGGTGTCCCGCGCCGACCTGTTCCCGTCGATCCGTGCCAGCGGCAGCGGCACCGGCCAGCGCACGCCGGGCAGCCTGTCCGGCACCGGCAAGCCGGAAATCAGCCACCAGTACAACGCCGGCCTCGGCTTCGCGTCGTACGAAATCGATCTGTTCGGCCGGGTCCAGAGCCTCAAGGACGCCGCGCTCGAGCAATACTTCGCCACCGAAGAAGCCCGGCGCAGCGCGCAGATCAGCCTGATCGCCGAAGTCGCCAGCACCTATCTGGCGCTGGCGGCCGACAACGACCGGCTCCGGCTGGCGCAGGAGACGCTGAAAAGTCAGCGCGACTCGTTCGAGCTGACCAAGAAGCGCTTCGACCTTGGCGTGGCATCGGAACTGGATGTGCGTCAGGCGCAAACCAGCGTCGAATCGGCGCGGGTCGATGTCGCGCGCTATACCAGCCAGATCGCGCAGGACGCCAATGCGCTGACCTTGCTGGTCGGCACCCGCCTGCCCGCCGAGTTGCAGCCAACCGCGTCGGTCGAGTCGGTGACCGCGCTGCGCGACGTACCCGGCGGCTTGCCGTCGGATGTGTTGCTGGCGCGGCCGGACGTGATCCAGGCCGAGCATCAGCTCAAGTCGGCCAATGCCAATATCGGCGCGGCGCGCGCGGCGTTCTTCCCGAGCATCACGCTGACCGCCAGCGCCGGCGGTGCCAGCGCCAGCCTGGGCGATCTGTTCAAGGCCGGCGCCGGGGCATGGAGCTTCATGCCGCAGATCAGCATTCCGATCTTCGAGGGCGGCCGCAACATCGCCAACCTCGACGCCGCCAAGGCCGACGAGAAGATCGCCGTTGCGCAGTACGAGAAGGCGATCCAGAGCGCGTTCCGCGAAGTCTCGGACGCACTGGCCGATCGCGGCACGCTCGACGAGCAGGTCTCGGCGCAGCAGGCGCTGGTCGACGCTACCGCGAAGAGCTACACGCTGTCGCAGGCGCGCTATAGCAAGGGCGTCGACAGCTACCTGAACGTGCTCGACTCGCAGCGCTCGCTCTACAGCGCCCAGCAGGGTCTGATCTCGACCCGACTGGCGCGCCAGGCCAACCTCGTCACCTTGTACAAGGTGTTTGGTGGCGGTGGTCAGGAAGAAGCACCGGCGAAGGCGTCGTAAGCTGTTGACTCGGTCGTAAAAAAACGCCCCCTTCGAGGGGCGTTTTTCATTGAGGGCTGCTGCGGCAAACGTTGCTGCGTTTAGCGCCTGCGGCGCAGTGTCAAAGGCATTGACGCCGGTTCCGCCCGGCGGACGTGATACTTTCTTTTGCTTCGCCAAAAGAAAGTATCCAAAGAAAAGGCGACCCCGCATCCGCGCCCCTTCGGGATGCCCTGCGCTGCGCGCCCGACGTGGCGGAGGTCGAAAACTCGCCCTGCGGGCTCAAACACTCGACCTCCGAAACCCCACGCCGGGCTGTGCTGCTCGGCGCTACTGAGGGGATCGAGGCGGCATGCAACCGGCTGTGAACGAAATATCGCAAACCCGTGGCGGTGAAAAATGCACGGCTTTTCATCCCGTTCGCCAGCGCCGAGGAGTGGAGCGAGACAAGCCGGTTTCATGGCTTGGCTTGCGACCGATCGAGGGCAGCCCGGAGGGCCGCAGGCGCGGGTCGCCTTTCTATTGGGTACTTTCTTTGGCGAAGCAAAGAAAGTACCCCGTCCGCGCGGCGGAACGCGCATGCAACGCCTTTACTCGCGCCGCAGGCGCTAAACATGACGTCAACCAGCAAAGCCGGCAACTTCACACCGAATGCGCCTAATCCAACCTCACCCCAACGCAGCGCACGGATCCGCCCGCTGCGCCGCCGGGATCGTCACCACCGCATCGAACGCCTTGGCATTCTTCTCGCTTTCGAGATAGCCGACGCTCAACACCTGTGCAGCCGGCACGCCAGCCAGCCAGCGCGGCACGCCGATATCCCGGCGCACGTGGCCGTTGCCGGCGATCAGCACCACCCCACGCGCGGCGTGCTCGCGCAACACCTGCGCCATGAAGGCATCGCGGGCGATCTGCGCCTGCGCCATGCCCGGCACCATGGCCTGTGGCAGCTTGCCGCAATGCCCCACCTCGACCTCGTGCTGCTGGCCGGCAACGATGTCGGCCGCCGGCGCCTTGTCGAGCTTCGCGGCCTGCAGCGCCGCCGGGTCGAACGCCGCCGCGTAGCCACCACGCAGCACCTTGCCGGCGTCGGCGCGCGAGACATTCGCGGCGATCAGGGGCAGATCGTATTGCAGCGCCAGCGCGATCACCGGCTTGTAGAACGCCCAGTTCCAGCTGCTCTTGGCCGGCGCGGCGGCGGCAATCAGCGCATCGGCGTCACCCGGATGCGCGCGGCGCGCGGCATCCAGATCGGCCTGACGTTCGCGATCAAACTGCTCCATCGCGATCGCCGGGCGCCAACCGGCGTCGACCGCCGACTTGAGCGCGGCAAAACGCGTCGCGTGCCCTTCGGCGTTGTCGTGCACCTCGCCAAGCAGCACCACGCGCTTGCCGGCGAACTGGCTTGCCAACGGTTGCGACGGCGCCGACGCGCAAGCGGCCAGCACCGCCGCCGACAGCAGGCCAAGGAGTAAGGAGCGAGTGGGACGGGGCATGCGGCAACCTCAACAAAAAGAGAATCATTCTCATCCATTATCTTTCACGCTGACAAGCCTGGCGTGCGCCGCAATAATCACGCGATGCCCGTCACCCTTGCCGCCGCCGTCGATCACGAGATCGACATCAAGAAAAGCCGCTTTCTTGGCCGAATCGAGCCCGTTGCCAGCCGTGCCGACGCACTGCTGCTGGTCGAAGCGCTGCGCGCCGAGCATCCCGCCGCCGCGCACGTGTGCTGGGCGCTGCTGGCCGGTGGCGATTCGGGCATGAGCGACGACGGCGAACCCTCGGGCACCGCCGGTCGGCCGATGCTCGAAGTGCTGCGCCACCACGATCTCGACGGCGTGCTCGCCACGGTGGTGCGTTACTACGGCGGCATCAAACTCGGCGCCGGCGGGCTGATGCGCGCGTACACCGACGCCGTCGCCGGCGCGCTCGTGCAGGCGGTCAAGGTCGAGCGGATCGCGATGGCGCAGTACTCACTGACGCTCGCTTACGGCGATGAAAACCGTGTTCGCCACTGGTTGCTGCAACGCAACTACACCGTCATCGCCGCCCGGCACGAAACGGCGGTAACGCTCGTCGTTTCGCTGCCGAAAGCCGATGTTTCGGCGATGATCACTGCTCTGATCGACCTTACTGCGGGCCGCCTGAGCCTGCCGAACGCACCCGATTGATGGCCAGCGCACTCGTTTTCCATCGCGCTCTAAACGCGCTCTCAGAGCGTGGCCGTCAAACGAATGAGAATAAATTCTTACCAGCTATCGGTCGGCACTTGAAAGGTAATAAACAAGCGTTTAGGCTTGCCGCCATTCCCTCCTCCATGCCGCCCCCAGATCCATGCACCCCGGCGAGCCCAGCGCGCTTGCGCACCTGATCAGCGAAAGCGATCGGCTCACATACATCGACCCGCACGCAGCCTTGCGCCTGGCCGAATCGGCCAGCCAGCAAGCGCCGAGCTGTGGCGACACGCTACTGGCGATCGCCGCATGGCGCCGCTACGGCACGATGCTGTTCGCCTTCGGCCACATTCCCGACGGCCAGCACGCCATGTTCAAGGCGTTGACGATTGCCGACGCCGAAGACCTCGTCGCCGAGCGCGGCGAGCTGATCCAGGATCTTGCCAGCGCCTATTACACCCAGGGCGACTACGACGAGGCGATCGCCTACTGGGCCGATTGCATCGATACGGACGGTTTCACGCTCAACACCCGCATCCACGCCTACATCGGCCTCGGTCAGGTTTATTACGCGCACGAACGCTACGAGATGGCCTTGCAGAATCATCTCGACGCCAAGGCGCTGATCACCGCGCCGTTCGACACCGATCTGCATTGCCGGGTGCTGATCAACTTGGCCGCCGATTACGCCAAGCTCGGCCGCTTCGACGAGGTCGCGCACGAACTCGACGAAGCGCTGCCGCTGGCCGAAGCGGCCGGCAATCCCGAGTATGTCGGCGAAATCCTCGTCTATCGCAGCGCCGTGGCGCTGGCCTCGGGCAACACCGCCGAAGCGCACGCGTTTCTGGATCAGGCGGTTGCAATGCGCCGGGTCTGGGCTTGGGGCGAAATCTCGCAGAACCTCGCCCGTGGTCGGGTTTATCTGTATGAAAACCGGCTCGAAGAAGCGCGGGCTTCGGTCAGCGCGGCACTGGCGCGGGCCGACGAAATGGGTACCTGTCACAAGACCTTCCAGGCGCATCACCTGCTGGCGCAAATCTACCAGCGTCTTGGCGATACCGCGCAGGCCGAGTACTACCATCGCCGCTATCAGGAAGCGTTCAGCCGTATCGTTCGTTCCGGCACCTACGCTAAACTGCAGGCGCTCGAAGCCAGGCTGAACCACTGATCGCCTGGCGCGACCGCGTCAGGAGTACCACTTCCCATGCTCAACCGAATCTGGGCCGGCTTCATTTTGCTGGCATTCGCCGCCGCCTGTGTCCAGGGCTTCGCGCTCGGCCAACACGATGTGTTCGCGGCAATGACGCGGGCGATGTTCGATGCCGCCAAACTCGGTTTTGAAGTCGCACTCGGCCTGACCGGGGTAATGACGCTGTGGCTGGGCATCATGAAGATCGGCGAAGCCGCCGGGCTGATCGCCGCGCTGGCGCGCTTGCTCGGACCGCTGTTCTCGCGCCTGTTCCCCGGCGTGCCGGCCGGCCACCCGGCGCTTGGGGCGATGACGATGAATATCGCCGCCAATATGCTCGGCCTCGACAACGCCGCCACACCGCTGGGCCTGAAGGCGATGAAAGAGCTGCAAACGCTCAATCCGAGCCCCGACACCGCCACCGATGCCCAGGTGCTGTTTCTGGTCATCAACACCGCCGCGGTGACGCTGTTTCCGGTGACGATCTTTGCCTACCGCGCCCAACTCGGCGCGGCCGACCCGACCGACATTTTCGTACCGCTGCTGATCGCCAGCTTCACCGCCACCATCGCCGGCGTGCTGCTGGTCGGCATCCGCCAGCGGCTGCGGCTATACGATCCGGTGGTGCTCGCCTATCTGGGCGGCCTGAGCGCGTTGATCGTCGGTGTTGCCGCGTGGTTCCTGCATCTGGCACCCATCGAGCGCGCGGCACAGTCATCGCTGGTCAGCAACTTTCTGCTGCTCGCCATCGTGGTCATCTTCATTGCCACCGCGCTGGTACGCCGTGTCGACGTGTATGAAAGCTTTATCGATGGCGCCAAGGAGGGCTTCAAGGTCGCGATCGGCATCATCCCCTATCTTGTCGCCATGCTGCTTGCCATTGCACTGCTGCGTGCCAGCGGCGCGCTGGAGCTACTGCTGTCCGGCCTGCGCCATCTGGTCGGCATGCTCGGCTACGACAGCCGCTGGGTCGACGGCCTACCGGTCGGCATCATGAAATCGCTCTCGGGCAGCGGCGCGCGCGCACTGATGATAGACACGATGAAAACCGCCGGCGCCGATTCCTTCGCCGGCCGCTTGGTATCCATCCTGCAAGGTAGCAGTGAGACCACTTTCTACGTGCTGGCGGTGTACTTCGGCTCGGTCGGGATCACCAAAACCCGCAATGCGGTCAGCTGCGGCTTGTTCGCCGACGCCATCGGCTTTGCCGCCTCGGTGTGGGTGGCCTATCTGTTTTTTGCTTAACACAAAAATACTTTCATACAACTGTATTTAATTTGTAATCAACAAACAAAAAATGCCGCGCCGCAGTAAGTTTTAAACTAGGGTTATCCCTAAGTCTTTAACTTTGCAAACCATGATCGACCTCCGCGCACTGCTTGATCGTATCCGCCGCATCATTCCGTCCCAAACCGTCGAGGCCATCGCGCAGGCGGCGCAGGTTCGCGAGCTGGCGCGACAACAATCGCAACCCCTGGCCGAAGCCGAAGCCCTGTTGCTGCACGGTCAGGCCATGCTGATGTACGGTCGCTACGAGAAAGGTCGCACCGCGCTGATGGCATCATTGGAAATCGGCCGCGGCATCGAACTTGGCACCCTGCATGGCGAAGCGCTGCAGCAGATCGCGCGCTCTTATTATTCCCAAGGCGATTACGATCGCACCGCAGAATGCTGGCTCGCCTGCCTTGCGCTGCCGCCCGAGCGGGTCAGCCCTGATGTCCGCTGCCTCGCACACATCGGCCTCGGCCAATTGCTGTACGCGCAGGAGCAATACGAAGCCGCGCTGGCGCATCATCGGCACGCGGTCACGCTGACCCTCCGCCCGGAGCTAAGCCTTTATCATGCGGCGGCACTTATCAACGTCGCCGCCGATCTGCTGCAACTGAGCCAGATCGATGACGCCGAAGCGATACTCGATCAGGCGCTGCCCCTGGTGCAACTCTCCCGGCATGTTGAACACGAAGCCGAGCTCTACGGTTTGCAGGCGCAGATCCGGCTGGCGCGGGGCGACTTCGAACGTGCGCAACGCCATCTGCGCGTGGCGCTCAAGCTCAGCCGCCTGCACGGCAATGGCTGGGGTGAGGCTTACAACCTGATCACCCTCGGCCGCTGCAGCCTGGCCGCCGGCAATTTCGAACATGCGCGCGACGAATTGACCCAAGCACTGGCACTGGCCGAAACCATGGGCACAACCAGTCTGGCCGCCCGGGCTCACGAAGTACTGGCCGAACTGTTCGAGCGCCTTGGCCACGCGACTGACGCGCAGCGCCATCTCGGCCTGTTTCGCGAGCTGCGCGCGCAGCTTTTGAACCAGCTCTCGGCGGCGCGGTTTGCGACGATGGAACTGCGGCTGGCAAACTGACCGCCCTGCCTTGGCTTCACTGCTTTTCAAGCAAGCCGGGGCGATCTTTCTGCAATCCGTGACCTGACCAGAGCACGATGTAGTCTGACACAACGTGATACAGGCGCTCGATTCGCATAACCCCAAGAAAAATGAGGGCTTCAAGGGGAATTTTTCCGATAAAATTCCATCTTTGAATCACAGCCTTAGCGAGATCGTCCTGTCATGGCCGAGCTAACTGCAGCCCCTCCGACCCTTGCCACCGAACGCCTGCGCGAGATTCCGTACAACTACACCTCGTTCTCCGATCGCGAAATCGTGATCCGGCTGCTGGGTGAAGATGCATGGCAGACGCTCGAAGCCCTGCGCGCCGAGCGCATTACCGGCCGTTCGGCCCGCATGCTGTTCGAGGTGCTTGGTGACATCTGGGCGGTCAAGCGCAATCCTTACCTCGAAGACGATCTGCTGGAAAACCCCAAGCGTTTGAAGCAACTGGTCGAGGCGATGCACCACCGCCTGTCCGAAATCGACAAGCGCCGCGAAGGCAACGACAAGGTCGGCCTGCTGGCCGAACGCGCCCGCCGCGCCGTCGACGTGTTCGAGCACGATTTCCGCGATGTCGCCAGCCTGCGCAAGAAGGTGCTGCGGCGCATGGGCGGGCTCACCCGCCGCGACAACATCTGCTTCGACGGCCTTGCCCGCGTCTCGCACGTCACCGACGCCACCGACTGGCGCGTCGAGTATCCGTTCGTCGTGCTCTCGCCCGATACCGAGGCCGAAATGGCGCCGCTGGTGGCCGCCTGTATCGAGCTGGGGCTGACCGTCATCCCGCGCGGCGGCGGCACCGGCTACACCGGCGGCGCCGTGCCGCTGACCCCGATGAGCGCGGTCATCAACACCGAGAAGCTCGACCGCCATAACGGCGTCGAGCGGATGATGATCCCCGGCGTCGATCACGAGATCGCGACGATCCAGTGCGGCGCCGGCGTGGTCACCCGCCGGGTGATGGAAGCCGCCGAAGTAGCCGGGCTGGCGTTCGCGGTCGATCCGACCTCGGCCGACGCCTCGTGCATCGGCGGCAACGTCGCCATGAACGCCGGTGGCAAGAAGGCCGTGCTGTGGGGCACCGCGCTCGACAACCTCGTCAGCTGGAAGATGGTCGACCCGGACGGCAACTGGAAATTCATCGAGCGGCTCGATCACAACCTCGGCAAGATCCACGACGCGCCGCAGGCAAGCTTCCGCGTCACCACCTACAAGCCCGACGGCAAGACGGTGCTGAACGAAGACACGCTGGTGATTCCGGGCTCACGCTTCCGCAAGGAAGGGCTGGGCAAGGACGTCACCGACAAATTCCTCGCCGGCCTGCCGGGCGTACAGAAGGAAGGCACCGACGGGCTGATCACCAGCGCCCGCTTCGTGCTGCACCGGATGCCGGCGCACGTGCGTACCGTTTGCCTCGAGTTCTTCGGCGAAGTCAGCCGCGCCGTGCCGTCGATCGTCGAGATCAAGGATTACCTCGACGCGCATCCGAAGGTGCTGCTCGCCGGGCTGGAACACCTCGACTGGCGCTATGTGCGCGCCGTCGGTTACGCCAGCAAGGCCAAGAGCCGTGGCCGGCCGAAGATGGTGCTGATCGCCGACCTGGTCTCGGACGATGAAAACGCCGTCGGCGAAGCCGCGTCGCAAGTGGTCAAGCTCGCCAACGCCCGCAGTGGCGAAGGCTTTATCGCCGTCAGCGCCGAAATGCGCAAGAAGTTCTGGCTCGATCGCGCCCGTACCGCGGCGATCTCCAAGCACACCAACGCCTTCAAGATCAACGAAGACGTGGTGATTCCGCTGCCACGCCTCGGCGAATACTCGGATGCGATCGAACGGATCAATATCGAGCTGTCGATCGACAACAAGCTCGAGCTGATCGACAAACTGACCGATTTCTTCGAGCAAGGCATCCTGCCGGTCGACTTCGCCGACTCGCCGCTGTCGCGCGACGCGCTGATCGGCGACCGCCGCGCCGCCGCGCTCGAACTGATCAGCCGCGCCCGCACGCATTGGACGTGGATACGCGAACACCTCGACGACGCCTTCGAGGCCTACACCAGCGCGTTTCCGACCATGCCGCTCGAGCGCGAGCTGGAAGCCGGCGAAGCGCCGCAAAGCGTGTTTATCGCCCTGCGCGACGTCGTGCTGCGCGTGTCGTACAAACGCGAGCTGCTGACCGACTTCGAGGCGATGTTCTCCAGCCGCAACGACAAGCCGCTGCTCGACGCGGTGATTGCGATCCAGCAGCAGGTGCTCAAGGGCCGCACCTGGGTCGCACTGCACATGCACGCCGGCGACGGCAACGTCCACACCAATATCCCGGTGAACTCGGACGACTACGCCATGCTGCAGCGCGCGCACCACGCGGTCGCGCGCATCATGGCGGTGGCGCGCGAGCTGAACGGGGTGATCTCGGGCGAACACGGCATCGGCATCACCAAGTACGAGTTCCTGACGCGTGAAGAACTCGCGCCGTTCGAGGCGTACAAGCAAAAGATCGACCCGGAAGGCCGCTTCAACAAGGGCAAGTTGCTGCCCGGTTCCGACCTGACCAATGCCTACACGCCGTCGTTCAGCCTGCTGGGCGCCGAGTCGCTGATCCTCGAGCAATCGGATATCGGCAATATCGCCGACTCGATCAAGGATTGCCTGCGCTGCGGCAAGTGCAAGCCGGTCTGTACCACCCACGTGCCGCGCGCCAATCTTTTGTACAGCCCGCGCAACAAGATCCTCGCCACCGGGCTGTTGACCGAAGCCTTCCTGTACGAAGAGCAGACCCGCCGTGGCGTGTCGCTCAAGCACTTTGAAGAGCTCGGCGACGTTGCCGACCATTGCACCGTGTGCCACCGCTGCGTGAATCCGTGCCCGGTGAAGATCGACTTCGGCGATGTCTCGGTCGCGATGCGTAACTTCCTCAGGAAGGAAGGCCAGAAGAAATTCAACCCGGGCACCGCGCTCGGCATGGCCTTCCTCACCGCCAAGGATCCGGCGACGATCAAGTTGCTGCGCGCCGGCATGATCGGCATCGGCTACAAGGCGCAGCGCCTCGGCCATACGCTGGCCAAGCGTTTCGGCCTCTTGAAGGGCGTCACCAAGCAGCCGCCGGCGACGCTCGGCACCGCACCGATCAAGACGCAGATCATTCACTTCGTCAACAAGCCGCTACCGGCCAAGGTGCCGCTGAGAACGGCGCGCGGCATGCTCGATGTCGAAGACTCGAGCATCGTGCCGGTGATCCGCGATCCGGAAAGCCGTCAGGAAGACCGCGAATCGGTGTTTTACTTCCCCGGCTGCGGCTCGGAGCGGCTGTTCTCGCAGGTCGGCCTTGCGACGCAGGCGATGCTCTGGCACGTCGGCACCACCACGGTGCTGCCGCCGGGCTATCTGTGCTGCGGCTACCCGCAGGCCTCAAGCGGCTACGGCGACAAGGGCGAGAAGATCACCACCGAGAACCGGGTGTTGTTCCACCGCGTTGCCAACACGCTGAACTATCTTGATATCAAGACGGTGATCGTGTCATGCGGCACCTGTATGGATCAGCTGATGAAGTACCAGTTCGAGCAGATCTTCCCGGGCTGCCGGCTGCTGGACATCCACGAATATCTGCTTGAAAAGGGCGTAAAGCTCGATGGTGTCAGCGGCGAGCGCTATATGTATCACGAGCCTTGCCATACGCCGATGAAGCAGTACAAGGGCATCGACGTCGCCAACCAGCTGATGGGCACGCGCGTCGATCTGAACGACCGTTGCTGCGGCGAATCGGGCACTTTCGCGGTCGCCCGGCCGGATATCGCCACGCAAGTGCGTTTCCGCAAGCAGGAGGAAATGCAGCAGGGTGCCGACAAGCTGCGTGCCGAAGTCGCGGTCGCCGATGCCAAGCAGCCGGTCAAGGTACTGACCAGCTGCCCGTCTTGCCTGCAGGGACTACAGCGTTACGACAACGATACCGATACCAGCGCCGACTACATCGTGGTGGAAATGGCCAAGAAAATCCTCGGGCAGGACTGGCAGGCAGAGTACGTCGCCAAGGCGCGCAACGGCGGGATCGAGCGCGTGCTGCTCTGACCCCGGAGCGGGCGGCACTACAACGGGGCATCCCTTTACGGGCATGCCCCGTTGTTTATGCGGCCAGCTTGCGGTAATAATTGCGCTGCATAAGGAAAAGATAATGGAACGCGATTGCGTATTTTGCCGGGAGACCGGCGGCGAACGCTTGTGGCAGAACGATCTATGCCGGGTTGTGCTGGCCGACGAACCCGACTACCCCGGTTTTTGCCGGGTCATCCTGTCGCAGCATCTTGCCGAAATGACCGACCTGGCCCCTTCCGATCGTCAGCGACTAATGGCCGTCATCTTCGCCGTCGAAACAGTGATGCGTGCGGTACTCTCGCCGCACAAGATCAACATCGCCAGCCTAGGCAACGTCGTGCCGCATCTGCACTGGCATATCATTCCGCGCTGGCGCGACGACGCCACGTTCCCGGGGCCGATCTGGGCCACGGCCATCCGCCCCGGTGCGCGACACACGATAGCCGCCGAAACGCTGGCGCAATTGCGCCATGCTCTGCAACATATTACGCCCGAGGCTGTCTAACGCCCGCCATGACCGATCTGTCGATATCCCATACCTTTTCCGGCTCAGCACCGTTCAGCGATGCCCGTTCGGCCAAATCCTGGCTGCAGCTCTTACCGCTGATCAATACACCGGTTGCTCATGCCGAGCTTTCCGAGGCGATTTCGCAACTCGCCACCAGTCAGGTCGCCCCCTACGAAACGCTCAAGATCCTCGAACTGCTGCGCGAGCCGCTGCACATGGTTCAGGGCGCGCTGGCCGAGCGTTTCCTCGGCCGCGCACTCCCGCTGGGCACCGATGAAGCGCAAGCACGCGATGCCACCGTCGCCCTGTGGGAAAAACTGGCGGCCCTCTACGGCACCGGGCTGGATGCCGCGCTGGCCGGCGAGCCCGAGCTAGCAGCCCACACCAGCTTGCTGGCGCAGCGGCGGATGCGTTACCTGGCACTGGCCGCGCGCGAATCCTTGCTCAGTTATCGCCCCATTCCCGCCGCGCTGTGGCAACAGCTGTTCGACAGCTACCAGCTGATCGAAGCCAATGGGCTGGCGGAAAAGTCGGCCAAGGACAGCCTGCTCAAGGTCGCCGGCATCGCCACGCCACAGCACGCTTTTGTTCACCTGCTGCTGCTCGCAGCAGCGACACCGTTCCATTTCACCGGTCGGCAAATTCGCTGGCTCGACGAACATCTGCCGGGACTGGCCCAGCGCACGCCACTGGAGCGCGAAGCCGCGGCCCTGCCAGGTCGCGGCAGCCTGCAAATCGATTTCGCCCAGCCCGGCCCGCCACGGCGTGTCGAGCCTCGCCTTGCCGGCGAGTCGATCCGCGAACTCGATACCCTGCAACTGGCGCAGGCACTTTCACGCCGGATCAAGCTGCTGCGCCAGGGTGAAAGCCCGGAAAAACTGGGTTTGGGCAGCCTGTTTGCGGCGGCTCAGGTCGAAGTGCTGCTGGTTGAGCTGTACCGCACCTGGTGCGAACAGGCGAGCGAGCGAGCCCTGCCCCGGCATGACAGCCAACGCCACCTTGAAGCCGTTTTCGGTCTGCCACGCCAGCACGCGCTGATCGGCCACGGCCGGTTCGCCCTGCCCGACGACGGCCCCGCGCCGCTGGGCAGCCAGGATCTGGTGCGCTTGCAGCTGTTCGGCCAGTCCAATAGCGCCAGCGCGACGGCGGACGCCACCACCACCCCGCCGGTCGGCGAAACCTGGCAGGTGCGCAATGAATCGGCCCAAGGTCTGCGCTTGTCGCGGCCCTGCGCTGCGGGTGGACGCATTGCCCTGCAACAGCTGATGTCGGTGCAACTGGAAGGCAGTCATTATCTTGGCGTGGTGCGCTGGTTACAGCAACACGATGGCCATATTGAAGCCGGTGTCCGGCTGATGCCGGGCTTGCCGACGGCTGCGGCAATCCGGCCCGTCGAGCTGGCGTATTCGGACCGGCGCGGCTGGATCGAATGCCTGGCCCTGCCGGCCGTGGCCGCCCTGCGCGCGCCACTGTCGCTGATCCTGCCGGTAGGCTGGTATCGCCGTGGCCGGCTGATCGAATGGTGGGATGGCCAGACGCTGAAGAAGATGCGCGTTGAAACGCTGCTCGAACGCGGTGTTGATTACGAGCGAATGCATGTCGTGCCGGCGGGCCAGCAGCGCCGCTGACAGGGGTTTGGATCCACCAGTAAAAATGCCGCGTTCACCACGCGGCATTTTTTTCAGAATTTCAGCACCTGCCCGCTGAGCAGCGGTTCAATCCGGTGCAAGCCATCATGCGCTTCGGTGACAATGCGCTCGGCGTCGAGCGGTTTCAGATGCGTCAGCCAGACATCGACGGCCGGATCGAGCCGCCTCAACGCCGCCAGCAATGTTGCCGGTGAAAAATGTTGCGACGCACGCGCCAATTCGGCCTCGCGATTACTGAATGCCGTTTCGACGATCAGCGCACGCAAGTCCGGCACGCACGCCAGCGCGTCCCAAAACGCGGGACAATCGGCACTGTCGCCCGAAAAGGCGATCGAACCGGCATCACCGTCGAGCAGGTAGCCCAGCGCCGGCACCGTATGTTGTGCCGGCAAGGCGGTGATCCGCGCACCGTGCACCTCGCGGATCTCACCGACGGCAATCGGTGCCCAGCGCAAGACACCGCTCGCAGCGTCGGGAATCACGCTGAAATCGGGCCAGATCTGCCAATTGAAAACGTGCGCACGTAGCGCTGCGATGGTTTCCGGCAGTGCATGCACGGTAACCGGCTCGTTGCGGGCACCAATGACGGTATCCAGCAACATCGGCAGGCAGGCGATGTGGTCGAAGTGCGCATGGGTCAGAAAGACATGATCGATACGACACAAGGCATCCAGCGACAGATCGCCAACGCCGGTACCCGCATCAATCAGTACCCGGTTGCCGAGCAGCAGCGATGTGGTGCGTGCCGAGCCACCGATGCCGCCGCTACAGCCGAGCACGGTCAGTTGCATGCTCAGTCCCGGCAGAAGAACGCCAGCCGGACACCGACGAGTTCGATCAGGTCTTCTTCGCTCAAAAGATGCGGCTCGGTGCCAACCTCGCTGCCATTGATACGCGGGCGGGTGGCGCCCTCGAGGTGAGACAGGAAATAGCCTTGTGGCCGGCGCGCGATCATGGCGACCTGCACGCCCGGCTTGCCCAGCGAGGTCACGGCCTTGCTCAGAACGATCTCCCGGCCGCTATTGCCGCCGGTGAGTACCTTGATCACGCCAACCCTTGCCGGTGCCACCGGCTCGCGCAGCACCAGCGTCTCCGCATAACCGCCGCCGGCTTGCGGCTCGCACCAGAAGCGCAGACGATAGCGGCCCACACCGATTTCGTCGCCATTGCGCAGCGGCACACGTTCGACCGGCGCGCCATTCACCACCGTGCCGTTGGTACTGCCCAGATCTTCGACCAGATAATCCTCGCCATCCCGGACGATGCGGGCATGCTCGCCCGACACCGCCAGATTCTCGATCTGCAGGTCGTTATGCGGCCGGCGCCCGATGGCGAACGTGTCGCGATGGATCCGGTATTCCTTGATGACGTTACCGTCGAGGCAGAGCAGCAATTTCGCCATGGCGTAACAAAGATTCTGTGGTGCCCTCAACGGGCATCCGGGTCAACTCAACCAGGCTGTCAGCCTGGACCAGAAACCGGCCTCGGC
Source organism: Jeongeupia sp. HS-3 (assembly GCF_015140455.1). Taxonomy (NCBI): domain Bacteria; kingdom Pseudomonadati; phylum Pseudomonadota; class Betaproteobacteria; order Neisseriales; family Chitinibacteraceae; genus Jeongeupia; species Jeongeupia sacculi. Next base: position 3,206,736 of record NZ_AP024094.1, on the reverse strand, counting down.
CGGGTAAGGGTGGCGTACGGCCACCAGAATGACCGATATATTGTCATGACCGCCGCGATGATTGGCACTCTGCACCAATTGCATCGCTGCCAAAGGTGCATTGTCCTTTAGTGTCAGTAATATGTCAGCAATTCGCTCGTCTTCAACCATATCGGTGAGGCCATCCGAACACAGCAAATACAGATCGTCCGGCTGCGTATCGAACTCGCCCAGTTCGGCACGAACCACTGCATCGATGCCGACTGCACGCGTAAGTAAATTGCGTTGCACCGCATGACGAGTATCAAACTCATCGATCAAACCCTGATCGATTTGCTCCTGTAGCAGCGAATGATCATGGGTTAACCTTGTAAGCTCAGCGTTGCGCAAACGGTACAGCCGCGAATCGCCCACATGCGCAATCAATATTCTATTGTCATAAAATAATGCCGCAACCAGCGTCGTTCCCATGCCGGCGCATTGCGGCTGCAACAGCGCCGTGTCGTAGATAAGCTGATTGGCCTCATCGATCGATTGCAGCAACCAGTGAGCGGCCGACATCCCGGTACTGTGCGTCAGCGGCGATGACGGCAAGGGCTGTGACAGCCGGCGTGACAGAACTTCCACCGCAATGGCACTGGCGACCTCACCGGCGTTATAGCCGCCCATCCCGTCGGCCAGCACCACGAAACCGGCATCGGCATCCCAAGCGATCGCATCTTCGTTTTGTGCACGCACCAAGCCCGGATCGGTCTGACCGACCATTTCCAGCGCCTGCGATAGCCTTGCCATGCTCGTATCCCGTGTTCACATCTGATTGCATCGTAAACCGGCTCGGGCTTTACCGCTGTGTCGCAACGGTAAAAAACGCAAATACATACCAGTTACGTAAGCATATAGAAATTTATGGGATGTCGGCGTAGGACATTCGCCGGGCAATGATGGCGGTTTTGCGCGCCAGACGCCGATCACCACGATGGGCATCGTAGTAGCGGGGATTGGTCACCATGGCAGCGAGCTTGGCTGACTGCATCACGCTCAAGCGCCCCGCACCGGTCCGATAATAGTGTCGTGCGGCCGCTTCGGCGCCGTAGACGCCATCGCCCCATTCGATCACATTCAGATAGATTTCAAAGATACGCCGCTTGTCGAGCAGTGCCTCCAGCATCACCGTGATCACCACTTCTTCGGCCTTGCGCCATGGCGTACGCTTGGAGGAAAGGAACAGATTCTTCGCCAGTTGCTGGCTGATGGTCGAACCGCCGGCGACAATGCGGCCTTTCTTGAGGTTCTTCTCCCACGCGGTCTGGATGCCTTCCCAGTCAAAACCATCGTGATCAAGGAACTTGGCATCTTCGGATGCCACCAGCGCACGCTTCAAATTGGTAGATATCTTGGTGTAATCAACCCATTGCTGCCGCAGTTCGGCATCGGGATTGCTCGCCTCCAGCCGCGCCAGCCCTTCGCTCATAAAGGCCGTATGCGACGGGTTGACCCAGCGCCACGCCAGCACGTGCGCAAAAATCCACAGATTCCACAGCACCAGCAGGCCGACCAACAACAGCATGATGCGGCCGATCCAGTCACCAACCGATATCCGTTTTTTCATTCGCGCGAGCGTCACAGCGCGGCGCGCATTTGCGCCAGCACAGGCTCGACATCGGGGCGATGGCCGGTCCACAGCGTAAACGCTTCGGCCGCCTGCCCGACCAGCATGCCGAGGCCGTCGACGCACAGCGTCACCCCGGCCTTGCGCGCCTGGGCGAGGAACGGCGTTTCATCCCGGCCGTACATCATGTCGTAGGCGAGCGCACCGGGCGCGAATATGCTGGCCGGCAGTGGCAAGGCCGCGCCGCCGAGGCTCGCCGACGTCGCGTTGATGACCACGTCAAATTCGCCCTGTAGTGCATCGAAACCAGCGGCGGCCAGCGGCACGCCAAGCTTGCCGGTAATGGCATCGACTTGTGCATCGACCAGCGCAGCAGCCCTGGCGCAAGTGCGGTTGGCCAGCGTGATCGACGCCGGCGCTTCACCGGCCAATGGCAGCAGCACCCCACGCGCGGCACCGCCGGCGCCCAGCAAGAGCACGCGCCTGCCGCCGAGCGAGCCGTAACGACGCAGATCGGCAACCAGGCCGGCGCCATCGGTGTTGTCCCCCTCTATCGTCCCGTCCTCGCGCCGGATCAGCGTATTCACCGCGCCGGCCGCCGCCGCGCGCGCGCTCAGGCTGGTGGCATAGGCGTAGGCTTCTTCCTTGAACGGCACGGTGATATTGGCGCCACCGGCCCCACTGGCAAACAGCAGGTTCGCCGTTTCGGCGAAACCATCCAGCGGCGCCAGCAGCCGCTCGTAGCTGAAATCGCTCAGGCCAAACTGCGCGGCGAAAGCGGCGTGGATTTGCGGGGACTTGCTGTGGGCAATCGGGTTGCCGATGACGACGTAACGCATGATTTAGCCGGCGAGTGTCGAGGAAAACGCGCATCTTACCGCGCCGGGCCGAGTGCGCGTCAGCCCTGCACCCAGGGCAGGCCGGCCGCTTTCCAGCCATTGAGCTGGCCGCGATGTTCGGCGCCGTCTTTGTCGCCCTCGAAGCCCTCTAGCACGTTCAGCGCGGTGCTATAGCCATGCGCCGCCGCCAGGGCCGCCGCATCGTGGCTGCGCGCGCCGCTGCGGCACAAGAACAGCACCACGCCCTCCGGATCGACCTCGGCCTTCAAGCGAGTCAGAAAATCCGGATTCGGCGTCATGCCCGGATAGCGCTTCCATTCGATCAACTCGGCCCCCGGCACCACACCGACAAACGCCCATTCGGCATGGGTGCGAACATCCACCAGTTTGGCATTTGGCAGGCTGCTCAGCAGCGCTTGCGCCTCAAGCGGCGTCACCGCGCCGGCATAGGGCAAGCCTTGGGCACGGCCTCGCTGACTCGCGACTTCAAGAATCTGGGCGGCTTGGCTCATCGTGTTCTCCTTGGGCCCTATCATCGGGCCGTTGCTGATGCATCGATTTTCGTGCGTCCTTTGCCACGGCGCAATAGCGCACCATTTAGGTGCGCCAATGACAAACGGGCACCAGCTTGGGGCCAATACAGGCCAATGCCGGGTGTGGCAATACGGTGTTGTTCTTGGCGCACCGGATTGTGGCACAATGGATCGACCCTCAATCATGGCTGGCATGGTTCCTGCTTACTGATCTGCCATCCCTGTCGCGACTCGCGATTGGTCACTTCAAATTTCTCTTGTTCCTCTCGCTTTTCAAGGAGTTGTAAAGATGGCGGTAGCCGACGTTCTCAAGCTGATCCAGGACAACGACATTCGCTTTGTCGACCTGCGTTTCACCGACACCATTGGTAAAGAACACCACGTCACCGTGCCTTCGCACGTTGTTGACGAAGAATGGTTCGAAAACGGCCACGCCTTCGACGGTTCGTCGATCGCCGGCTGGAAGGGCATTCAAGCTTCGGACATGCTGCTGCTGCCGGATCCGTCGACCGCCAATATCGACCCGTTCTTCGATGAGCCGACCGTCATCATCACGTGTGACGTGATCGAGCCGGCTACCGGCAAGGGCTACGACCGCGATCCGCGTTCGCTCGCCAAGCGCGCCGAGGCGTATCTGAAGACCACCGGTATCGGCGACACCGCCTACTTCGGTCCGGAACCTGAATTCTTCATCTTCGACAATATCCGCTGGAATACGGACATGTCGGGCTGCTTCGTCAAGATCGGCTCGGAAGAAGGCGCCTGGGCGACCAGCGAGAAGTTCGAAGGCGGCAACCTCGGCCACCGTCCGCGCGTCAAGGGCGGCTACTTCCCGGTTCCGCCGGTCGACAGCCATCAAGACATCCGCGCCTCGATGGTGCTGGTGCTGGAAGAACTCGGCGTGCCGGTCGAAGTGTTCCACCACGAAGTGGCGAACGCCGGTCAGAACGAAATCGGTACCAAGTTCAGCACGCTGACCCAGCGCGCCGACTGGACCCAGATCCTCAAGTACGTGGTTCACAACGTCGCGAACCAGTACGGCAAGACCGCAACCTTCATGCCTAAGCCGATCGTTGGCGACAACGGCTCGGGCATGCACGTGCACCAGTCGATCTGGAAAGACGGCAAGAACCTGTTCGCAGGCAACGGCTACGCTGGCCTGTCGGAAACCGCGCTGTTCTACATCGGCGGCATCATCAAGCATGCCAAGGCGTTGAACGCGATCACCAACCCGGGCACCAACTCGTACAAGCGTCTGGTTCCGCACTACGAAGCACCGGTGAAGCTGGCTTACTCGGCCAAGAACCGTTCGGCCTCGATCCGTATCCCGCACGTGGCATCGGACAAGGGCCGTCGCATCGAAGCGCGTTTCCCGGATCCGTTGGCTAACCCGTACCTGTGCTTTGCCGCGCTGATGATGGCCGGCCTCGACGGCATCCAGAACAAGATCCACCCGGGCGATCCGGCCGACAAGAACCTGTACGATCTGCCGCCGGAAGAAGACAAGCTGATCCCGACCGTCTGCTCGTCGCTCGACGAAGCGCTGGCCGCACTGGATGCAGACCGCGAGTTCCTGACCCGTGGCGGCGTGTTCACCGACGAATGGATTGATGCGTACATCGAATTGAAGATGAACGACGTCAACCGCACCCGCACGAACGTGCATCCGGTTGAATTCGACATGTACTACTCGCTGTAATCGGCGACGTCCCTGTCGACACCAAGCCCCGCAGCGATGCGGGGCTTTTTTGTTGCGGCAACCACAACGACTACAAACTTTCCATAAGGCAAATTACCTAGTCAGTTTAAAGTTGGTTTTTTTATCCAGTGGGGACTCCGGTGATACTCGCCTCTGCCTACTACCCGTACAGCGCCGGCGCACGCTTCGACTTCGACTACTACCGGCAGCAGCACCTGACTATGGTGCACCGCCTGCTCAGCCCCTACGGCTTGCTGCGCAGCGAGGTCGTTCGCGGTTTGCCGTCGCCGGATGGCAATTCGCCACGCTATCTTGCCGTTGGCCTGCTGCACTTTGCCGACCCGCAGCGACTGGCCGACGGGCTGGCGGCCCATGGCGCAGAGATTCTCGCCGACGTGAGCAACTACACCGACCTGAGCCCGGACATCCAGTTCGCCGAGGTGCTGCCGTGATCAAACAGTTCGTGCTCGATTACCTGCTGCCGACACTCGTAAGCACCGGGCTGGGCGGTTTCCTGCTGTTCACGCTGCTGGCCCGACTGGTGTATGACCATCTGGAAACGCACTACCACGACATGCTCTCGCCCAAGGCCACCCACGGTTTTCTGGAAACCGAGTCGATCGGTGGCTATATGGCCGATGTCTGGCGGGTGGCACGCAACGGCGAATGGCGCCGGATCCAGTCGTCGTCGTGGCGCCTCTTTTTCTGGCTAACAATCACGACCGGCGGCGTGATGCTGCTCAGCCTGAGCGGCCTGTTCACGATCTTCATGTTTCCGCGCTGGTGGCGCTGAGCAGGGCGCAACCGTTTGACGGCGAAAACAGCCACTTGTCCATCCGGCCACGAACCTTATGACGTTAGGATGAACTGAGCCGGGCGCGCTTTTGCGCCGAACCGAATCACCGCCCGTTCAGGACGCCTCAACCATGAAATCACTTTCCCTCCCCCTGTTAGCCGCCGCAGCGCTGACGCTGTCCGGCGGCGCGCTCGCCAAGGCGCCCGCGTGCGCCAAGGCCGGCGATGCCGCGATCGCAAGCTTGTTCGAGCAATGGAATGCTTCGCTGGCGACGCAGAATCCGGCCAAGGTCGCCGACCGCTACTGGCCCGATGCGGTGCTGTTAGCAACGGTGTCGAACACGCCACGTACCGATCGCGCCAGCATCCAGGCTTATTTCGTCGATTTCCTGCGCAAGCATCCGCAAGGCAAGATCGATAGCCGCACCATCAAGATCAACTGCAATATGGCCGTGGACATGGGCACCTACACGTTCACGCTGCAGGACAAGGACGGCCACGCCCAGCAGGTCGCCGCACGCTACACCTATGTGTACGAAAATCGCGGCGGCAGCTGGAAGATTCTGCACCATCACTCGTCAGCGATGCCCGAGCCCGTGGCCTCGGCAAAGCCGTAAGTCCCACTCAGTACTCGTTCCCAGCGCCAGCCCTCGCTGGCGCTTTGTTTATTCACAGCCGACAAGCGGCAGCAGCTGGCGCGGTAGCGGGAATATGCTGAAATAATCCGTTGCCTGGCCTTGCCCATGCGCTTGCTTCGCCCCCTTGCCGGCACACCCAACCGGCTCGCGCTCACGCTCACGACACTGTACGTGCTGTGCGGCTATGGCAGTGCCTGGCTGGCGCGACTGGCGGTGGGGCCACTGCCGGTGATGGAGTTCGCCTCCGGCGCCGGTCTTGTCTGTCTGCTGCTGGGCGGGCGTCGCGGCTATGCCAGTGTCTGGTTCGGCAGCACCATCGTGCACCTGCCGCAGCTGACGATGATGCTCGGCATCGAATTCGCGCTGCCGCTGGCGGGCGCGCTGGCCTTTGTCGACATGGCCGAAGCGCATCTGGCACGGATCGGCTGGCGCAGCGGTGAAGCGCGCTTTCAGCATCCGCTGCTGCGCGAGCCGCGCGAGCTGCTTTATTTCTGGCTCTACGTGGTCATGCTGCCGCCACTGCTGACGCAACCCATCCAGGTGCTGCTGCTGAACGTGGCCGGCATCGGCAACCAGCCCTCGATCATGGAGACCGGCTGGCGCACGCTGATCCTGATCCTGGGTCATGCCAGCGGCCTGTTCCTGATCGGCCCATGCTTTGCCGGCTGGCGCGATCGTGGCCGCTGGCCGCGGCTGGTGTCGCTGCCGTGGTGGTGGATCGCCGCCTTCGTCACCGTGCTGGCCCTGGCCTTCCTCGTCTACCGCCATACGCTGATGCTGGTGCTGCCACTGCTGCTGGTGATGGCGATCCAGTACGGCCTGCCCGGCACCAGCCTCGCGGTCTTGCTGCTGGCGCTGACCAGCATCGCCGGCACCGCGCACGGGCAGGGCATTTTCATCGGTGCGACGTCCGAACTCTCTTACCTCAATCTGCAGATATTTCTGTTCTCGACCGGCTTCATGCTGCATTACCTCGCGCTGGCGCAAACGCTGCTCTTGCGCCACCGGATGCGGCTGGAGGCCGAAGTGATCGCCCGCACCGAGGCGCTCGCCGCCAGCAACGCCAAGCTGGCCGAACTGGCGACCATCGACGAGCTCACCGGCGCGCGCAACCGGCGTGAATGGCTGCACCGCGCCACCGAACAACTGCTGCACGCCCGCCGCTATCCCGAACCGCTGAGTGTGCTGATTCTCGATCTGGACCACTTCAAGCTGATCAACGACAGTTACGGCCACCACGCCGGTGATCTGGCACTGTGCGCCGCCTGCGATGCCTGTACCGCGGCACTGCGCGCCAGCGACAGTTTCGCCCGCTGGGGCGGCGAGGAGTTCGTCGTGCTGCTCCCGGCAACCAGCAAGGAGGAGTCGCGCCGGGTCGCCGAGAAGCTGCGGCAGGCGATCGCCTCGATCCGCATCGGCCTCGACAACGGCGAGATGGTACGGCTCACGGTCAGCATCGGCATGGCTTCCTTGCGCGATTACGACGACACCCTTGATCTGCTGATCCGCCGTGCCGACGACGCGCTGTACCGCGCCAAGCGCGGCGGCCGCGATTGCGTCGTCTGCGAAGGCGACGACGCGTAGAATAACGGCACCTCACTCCTCTACTGGCTGCTCGCTACCATGCCGCTACGTGCTGTCGTGTTCGATTTCGGCGGGGTCCTGTTCGACTGGAACCCCGATTACCTGTATCGCAAGCTGATTCCGGACGCGGCCGAACGCCGTTGGTTTCTCGAACACGTCTGCAATCCGGCATGGAATCTGCAACAAGATGGCGGTCGGCCGTTCAGCGAGGCAAACGCAGCCCTGATCGCCGAGCACCCGCAGCACGAAGCGCATATCCGCGCCTTTTCCGAGCGCTGGCCCGAAACGCTGAACGGCACGCTGGCCGACGGCGTGGCGCTGATGGAAGCGCTCGAAGCCGCCGGCGTGCCGCTGTACGGGCTGACCAACTGGTCGGCCGAAACCTTCCCCTACGCCTGGCAGCACTACCCGCTGCTGCAGCGCTTCCGCGATATCGTCGTCTCCGGTCGGCTCAAACTGATCAAGCCCGATCCGGCGATCTATGCCGAGATGCACGCGTGCATCAAGCGCGATCTGCCCGATGTCGAGACCGCCGAGCTGGCCTTTATCGACGACAGCCAGAAGAATGCCGACGCCGCGACCGCGCTGGGCTGGCATGGCATCCATCACACCAGCGCCGCCCATACCGCCGAGCAGCTGCGCCGGCTCGGGCTGGTGTTCTGATGCGCGAGGCAATGCACAAACCACGCATCACCATCCGCTACTGCACCCAGTGCCAATGGCTGCTGCGCGCGGCCTGGCTGGCACAGGAGCTGCTGACCACCTTTGTCGACGAGATCGGCGAAGTCGCGCTGCAACCGGCCAGCGGCGGCTTGTTTCAAGTGCATGTGAACGACGAACTGGTGTGGGATCGCAAGACCGAAGGCGGCTTCCCCGAAGCCAAAATCCTCAAGCAGCGCGTCCGCGACGTGATCGCCCCCGATAAACCGCTAGGCCACAGTGATAGCCCGGCATCCTGACGAGGGCGCCTGGCTGTGTTAGGTTTTGACTCATGAAACTGCTTTACCCGCTGCTTGCCATCCTGATGCTGCCTTCGCTGGCGCTCGCCGACATTTACAAGTATGTCGACGAAAACGGCCACGTCACTTTCACCAATACGCCGATGAAGGGCGCGCAGCGCATCTACATCGACTCGATTTCGGTGATTCCGGCGCCGGCTAAATCACGCGCCAAGAGCGGCGGTAACACCGCCCCCAAGGTCAGCACGCCATCGCCCGGCAATTTCCCCAAGGTCGATGCGGCCACGCAAAAAAGCCGCGACAGCAATCGCAAACAAATCCTCCAGGACGAACTGGGCAGCGAGAAAACCGCGCTCGCCGGCGCCAAACAGGCACTCGCCGATGCCGAGGGCAACCGCAGCGCCGATGAAAAGGCCAATCCGCAGCGTTACGTCGAACGCCTCGGCCGCCTGCGTGAAGCGGTGGTGACGCACGAAAAAAACGTCACCGCGCTCAACAACGAACTCACCCGGGTTCGCTAAGCCCCCGTCGCCCCCCACCTGGCATGCGCCAAAATGGACGCACCGTGCTCGCTGCTGCATTCCGGCCCGCACAAACGGATGAATGCACTAAGATGGTGCAACCATCAATCGTGATGAATCTGCCCGCCAGGCAATCCGCGCCAACACAGCTGGCGCGGTAATTGCTTAGTGAAGGCATGTCATCCATGCCACGGTGCCTAGCATGCACGACCCCCATTTTTGCGGCCTCGATTATCTGGAGGCGGCGATCCTCGCCACTTCCAACGATGGCACGCTGGTGTATTTCAACCCGGCTGCACACGACCTGTTCGGCCTCAAGGACGACCAGCTCGGCCTGTCGCTGGCCGCTTGCCTGTCGCCCGAAAGCGCCGTCGTCGCCGCGGTCGGCACGGCGCTGGCCAGAAACGTCAGCATCACCGAATACGAGCTGCTGTTGCCGGTGCCGCAGGGCGAAATCTATGTGACGCTGACGGCCGGCCCGATCGAGCGCGCCAAGCAAACGCTGGCGCTGGTCGAAATCCGTCAGATCGACCAGCAGCGCCGCATCGCCAACGAAGAGCGACTGCAAGCGCAGCAATTGGCCAACCGCGAGTTGATCCGCAATCTGGCGCATGAAATCAAGAATCCGCTCGGCGGCATCCGTGGCGCGGCACAGCTTTTGTCGAGCGAGTTGCCGAGCCCGCACCTGAAGGAATACACCCAGGTCATCATCGAGGAATCGCAACGGCTGCAAAGCCTGCTCGACCGGCTGCTGACGCCGCACCGGCTGCCGCAGTTGTCCGAGCTGTCGATTCACGAGGTGCTTGAGCGCGTACGCAGCGTGGTGCTCGCCGAGACGCCGAACGGCCTGGCGGTACGGCGCGATTACGACACCAGCCTGCCCAATCTGATCGGCGACCGCGAGCAACTGATTCAGGCGCTGCTCAATATTGTCCGCAACGCCGTGCAGGCGATGGCCGGCGTCGGCGAGATCGTACTGCGCACCCGCGTGGCGCGGCAGGTCACGCTGAACCGTCAGCGCTTTCCACTGGCGATTCAGGTACAGATTCACGACAACGGCCCCGGCATTCCCGAGCAGTTGAAAGATACGCTGTTCTACCCGCTGGTCTCCGGTCGCCCCGGCGGCACCGGCATTGGCCTGCATCTGGCGCACACCTTCGTCAGCCAGCATCGCGGCACCATCGAGTTCGACAGCCGCCCCGGCGATACCTGCTTTACGCTGCACCTGCCGCTCAATGGCTGGCAGGCGGCCACACCGATACAAGGAAGCACATCGTGAGTACCGTCTGGATCATCGACGATGACCGCTCGATTCGCTGGGTCTTCGAAAAAGCACTGACACGCGATGGTATCGACCACGCCACCTTCAGTTCGGCCACCGAAGCCATCGACGCGCTGGCGCGCTCGACCCCGGCGGCCATCGTCAGCGATATCCGCATGCCCGGCGAATCGGGGCTGAGCTTTCTGGAGCGCGTCAAACAGGATCACCCCGGCCTGCCGGTCATCATCATGACCGCGCATTCGGATCTGGACAGCGCGGTCTCGGCGTTTCAGGCCGGCGCGTTTGAATACCTGCCCAAGCCCTTCGACGTCGATGCCGCGGTCGCGCTGATCCGCCGCGCGATGCAGGAAGGCGAGCGCCAGCTCGGCGACGACATCGTCCCGCTCACCGCGCCGGACATCCTCGGCCAGGCGCCGGCGATGCAGGATGTGTTCCGCGCCATCGGCCGGCTGAGCCAGTCGGCGGCCACGGTGCTGATCACCGGCGAATCGGGCTCGGGCAAGGAACTGGTCGCCCGCGCGCTGCACCGCCACAGCCCGCGTGCGGCCAAGCCGTTCATCGCGATCAACTCGGCGGCGATCCCGAAAGACCTGCTCGAATCCGAGCTGTTCGGCCACGAGCGCGGCGCGTTCACCGGCGCCGACGCCCGCCGCACCGGGCGCTTCGAGCAGGCCGAGGGCGGCACGCTGTTCCTCGATGAAATCGGCGACATGCCTTTCGATCTGCAGACGCGGCTGCTGCGCGTGCTGTCAGACGGCTTTTTCTACCGTGTCGGCGGCCACTCGCCGATCAAGGCCAATGTGCGCGTGATCACCGCGACACATCAGGATCTGGAAACCCGGGTCAAGGACGGCGTGTTCCGCGAAGACCTTTACCACCGCCTCAACGTGATCCGGCTGCGGCTGCCGGCGCTGCGCGAGCGGCGCGAGGACATTCCGCTGCTGGCGCGCTACTTCCTCGGCCGCTCGGCGTCCGAGCTCGGTGTCGACGCCAAGCGCCTGTCTGACGAAGCGATGGCCAAGCTGGGCGGCTTTTCTTTCCCCGGCAATGTGCGCCAGCTGGAAAACCTCTGCCACTGGATCACCGTGATGGCGCCCGGCGCGGTGGTCACCGTCAACGATCTGCCGCCCGAGCTCGTCGATAATCACGCCGGCAGCGAAACCGTCGGCAGTGGCGACTGGCGCCGGCTACTGGCGCAGGAAATCGCATTGCGACTCGCGCGCGGCGATGCGCGCGTACTCGACGATATCGTCCCCGCCTTCGAGCGTACCGTGATCGTGCAGGCACTGACGCATACCGGCGGCAAGCGCATCGAAGCGGCCGAACTCCTGGGCTGGGGCCGCAACACGCTGACGCGCAAGATTCAGGAGTTGGGAATGGAAGACGCGCTCTAGCCTGCCGCGCCGGGCTGGCCCCAAAACAGAACAGCCCGCCGGGTAACCGGACGGGCTGTTTTTTTTTCGACCGCAGAACTTAAGCGGTCAGTTCCAGCAGCTTGTCGAATGCGTCATCGAACAGCTTCAGGCCTTCGGACTGCAGTTGCTCGCCGACGAGGTTGAAGTCGAAGCCGAGCTTGCGCAGCGCCGCCAGCGTCCGCACCGCATCGTCGATCTGGGTGTCGAGCTTGTTCGCGGCCACGCCGTGATCGCGGAACGCATCGAGCGTGCCATCCGGCACGGTGTTGACGGTTTCCGGGCCGACCAGCTCTTCAACGTAGAGCACGTCCGAGTAGGCGGCGTTCTTGGTACCGGTCGACGCCCACAGCAGACGCTGCGGATGCGCGCCCAGTGCCTTGAGCTTCTCGAAACGGGTGCCGTGGAACAACTGCTTGTAGTGCTGGTAAGCAACCTTGACGAAGGCGATGGCGCTCTTGCCGCGCAGTGCCAGCGCTTCCGGCGTGCCGATGGCGTCGAGCTGCTTGTCGAGCAGCACGTCGACGCGTGACAGGAACACCGAAGCCACGGCTTGCACATGGTCGACCGGCAGACCGGCGGCGGCGCGCGCTTCGAGGCCGCGGATGTACGCGGTCAGCACGTCGTCGGTTTGCTTGAGGCTGAACATCAGCGTGATATTGACATTGATGCCGGCGGCGATCAGTTGTTCGAACGCCAGCACGCCGGCGTGCGTCGCCGGCACCTTGATCATCGCGTTCGGGCGATTGATCTCGGCCCACAGGCGCTTGGCCGCGGCGATGGTGCCGAGGGTGTCATTGGCCAGATGCGGCGACACTTCGAGGCTGACGTAACCGTCCAGGCCCTTGGAATTGTCGTACAGCGGGCGGGTCAGATCGCACGTTGCCTGGATATCCGGCACCACCAGCGCTTCGTAACGCGCTTCGGCGCTGATGTTTTGCTTCTTCAATTCGGCCAGATCGCCGGCGTAAAGCGGGTCGGACGAAATCGACTTGTAGAAAATAGCCGGGTTGGAAGTCACGCCAGCAATGCCGTCTTCGTCGATCAGTTTCTGCAGGGCGCCAGACTTCAGCAAACCGCGGGACAGATTGTCCAGCCAGATGCGTTGACCGAAGGGCTTGATGGCAGCGATGTTGCTCATAACGTGATCCTCATACGATGAAGGGAAGGCCGCCAGCACCGGCTCCTGCCGGAAGGGCGTCAGCGCGCATTATCTGACAGCGGCATGGAATTAGACATTGCGCTGAGGCAAAGTGCCCGGCTGCGGGCGTCATTTAATTGTGCCAGAAAACCACCGACGCCGAGCTAGGTAGCTACCCCTGTTGACTACGCGCTCAGCATTCGGCCAGCAAACGCTGCATCGGAAAGCGCACCGAGAATTCACTGCCCTGCCCCAGTTTGGACTGGATCGCCATCTGCGCCTGATGCCGTTGCAGGATGTGTTTGACGATGGCCAGACCGAGACCGGTGCCGCCGGTCGAGCGCGAGCGACCGCGGTCGACACGGTAAAAGCGCTCGGTCAGTCGCGGCACATGTTCGGGCGCGATGCCGATGCCGGTGTCCTGCACCGCGAATACCGGCTGGCCGTTATCGATGCGCCAGTGCAGCGTAATGGTGCCGCCGTTCGGGGTATAGCGGATCGCGTTCGAGACCAGATTGCCGAAGGCCGAATGCAGCTCGTCGTGATTGCCGATCAGCCGCGCCGGCACGATGGAGCCGATCGCCACGGTATGCCGGCCTTGCGACAGCCCCTCGGCCTCGACCGCCAGCAAGCGCATCAACTGCGGCACATCGACTTCTTCTTCCTTCATCTGCATGCCGTTCTCGAGCCGCGAGAGCGTCAGCAGATCGTCGACCAGTCGCTGCATCCGCTGCGTCTGGTCATACATCAGTTCCAGATGCCTGTTGCGCGTCTGGGTGTCGACGTCGGGCATATCGATCATGGTTTCGATAAAACCGCCGACCACGGTCAAGGGCGTACGCAGCTCGTGCGAGACGTTGGCGATAAAATCGCGATGCACGGTCTGGATGCGGTCGAGCTGGGTGATGTCCCGGCTCAGCAAGAGTTTGCGGGTCGAGTCGAACGGCACCATCTGTACCGTCAGCACCTGATCGAGCGGGCGCGTCAGCCGCAGCATCAGCGGGTGGGCGAAATCCTGGCTGCGCAGGTAATCGCGCAGGCTGGGCTGGCGGATGATGTTGGTGATCACTTGCCAGACATCGCCAACCCGGTCGATCCCCAGATGCTGGGTCGCCGCCTGATTGCACCATTCGATCCGGTCGTGCTCGTCGAGGATCAGCACCCCGTCGGGCAATGCTTCGCCTGCGCTGGTAAAGCGCTCCAGCGTCGCGGCCAGCCGCTCTTGCTGTTTTTTCTGCAAGCGGACTTGGTCGTATAGCTTGTCGAACAGGTCTTGCCACAGCAAAAAGCTCGACGGCACCTTGTCGACGTGCGGATCCAGCAACCAGCGGTACAGCCGGCCGAGGTTATAGACGTGAAACAGCGCCGAGCCGCCAACGACGACCAGCGCGAATATCAAACCCCATTCGGTGCCGGCGACCGCGCCGATGAACAGCGCGACCAGTGTGATCGAGAGGTAGTAAATCAGGGAGCGCAGCCAGAGCATGAGAAAGGGGCGCCAAGCGCGTCCGTAGTATGACGTTCATGAATTGTGGCACCGCAGCCTTGCCGCGGCGATGCCAAATCGTTACGGCGCGAAGGCCTGTCGTGCTTATTGCTGCGCCGAGAAACGATAACCGGTGCCGCGTACCGTCTGGATCAGCGTATCGAAACCCGAGGATTCCAGCGCCGAGCGCAGCCGGCGGATATGCACGTCAACGGTGCGTTCCTCGACGAACACGTGATCGCCCCAGACCTGATCGAGCAGCTGCGCCCGCGAGTGCACGCGCTCGGCGTGGGTCATGAAGAAATGCAACAGCCGGAACTCGGTCGGCCCCAGATCAAGCGGCTTGCCGTGCCCGGTAACACGGTGCGTGGTCGGATCAAGCCTTAATCCTTGCACCTCGACCACATCGTCGGTGATCTGCGGCGAGCGGCGGCGCAGCACCGCCTTGATGCGGGCCTGCAGTTCGCGCGGGCTGAACGGCTTGGTGATGTAGTCGTCGGCACCGGTTTCAAGGCCGATGATCTTGTCCTGCTCGTCCGAACGAGCGGTAAGCATGATCAGCGGAATGGTCTTGGTGCGCTCTTCGGCACGCAACTTCTTGGCGAAATCGATGCCGGACATGCCCGGCAGCATCCAGTCGAGCAGGATCAGATCGGGCAGCGCATTGCGCACGATGCCCATCGCGCTCTCGACCGAGTCGGCACGCATCACGTGATGCCCCGCCTGGGTGAGGTTGAACGCAATCAACTCCTGGATGGCGGGTTCGTCTTCGACGAGCAGGATATTCGCAGGCATGGGATTCCCAGTTGGCATTTCGTGGTTTGTGGCGAGCGTAATGCCTTCGTGTGAACTTAATATTACAAGTTGCATCCGCTGACGTCTTTAGCAAGACGATGCGGCCGCGACGCCCCTGCCCGCTCGCGCTATCATTGCAGTCTATTTCCAGCTCCCGGATTCTTCATGGCCGGACTCAAACCGAATACGCCGCAACCGACGGCACTGACATTGCATCAGGGCGCACGCATGCTCGACATCGCTTTTGACGATGGCTCGGCATTTTCGCTGCCCTGCGAATACCTGCGCGTTTACAGCCCGTCGGCCGAAGTGCGCGGCCATGGCGCCGGCCCCGGCGTGCTGCAGACCGGCAAGCGCGAGGTCAACATCGTCGCGATCGAGCCGGTCGGCAATTACGCGGTGAAACTGGTGTTTGACGATGGCCACGATTCCGGGCTGTATTCGTGGGACTGGCTGTTCGAGCTGGGCCGTGACCAGACGACGCTGTGGCAGGACTACCTCGACAAGCTCACGGCCCACGGTGCCAGCCGTGATCAATCGAGTAACGCCAGCCGCGATCGATTGGATAACGCCAGCCGTGCTCCGCAGCGCCACGACTGATATTGATTTGACCTTGATTGACCGGGTGACCCATGACTGAACAACAAACCCATTTCGGCTACAAGACCGTCAACGAATCGGACAAGGCGCAAAAAGTCGCCGAAGTCTTCCATTCGGTCGCGCAGAAATACGATGTGATGAACGATCTGATGAGCGCCGGCCTGCACCGCGCCTGGAAGTTCTTCACCATCGAAACCAGCGGCGCCCGACCGGGCAACCGCGTGCTTGATATCGCCGGCGGCACTGGCGATCTGTCCAAGGCCTTCTCGAAGAAAGTCGGCAAGACCGGCCAGGTCTGGCTGACCGACATCAATAGCTCGATGCTCGGCGTCGGCCGAGACCGCCTGCTCGACGCCGGTTTCGCCGTGCCGACCGCGCAGTGCGATGCCGAAAAGCTGCCCTTCCCGGACAACTACTTCGACATCGTCTCGGTCGCCTTCGGCCTGCGCAACATGACCCACAAGGACAAGGCACTGGCCGAAATGCACCGGGTGCTCAAACCCGGCGGCCGTCTGCTGGTGCTGGAATTCTCCAAGGTCTGGGCGCCGGTCAAGCCGGTGTATGACTTGTACTCGTTCAAGCTGCTGCCGTTGATGGGCAAGCTGATCACCAACGATGCCGATTCGTATCAGTATCTGGCCGAATCGATCCGCATGCACCCGGATCAGGAAACGCTGAAAACGCTGATGCAGGACGTCGGCTTTGGCCGCGTCGAATATCACAATATGAGCGCCGGCATCGTCGCGCTGCACAAGGGCTACAAGTTCTGATGCTGGCCGGCCTGCTCAACCGCCTGTTCGATCACGACGCCGCGGCCCGTGCCGAACTGGCACGCTTCGATGGCCGGGTGATCAGGCTGGTGTTCCCGGTGATGTCGGCCACGCTGGCCATTGAAGCCGGCCGCTTTGTTGCCCGCGATGCCGAGCCCGAGGCAACGCTGGCGCTGGGGCTGCGCTTCTTCATGACCCTGCCGTTCGACCGCACCGGCGCACAGCGCCAGCTGCTGCTTGTCGGCGACCAGCATCTGGCCGCCGGTGTCGGCCGCACGCTGGGGCTGGTGCGCTGGGAAACCGCCGAATCGCTGTCGACCTTGGTCGGCGACGTTGCCGCGCACCGCGTCGTCTGGCTCGCCGGCAAGGTCGGCGGCATTCCCGGCGCCATCGGCGCCCGCATGGCTGCGCATCTGATCGAATACTGGCGAGATGAAGCACCGCTGCTCGCCCACAAGCATGATGCCGGCCGCCACTTCGGTGGCGTCGATGTACTGCGCGATGATGTCGAACGCCTGAATAAACGACTCGAACTGCTCGAAAAGAAATACCGCTGATGCGTCTGCTCCGCTTTGCCAAAATTGTCCGGGTCGTCATCGCCTACGGGCTCGATGAATTCCTGCTCGGTCATGAACGCACACATGGCCTGCGCAAGCTGATCAACGCCGCCTGCTTCTGGCGCAAGCTCGACAAACCGCGCGGCGAGCGGCTGCGACTGGCACTGGAAGACCTCGGGCCGATTTTCGTCAAATTCGGCCAGGTGCTGTCAACGCGCCGCGATTTGTTGCCTACGGACATCGCCGATGAACTGGCCTTGCTGCAAGATCGCGTCCCTCCGTTCTCGGGCGACACCGCCGTCGCGGTGATCGAAGCGGGCTTGGGCAAGCCGCTGGCCATGCTGTACGCCGATTTTGATCGCACCCCGGTTGCCAGCGCCTCGATCGCGCAAGTGCACCGCGCCACGTTACCAAACGGCCGTGCCGTCGCGGTCAAGGTCTTGCGCCCGGACATCCTGCCGGTGATCGAATCCGATCTGGCGCTGATGCGGGTCATGGCGGGACTGGTGGAACGGCTGTCCGCCGACGGCAAGCGGCTGCGACCCAAAGAAGTGGTCGCCGAATTCGACAAGTACCTGCACGACGAACTCGACCTGATGATCGAGGCCGGCAACGCCAGCCAGCTGCGGCGCAATTTCATTGGTTCAAGCCAGCTGATCGTTCCCGAAGTGTTCTACGACTGGACCAGTCGCGAGGTACTGACGCTGGAATGGATGGACGGCACGCCGATCAGCCACATCGACGCGCTGCGCGCCGCCGGGATCGACCTGAAGAAACTCGGCCGCTACGGGGTGGAGATCTTCTTTACCCAAGTGTTCCGCGACGGTTTTTTCCACGCCGACATGCATCCGGGCAATATCTTCGTCGCCGCTGACAACCGCTATATCGCGCTGGATTTCGGCATCGTCGGCAACCTCTCGGATGTGGATAAACAGTATCTGGCGATCAATTTCCTCGCCTTCTTCAACCGAGATTATCGCCGCGTCGCCAGCGCCCACATCGAATCGGGCTGGGTACCCAAGGATACCCGGGTCGAGGAACTCGAAGCCGCGGTACGCACCGTGTGCGAGCCGATCTTCGACAAGCCGATCTCGCAGATCTCGTTCGGCCAGATCCTGCTGCGCCTGTTCGAAACCAGCCGGCGCTTCAACGTCGAAATCCAGCCGCAACTGGTGCTGCTGCAAAAAACGCTGCTCAACATTGAAGGCCTCGGTCGCCAGCTCGACCCTGACCTGGATCTGTGGGACACAGCCAAGCCCTTCCTCGAGCGCTGGATGAACGAACAGATCGGCTGGCGCGCGCTGGTGCGCAATCTCAAGCACGAGGCACCGCAGTGGGCGGCGATGCTGCCGACGCTGCCGCGCAAACTGAACGAGATCGCCAGCGCCAACCATGTCGAGCTGATGGTCACCGGCTATCAGGGGCTGATGTGGGAACAGAAAAAACGCAACTGGCTGCTGGGCGCGATCGCCGCGCTGCTGGCGGGCTTGTTACTGACGTTGTGGCTGCGATAATCCCAACCACACACCCCATACCGGACTCCCGCACCTCATGATCAAGCGCAGCGTCAAATCCATCCTCACCACCTGGCTGGCCGGTTTGCTGGCGCTATTGCCACTGGCGATGACGCTCGCGCTGATCGGCTGGGTTGTCAGCGTGCTGAATAGTTTCATCGGCCCCGAGAGCCTCATCGGCCAGATGTTTGGCGCGCTGGGGCAACCGTTTGCCAGCAATGACGTAATTGCCTATCTGCTTGGCACGCTGTTGCTGCTCGTCGCCATTTACCCGCTGGGTCTTGCGGTGCAATCGGGGTTGAAACGGCCGCTGGCCAAACTGGTCGACCTGACCTTGCGACGGATTCCGCTGTTCGGCAGCCTCTATAACCTTGCCGACCGCTTCGTCGGCCTGCTGGATCAGAAACAGGAGGCCGACATCGGCGCGATGAGCCCGGTATGGTGCTTCTTCGGCGGCGACGGCGTCGCGGTACTGGCGCTGATGCCGAGCCCCGAACCGGTCGACCTCGACGGCCGGCTCTACTATGCCGTACTGGTGCCCACGGCACCGGTACCCATCGGTGGCGGCCTGTTGTACGTGCCGGCCGACTGGGTACGGCCGGCCAATATCGGCGTCGACAAACTGACCAGTGTCTACGTCTCGATGGGCATCACCCCGCCGCCGGCGCTGCGCAGCGGCAAGGTCGTGCTCGGCGGCGCTGCGCCGACCATCCTCGGCTAAGCCAGGCGCCGCCACGCGGCACATCGGCAGCCGCCAAACACGCAGCGCACGCGGCATACCGCGTGCCCGCGCTTGCGGCGGCCACCCTCAGGCCACATTGCCTTCCGGCGTTTCACCCTGAACCTGCAGCCAGGCGCAGAGCCGTGCGTGATCATCGTACTGGCGGACCAGGCCCGGGCCAGCAGCCTCAAGTGCGCTGCGCCAGATTGTGCTCAGATAGTTCGTCAAGTTATCCATGGTTCTATTCCTCCATCGGTTGAATGCACTTACCAGACCATCATATGCTGCATAGCAGCAAAAGTAATTAATTTGTGAATTATTGCCGTTTGATGTCGGCATCGTCCTGGCTGCAAGCGCAGGCATTCCACCCGGTCAGGCCATAAAAAAACGGGCAAGCCGCAAGGCCTGCCCGTTCAAGGTCTACAACAGGAAGATTATTGAACCGTACCGGCCGGCAGCGACGGGTACTCCTGCTTCACCGCGTAGCTCTTGCCGCCGATGGTGACGACATAGTTCGACGGGCCGGTAATCGGCAGGTAGTAGTTCAGGGTGATGTCGATGCTCGCACCCGGAGCCAGCGTCTGCCAGCTTGGGGTCGAGAACTTGACGTGGTGGAAGTCACCCTTGAAGCCGCCGACGTTGTTGCCGGTGTGTTCCGACGACACGACCTTCAGACCTGCACCCGACTGGTCGGCCATATTGTTCGGCGCCGACACCGGATAGTCGAACTCGACCACGGTACCGCCCGGCAGCGTTGCGCCGGTGTTGTTGGTGACCTTCAGGTACGGGTTGATCGGATAGTTCTGATCACCCAGCTTGAAGTTGGTCAACTCGAACTTCAGGTCGATCTGCTGTGCCGGCATGGCGGTCTTCGCACGCTTGTTGCCGTAAGGCGCAGCGTTGCGGAAGTTGGTCGCCAGCAACTTGGTCAGCGTCGAGCCCGGCACGTACTGGCCCTTGGTGCCGTTCAGGTTGGTCTTGTTGGCGTCATAGGCATAGTCGCCAGCCAGTTCCCAGAACATCGCACCACCAACGCCCTTGTTGATGATCCACTCGGCCTTCTTCTGGATCGAGGTTTCATCCTCGGTCGAGATGAACACCTTCTTGCTGGCGTTCCACAGCCACGGAGCAACCAGGGTCGCATCGTAGTTGTAGGAGTAGGTGCCAACCAGATCGGTCGCCTTGAGGTTGAACAGCGGCAGGTAGTCGCCCGCGATGCCCTTCTCGAGGTTCTTGGCGTGCCACATCGGGTTCGAACCAGCGCCCATTTCGTTGCCGTTCTGATCCTTGTCGTGCCAGATGTTGTCGATACCGACCGCACCCAGACCGCACTCGGTCAGGCCCGGGCCGCAGTTGCTCGACTTCGGCGAGGTGCCCCACAGGCCGTTGGTACCGCCGGTCACGTCCTTGTGGCCACGGGTGTAGTACGGCACACCGGCGTTGATACGGCCGGCCGGCAGCGCACCGCGGAAGTACTGGAAGGCCCAGTCGGTGTTCAGGTAGCCGATGCCGCCGTATTGTGCCGAGCTGTAGACCGACCACTTGGCGAGCTCGGCATCCTTGCCGTCGTCGAACAGCGCGGCGTTCGGACCGACGAACTCGTTCCATGCACCGTGCAGGTCATACGTCATCATGTTGACGTAATCGAGGTACTTCACGCCCTGGTACGACTCCATGCCACGCAGCAGGTAAGCGGACGACGGCGAAGCGATCGTCAGCATGTAGTACTTGCCGTCGGCCACCGCAGCCTGATCGAGCTTGGTACGCAGCGTTTCCAGCAGCGCACGGTACGACGCCTGCAGACCCTTCAGACGCGGGCTAGACACGCTCCAGTCGAGCGGGTTGCCGGCCTTGTCCATCGTGGTCGGGTACTCGTAATCGATGTCGGCGCCGTCAAAACCGTACTGGCGCAGGAAGGCCACGACCGATTCGGCGAAGGTGTTGATGCCGGCCTGGTTGATCGAACCGTCGGCGTTGGTCGTCATCGTGTAGAAGCCACCCGAAGCGACGCGGTTGCCGTCTGGACCGAAGTAGCCGCCGGTTTCAGCCCAGCCGCCGATCGACACAAGGGTGCGAACGCCAGGGTGCTGTTTCTTGAACTTGGTCAGCTGGTTGAAGTGGCCCTTGTACGGCAGGCTCGGATCCATTTCGTTGCCGGCGATCACCGGCTTGCCATCGGAACCGTCCCATACCATGCCGGTCGATTCGTTGCCGGCCACGCCTGCATTGACCGACACCTTGTTGGCGCTGTCGACGTGCGCGAACGCGTAGTTCACATGGGAGATGTCGTTCCACGGAATGTCGGACGCGAGGTAGCTCGGCAGACCGTTCTTGCCGGTGCGCCAGTTGGTGAAGTAGCCGATGATGCGGCGTTTCAGGCCATTAGCGAGGATTTCGCGGCCATTGGTATCGTAAACGGTGCAATACGGTACGTTGGCGACGCTGCTCACCAGACCGTCCGGACGGCAGGCTTCCTGACCGCTCGGGGTCGGCGCAGGGGTCGGTGCTGGGGTCGGTGCTGGCGTCGGCGCTGGGGTCGGTGCTGGCGTCGGCGCTGGCGTCGGTGCCGGGGTCGGCGCCGGGGTCGGAGCTGGCGTCGGAGCCGGGGTAGGCGCTGGGGTCGGAGCCGGGGTAGGCGCTGGGGTAGGCGCTGGGGTCGGAGCCGGGGTCGGAGCCGGGGTCGGAGCTGGCGTCGGAGCTGGCGTCGGAGCCGGGGTCGGAGCTGGCGTCGGAGTCACACTGCCTTGCACTTCCCATGGGCCCCATTGCTCGGCACCCGGGATATTGTTTTGCGTCCACCACTTGGCCTTGTAGGTCACGCCGCCATGAGTGACGCATTGGCCGGCGTTATACACGGCGGTATTCGACCAAGCGACACAGCCACTCGGAGTCGGCGCCGGAGTCGGAGCTGGCGTAGGAGCAGGCGTCGGTGCCGGGGTTGGCGTAGCGCTTGGCGTCGGGGTAGGCGCAGGCGTCGGCGTGCCGGCGCTAACCAGCTTCCACAGCGTCGGGCTCGCGGCCGGATTCCAGTTGGCGCCCACGTAGGCGGTGTGCGTTACCAGTGCCTGGTAATCGCTGCCGCTGTACGACACGACGGTGCCAGCGTTATAGGTCTGGCCTTCTTGCCAAGCCGGGCTGGCAGCAAAGGCTTGCACGGCAAACAGTGCGGCCGGGATTGCGGCCAGGGTGAAGCGGTTAAAACGGGACATGGAAAGCGTCTCCTCGTTATTGGTTTTGTTCAGGCGATACCAAGTGGTATTAGCCATGAACGCCAACACCGTCATTTTGCAGTAAGCAACCACAAAAGAGGCATTGCCAGGCCCGTTACAACGACGAGCCCATGCATGGCGAAACCTGATTACTCGCCAAGCCCGACAAGCTGTCAAGCCACCGTCCGGCGGCGGATCGAACGGCATGTAAGCGCCCGTAAAAACAAGTCGTTTTCACTACAAAACTACACCAGCGGCCGATTTCACCCCACCGGAGCAACGCGCCTATCATCATGAAAAACAAGCAAAAATCATAATCAACACGCATCAAACTCCTAATAAATTAGCAATTGATAATGTAGTTAACCTGACTAACAACAGGTAGTTGATGTCATTAGCCGCATTGATTTACCGTTTATCTCCGATCAGCTGCAGGCCATTTTTGGCGCTTTCACCACACTCGCTCGCCGTATTTTTTTCACAAAACTTACACAAATAAACATGTCTTGAAATGAACGATGTCCGCCGGGCAAGCCGCGCCAAACTGAACGCGCGAATATGAAATTGGTATTATTTTATCGCCGGCAGACCTTCGTTTTCTCCGTCGATGCAGCCATTCACCTTGCCCCGTTCAGGCGCATCTGATAAAACCCGACTAGGTTACTGGGTTACTTCAAGATGCTGATTCGCAAGCTGTTCAAGTTTGAAAACGCGCATATCGTGCGCAATTGTTCATCCGACCGCTGCCGCCGGTCGATTCACGGCCATAGCTACAAGGTTGAGGTGCTGCTGGAAGCGCACGCGCTCGATCACGGCCAGATGGTGTATGACTTTGGTTTGATGAAGGGCACGATCAAGGACGTAATCGATGCCTTCGATCACGCCATCTGCTTCTGGGACAAGGACGATCCCGACTACATCGCGCTGTGCAAGACCTTCTCGGCGCGGTGGATTTCGCTGCCGGTGTCGCCGTCGGCCGAACAGTTCGCGCGGCTGTTCTTCGTGATCATCGACGCACTGCTCAAACAGACGGCAATGGCCAATGGCGAGGGCGATGTGCTGCTGCATTCGGTCATCGCCCACGAAACCGATACCGGCTACGCCCAGGCTTTCCGCGACGATGCCTACAACCCGCGCATGGGCACGATCGCGCTCGGCGATATCGTCTTCTCCGACCAGGTGTGCGCCGAGTGGGCGGACCCGGTGATGTACGACAAGCTGATCGATGGCGATACCTTCGCCAATCCGCCGGTCGAACTGCAGGTCAAGCCCTGAGCAGGCCGCCGTTGATGCGGCCCAGATGAAAAAGCCGCAGCATGCCGCGGCTTTTTACCATCCGGAAGGCTGCATTTACCAGGCTTCGCCCGAATCTGGCATCGTCACCGCCGCCCAGAGCATCAGCAGGATCGCCCCATAGGGCCAGACATCGCCGATCACCGCCGCCAGACCGTTGAAATGCATCAGATGGCCGTAGTGCCAACGGAACAGCGGCAGCATCCCCGAGAGCTGCGGCGCCAGCGGCCACGCCCAGCCCACACCCAGCGCCGCCGCCAGTGCCAGCGCACCGACCAGCGCCCGCAGCCGCCGTTGCAGCTGCCACAGCCCCCACAAGAGCAACACGCCAACGGCGCCGCCGATGACGATGTTGCGGTTGATCCAGGCAAAGAACTGCGCCGGCTGCAGCAGCATGCCGGCGAAGGTCAGCTTGACGATCAGTCCGGCCAGCAAGGTCAGCCGGATTGCCATCGGCACCTCTCGCATATGCTTGACCAGCACCGAAACGAACAGCGCGACACCGATCAGATTGAGCATCATCCCGCCGCCTTCCAGCAGCGCGAGAAACAGCGCCGGATTGGCGAGCGGCGAATCGAACGGTTGCGGCAGCCCCAGCGGTGCGACCACGACCCCCAGAAAGGGCGCCGACGGATCAAACTGGGTGATGAACCAGAGCCCGAGCCACACCAGCCCCCATTCGGCCAGGGTGCTATCGGCCAGATGGCTGTGACGGAACACCAGCCACGCCCGCTGCCAGCGCCGGTTGGCGATCAGCAGCGCCAGCAACCCGCCAAGACAAGCGCCAAAACCGTTGCTGAGCATGTCGAGGTTGGAGGCAATCCGGCCGGGCAGGAATTGCTGGACGAACTCGACCGAACCCGAAAGCAACAGGCCGACCAGCGTCGCCAGCGGCCAGGCGAACCAGCGCCGCTTGGCCATCAAGCCGACGGCGACGCCGAGTGGCATGTAGGCGAGCACATTGACGAGGTTGTCGAACAGCGTGAAATAGTAAGGCAGCGGGTAGCTGTAGAAGGCGAACACCGACTCGCCGGTGTAGCGCCAGCCGGCGAGCGGATAGAAGCTGATCGTCAGGATGACGAGCAGGTAGCAGTAAAAGAAATACTGCGAGATACGCGACTGCGCGACGTGATGCGCAAGAAAGCTGATCGGAGGAAAACGCATGTGTGCGATGGGGCGAGTTGCCTCGCCCCGCCCGGCTTACTTGGACGTCTTCACTTCGGTCCACAACTGGTTCAGCCCGCGCAATTGCTTGCCTTCGAGTGCGTTGAGCTGTTGCAGTTTCTTGATCGCGTTGGCGTCGGGGAACACGGCGCTGATTTTCTTGATCTCCGGCTTCACGAACGGCACGGCGGCGGCGTTCGGATTGCCGGTGCCGACCATATTGGTCAGCTCGGCGGCGTTCTTGCCATCAAGCATGAAGTTGACGAACTTCAGCGCCAGATCGGGACGCGGCGCGCTCTTGAGCACAACCATATTGTCGACCGACAGCGTATTGCCTTCCTTCTGCAGCGTGTAGGCGACGTTGAACGGGCGCTTGGCGGCCTTGGCATCCTGCGCGGCCTGGAACATATCGCTCGAGTAACCGTGGGCGACCCAGATATTGCCGAGCGTCAGCTCCTTGATATAGCTCTGGCTGTTGAACGCGGCCCAGTACGGCTTGGCGGCCTTGATCGTCGCGGCGGCCTTCTTCAGCTCGTCGGGCTTGACCGAGTTGGCCGAAAAACCGTTGTACATCAGCGCGGCGGCGAACACTTCGCGGCTGTCGTCGAGCACGGTGACCTTGCCCTTGATCTTGGCGAGCACCTTCGGATCGAAGATCACCGACCACGAGCTCGGATCGACGCCGGCTTCCTTCAGCCGCGCGTCGTTATAGCCGACCAGCGTGGTCGTGAACGAGTACGGCAGCGAATACAGGTTGCCCTTGTCGAACGCGCTGTTCAGGAACGCCGGGTTGACGTTCTTGGCGTTCGGCAGCTTGGCCTTGTCGAGCGGCTGCAGCAGCTTCTGCTTCACCAGCGGCTGGATCGCAAATCCGGTCGGCACCACCACGTCGTAACCCTTGGCACCGGCGGCGAGCTTGGCGAGCATTTCTTCCATCGCGCCGTAGTAATCCTGCACCACGCGGCACTTGCAGTCGGCCTCGAAGCGCTTCACCGTTTCCGGCGCGATGTAGTTGTTCCAGTTGTACACGTGGAGAACGTCGTCGGCATTGGCGACGCCGGCGGTCAGCAGCAAGCCCAGCAGCAGTTTTTTCATGTTTTTTCCGTGGTGTCCGAAAAAAACGCGGCACCTAAGTCCCGCGTCGAGGCGTCAAATGATGCCGCAAGCGGCCGTGTTTGCAAAACGTACGGCCAGGCTTGCGACACTTCACAGATGGATGGATTTAATTGCCGACCTTGATGCCGGTCCAGGCCTGGTTCCACGCACGCCGGGTGGCCGCGTTCAGATCGCTCAGTTGCTCAAGCTGTTTCACTTGAGTCGCGTCAGGATTGATCGCCGGCACCGCCAACAGTTCCTTGCTGATGAACGGCTTGGCCGCGGCGTTCGGATTGCCGGCGCCAACGTTATTGGTGATCGCGGCGGCGTTCTTGCCGTCGAGCATGAAGTTGATGAACTGCAGCGCCAGATCGGGCCGCGGCGCGCTCTTGTGAATGACGAAGGAATCAGCGGTCATGCCGTTACCTTCTTTTTGCAGCGTGTAATCGATCTTGAACGCGCGCTTGGCCTTGATTGCATCCTGCTTGGCCTGGAACAGATCGTTCGAGTAACCGAGCGCGACCCAGATATTGCCCAGCGTCAGCTCCTTGATATAGCTCTGGCTGTTGAACGCCGCCCAGTACGGCTTGGCGGCCTTGATCGTCGCGACGGCCTTGCTCAGCTCGGCCGGATTCTGCGAATTGGCCGAGTAGCCGTTGTAGCGCAGCGCGGCGGCGATCACTTCGCGCGGATCGTCGAGCACGGTGACCTTGCCCTTCAGTTTGGCGAGGATCTTGGGATCGAACACCACCGCCCAGCTGCTCGCATCGATACCAAGCGACTTGAGTTTGTCGGCGTTGTAACCGACCAGGGTCACGGTGAAATCGTACGGCACCGAATACCGGTTGTTCGGATCAAGCGGCGTGTTGGCGAAGGCGGGGTTGAGGTTCTTCAGGTTCGGCAGCTTGGTCTTGTCCAGCGGCTGCAGCAGGCCCAGCTTGGCCAGCGGCGGGATGCCATAGTTCGACGGGCCGATCACGTCGAAACCCTTGGCGCCGGCGGTGAGCTTGGCCAGCGCTTCTTCCATCGACCCGTAGTAGGTCTCCTGCACCTGGCACTGGCACTGCGCCTCGAAGCGCTTGATCGTGTCGCGCGAGACCGCGTTGTTCCAGTTGAAGAGGTGCATGACCCCCTCGGCATGAGCGGCGAGACTGGTGGAAGCAAGGAGGAGGGAAAGAAGCAGCTTTTTCATTAGCGTGTTGCCATTAAAAAAGGGCCGCGAGGCCAGAGCGGCATTGGCCGCAGATGGAAAAACCCCGCCTTGCGGCGAGGACCTGAAATCAATCCGGGCAGAAATCCACCCAGTGCAGTTCAAGCGGGTTGCGCATGGGCATTATGACTGCGCCTTGACCGCACCGGGTGCGACCTTGCTGGCGATGACGATCAGCGCCAGCGTCAGCAGCATCAGCAGCGTCGAAATCGCGTTCACTTCCGGCGTCACCGCGATACGGATCATCGAGTAGATCTGCAGCGGCAAGGTCGACGCGCCAGCGCCGGCGGTAAAGAAGGTGATCACGAAGTCGTCGATCGACAGCGTGAACGCCATCAGCGCGCCGGCGATGATGCCGGGCATGATCAAGGGCAGCGTCACCAGCCGGAATGCCTGGATCGGCGTGGCGCCCAGATCGCGCGCGGCCTCGACCAGCGATTCGTCCATCCCCTGCAGCCGCGAGCGCACGACGATGGCGACGAAGCCGATGCAGAAGGCGATATGCGCCAGCGCGATCGATACCAGTCCCAGCGTCATGTTCAGCATGACAAAGAAGATCAGCAGCGACACGCCCATGAGGATTTCGGGAATCGCGATCGGCGTCAGCACCAGTACCGGCAGCAGCCGCAGCTTGTACTTGTACATCGCCAGCCCGGCGAGCGTGCCGAGCACGGTGGCGCACAGCGAGGTGATGACACCGATGATCAGCGTGTTGCGTGCCGCGGTGAGCATCTGCGCGTCGTTGAAGAGGATGTGGTACCACTTGAACGTGAAGCCGACCCACTCGGCGTTGAGCTTGGAGTCGTTGAACGAGTAGACGACGACGATGATCAGCGGCAGATAGAGGAACAGGTAAACCAGCCCCGCCGCGCCCCACAGCCATTTCGATTGCTTAGAGTGCATCGTGTTCACTTCCTCCACGGCTCATGGCTTGGCCTTCCCCTGCGCAGCGCAGCTGACTTGATTGTTTAGAGTGCATTGCGCTTGCCTCCACGGCCGATCAAGGTCGCCAGACCGGCGAGCAGCAGCACCGCCAGCGTCAGCATGATCGACAGCACCGCGCCGAACGGCCAGTCGCGGCTGTCGAGGAACTGCTGCTTGATCAGGTTGCCGATCATGATGCCGTCGGTACCGCCGACGAGGTCGGGCACCGCGAACATCCCCAGCGCCGGAATGAACACCAGCGCCGCACCAGCCCATACGCCGGGCAGCGAGAGCGGCCAGGTGATGCGCCAGAAGCGCTGCCAGGCGTTGGCGCCAAGATCCTGCGCGGCGTCGAGCAGATTCATGTCGTGTTTTTCAAGATTGGCGTACAGCGGCAGCACCATGAACGGCAGGTGCACGTAGACCAGCACCAGAATCACCGCGAAATGGCTGAACATCAACTGCACCGGGCCGATGCCGATCACCGCAAGGATGGCGTTGATCGTTTTGGCGAAGTAGCCCTGCGGCCCGAGGATGATCATCCACGAGTACACGCGGATCAGGAAGTTGCTCCAGAACGGCAGGATCACCAGCAGCACCAGCAGATCGCGGTGCTTCTTCGGGCTGCGCGCGATCAGCCACGCCAGCGGATACGCCAGCGCGAGGCAGATCACCGTGGTCAGCCCGGCGTACCAGAACGACTTGAGGAACAGCTCGAAAAACACCGGTTCCTGGAAGAAGCGGGCGAAGTTCTCCAGCGTCAGGAAATCGGCGTAGTTGGCAAAGTTGATCAGCAGCTCGGTCTTGCCGGTATCCGGGTTGACGTCCATCAGCGGCAACAGGCCGCCGTAATCGCCGGGGAAACGGAAGGCGGCAAAGGCCATGATCGCCGACGGAATCGCGAAGAACAGCAGCAAATACAACAGCGGCGGGCCGGAAATCAGCCAGCGGCCCAGACGGTTATTGCGCATCGGGGCTCCCGGCCTCAGGCCAGCACGAAATGACCGGCGTCAAAGCGCCACGCCAGTTCGACCTGATCGTTATCGTCAAAAAAGCGCGCCCGGCCCGATGCCGAGTTCGGCAGCATCGTCTCGACCAGCATGCCGTTGTCGAGCTCGACGATGTAGATGGTCACGTCACCGAGGAACAGGCAGTCGTGCACCTTGCCCTTGAAATGCACCTCGTGTTCGTCGCCGGCCGGCAAGGTCGCGCCGAGGCGGATTTTTTCCGGCCGCAGCGTCAGCGTGCCCTTGTCACCGACCTTGGCGCCGGCGACCGGCAATGCTTCGGCGATGCCGACACCTTCGATCTCTAGCTTCATCTTGCCGTCGTCGATGCCGACGACGGTTGCGTCGAGCAGATTGCACTGGCCGATGAAATCGGCGACGAAGCGGCTGTTCGGATAGCTATAGATCGTTTCCGGCACATCGAGCTGCGCGACCTCGCCCTTGTTCATCACCGCGATCCGGTGGCTCAGCGCCAGCGCCTCGCCCTGGTCGTGGGTGACGTAGACGAAGGTGATGCCGACTTCCTTCTGCAGATTGATCAGCTCAAGCTGCATATCCTCGCGCAGCTTGGCGTCGAGCGCGCTCAAAGGCTCGTCCAGCAGCAGCAGCCGTGGCCGGTTGACCAGTGCGCGGGCAATCGCCACGCGCTGGCGCTGGCCGCCGGAAAGTTCGTGCGGGAAACGCGTGGCGAACTGGGTCAGCCGCACGTCGTCGAGTACCTCGTCGACCCGCGCCTTCAGCTCGGCCTGCGCCACCTTGGCCATCTTCAGCGGGAAGGCGATGTTCTGCGCCACCGTCATGTGCGGGAACAAGGCATAGCTCTGGAATACCGTGTGCACCGGGCGTTTTTCCGGCGGCACGCCGGCGACGTTCTTGCCGTCGAGCAGAATCTGCCCCGAATCGGGCTGCTCGAAACCGGCGAGCATGCGCAGCAAGGTGGTCTTGCCGCAGCCGGACGGGCCGAGCAGCGTAAAGAATTCGCCGGCTTCGACCGACAGGCTGACATGGTTCACCGCGGTGAAATCACCGAAGGTTTTGACCACGTCACGAATCTCCAAGAGCGCCATGTTGTTCCCCGCAAAAAACGGCCCGTAGTTTAGCGAAGATCCCCCCCCGGGGACAGGGCGTTTTTACCAACAAAGACAAGGGATTGCGCCAGATTCACGCTGGATCTCCGGCATAGCCCGGCACAGACGCGCCGCCAGCCGTCCGTCACCTTATAATCGGGGCTCCCGCTACTCGCTCCGGCAACACGATCATGGACTGGAATCAGCTGCTATCTGCCAACCGCCTCGGCACCCACGAGAGCACACCGATCGAGGCGGGCCGCAGCAACTACCACAAGGATCACGACCGCATCGTGTTCTGCTCGCCGTTCCGGCGCATGGGCCGCAAGACCCAGGTTCACCCGATGACCGAGAACGACCACGTGCACACGCGGCTGACGCACAGCATCGAAGTCGCCTGCGTCGGCCGCAGCCTGGGCGTGCTGGTCGGCGAGGCGATCCGCGACAAGCTGCCGGCGCATGTGAATCCCTACGATCTGGGCGCCATCGTCCAGGCGGCGTGTCTGGCGCACGACATCGGCAACCCGCCGTTCGGCCACGCCGGCGAATATGCGATCCGCGACTGGTTCCGCCGCGACGATCACGCCTATCTGCTGCAGAACCTGAGCCCGGCCGAGCGCCGCGACCTGATCACCTATGAAGGCAACGCCCAGGGCTTCCGCATCATCACCCAGCTGGAAAACCACCGCTTCGAAGGCGGCTTGCGGCTGACCTATGCCACGCTCGGCACCACGCTCAAATATCCGTGGACCAGCGATCACGCCTGCGCCAAGGGCAAATTCAGCTGTTACGTCAGCGAACTGCCACTATTGGGCCAGATCGCCGCCGAACTGGGCCTGCCGCAACTAGCTCCGGGGCGCTGGGCACGTCACCCGCTTTCCTATCTGATGGAGGCCGCCGACGACATCTGCTACGCGATTCTCGATCTGGAAGACGGTATCGAGATCGGCATGCTGGCGTACGAAACGGTCGAACCTATCCTGATGAAAATCTGCGGCGGCGAGCGCGAGTTGCTGGCGCTGGAAGTCGCCGCCGCACCGAGCGTGCGGCGCAAGATATCCTTGCTGCGCGGCAAGGCGATCGACCGCTGCGTGCGTGATGTCGCGGCGACCTTCATCGCCCAGTACGAGCGGTTGATGGACGGCAGCTATCAGGGCGATCTGCTCAACGATTGCCCGGCACCGATGCGCCTTGGCATCAACGAGGCCAAGCAACTGGCGCGCGACCGCATCTTCAACGAGCGCCGCAAGATCGAAATCGAAGTCGGCTCGTTCACCTGCCTCGACATCCTGCTCGACGCCTTCTGCAACGCCGCCTACCAGCTCAAGGTCAGCCCGGAGCTGCCTTTCCGGATGCGCCGGGTGCTCGATCTGATGGACTACAACGCGCCGAAAAAGGAATGGCCGCTGTACGACACCTACCAGCGCGTACTCGATTTCATCGGCGGCATGACCGACAACTACGCGACCTATCTGGCGCAGCAGGTCGGCGGCATGGGGCGCTGACTCGGCGGCTGCGCCTGCGCATTCTGACTCCGTCCGATGCTCGCAATCCTCATGGACCACTTGTCCATTCCGGTTGCTGCGCTTCGGGCGGCATCAAACTGCTTTGGCTCGCTCGCCGACAAGAACAGGTTTAGAGCCGGGGCCGAGGCAGATCGGCAGTCCGTCGGCAAGCTGCCTTAGTGACGGGAACTCGCCCGACCGTGAATGAGACCATCAAGGATCCCGTCCCTTACGAGATCCACCGGATGATCCGCCTTCTGCTGGCCGCGCTCTGCAGCGTGGCTGCCCTTCCCGCACTGGCCGCGCCGCGCTGCGAGCGCGATGCGCTAGACCTCGTCGCCAAGATCGACGCCATCAGGACGACGCCGCAAACCATCAACACCGGCGACGACCGCAAGGCCGAACGCTATCCCGGCGATGCCGGCGAACTGATCATCGAAACCCGCGATGATGGCCGCACCAGGATCAATTACTACAGCAGCGGCGATACGCTGCGCTATGCGCGCAGTTTCGGCACCGTGCAGCAGGGCAAGCGCGTCGTCGCGCATACCGCCCGGTTATCGTGGAGCGCCGACGGCAAGCGCTGCGATGGCGCCCGCTTTATTCGCGGCCAGACCGCCCGTCTTGACGCCAGCGCGTTCAAGGCCTTCGTCGCCGACTGGCAAACGCTGAGGCAAACGCCGGCCGCCGCGCCGATGCCCGCAGCGAGCAAACCGGCGAGCCCGATCCGCGATGCCAAACCGGTCTTCGTCGCCCCCGGCGAAGCCGCACCATCACGCGGCGGCTGGCGATAATCCGGCACAAAACCGCAAATTACCGCATCGTATTTGCATAAAAATGCACGGTGGCGCATAGTGGGCGCATGTTTACGCACGAACGCCAGCAACGCATCGTTGCCCTCCTCGCCGATCAAGGCCGCGCCAGCGTCGCCGATCTCGCCACCACGCTCGCGGTTTCCGACGACACGATACGCCGCGACCTGAACACGCTGGCCGCGCTCGGCCTGCTGCAAAAGACCCACGGCGGCGCGCTGTCGCTCGACGTGCCGAACATGCGTCGCGGCGCCCGTGCGGCGGTGCTGCCCGAGGTCAAGCAGGCGCTCGGCCGCCGCGTCGCCGCGCTGGTCACGCCGGGGCAGACGCTGATGCTCGATGCCGGCAATTCGCTGCTTGCCGTCGCGCAGGCACTGCCCGACGTGCCGCTGACGGTGATCACCCATTCGCTCGATATCGCCCAGCTGCTGTCCGAGCGCGAGCAGGTGAAGCTGATCCTGCTCGGCGGCGAATGGGATGCATCGCAGCGCCTGTTCCGCGGCGCGACCATGCTGGCGATGGCGCAGCAATACCGCGCCGACCTGGCGATCATGGGCGCGTGCGCGATCCACCCGACGCTCGGCGTCACCGCCAGCGACGAATCGGACGGCGCAATCAAGCGCGCCTTCATCGCCGGCAGCGCGCGCAGCTGGCTGGTGTCCGACCACAGCAAGTTCGGCGAACACGCGCCGTACGCGGTCGCGCCGCTCGATGCATTCGAGCGCATCTTCACCGACCGCGACCCGCAACTGCCGCTCGCCCCCAACACGACCCTGACCCTGCTCACGGAGACCACTCATGGCTGAAACCATCAACGTCGCCCTCGTCGGCTACGGCTACGCCGGCAAGACCTTCCACGCACCGCTGATCGCCAATGTGCCGGGCCTTGCGCTCGCCGCCGTCGTCTCGAGCAGCAAGGACAAGGTCGTTGGCGACTGGCCGGATGTCCCGGTCCACGCCGACGTCGCCACCGTGCTCGCCGACCCGGCGATCGGCCTGATCGTGATCGCCACGCCGAACGACACCCACTTCGATCTGGCCCGCCGCGCACTCGAGGCCGGCAAGCACGTGGTCGTCGACAAGCCGTTCACCGTCACCGTCGCCGAGGCGCGTGAACTCGACGCCATCGCCAAGCGTTGCGGCCGCGTGCTCTCGGTGTTCCACAACCGCCGCTGGGACGCCGACTTCCTCACGCTCAAAAGCCTGATCGCCACCGGCAAGCTCGGCGACGTCGTCGCCTTTGAATCGCACTTCGACCGCTTCCGCCCGCAGGTCCGACAGCGCTGGCGCGAGGCCGCCGTCGCCGGTGCCGGGCTGTGGTACGACCTCGGCCCGCACATCGTCGACCAGGCGCTGCAACTGTTCGGCGAGCCCGACGCCGTCTACGCCGACCTCGCTCAGCGCCGCGATGGCGCGCAGGCAACCGATTACTTCCACGTGCTGCTGCGCTATCCCAAGACCCGGGTGATCCTGCACGGCAGCGTACTGGTGCCCGGCGGCACGCCGCGCTTCTCGGTGCACGGCACGACGGCAAGTTTCGTCAAACACGGGCTGGATGTGCAGGAAGACCAGCTCAAGGCCGGCGCGATGCCCGGCGATGCAGGCTGGGGCATCGACATGCAACATGGCACGCGCTATGTCGGCAACGCCGACGCGCCGGTCGCCGAACCGGTTGCCACGCTGCCCGGCGACTACCGCCGCTACTACGCCGGCGTGCGCGACGCCATCGTCGAAGGCGCCGCCAACCCGGTGCCGGCGAGCGAAGCGATTGCGGTGATGGAGATCATCGAAGCGGCGATCCTTGCGGCAGAACAACGCCGCGAGCTGCCGCTGCCATGAGTGCGATGCACGACATCGACGCCGATCTCGCGCTGATCGCCGAACAGGAGCAACTGCTGCAGTTCGAGCGCTTCGACGCCGACGTGGCGTTCGAACTCGGCAGCCGGCTGCGCGATGCCGCCACCGGCTACGGCACGCCGGTGGCGATCGAAATCTGGCTCAACGGCAGCCCGCTGTTCTTCTTCGCCATGCCCGGCTGCACGCCGAGCAACGCCGACTGGCTGCGGCGCAAGCGCAACACCGTCTGGCACTTCGGCCGCAGCTCGTACGCGATCGGCCTCAAGCTCGCCAAGAGCGGCGACACCCTCGCCGGCAAGCATGCGCTGCCCGAGCGCGATTACGCCGCGCATGGCGGCGCCTTCCCGCTGGCGATACGCGGCACCGGCATTGTCGGCAGCATTGCGATATCCGGGCTGCCGCAGCGCGATGATCACGGGGTGGTGGTCGCGGTCGTCGCCGAATACCTCGGCATCGATCCGGCAGCCGTCACGCTACCGGGCTGAGCGCCGCTGCAGGCTTGCCACGGCCAGCCGTTTGCCCTTAGCATCGGAACTGCGATTTCCCTTCCGGAAGCCGCCGTAAGCGTTTACGTCAAGCAACGCGCCAACTTCTGCCGGCATTTGCCGGGGTTGTGTCCTTCCGCCAACCGGAAGGGGCGCCTTGTTCTGCCGGCTTATGGAGCTTCCATGTCTTACTCGCAATCCTCGTTCCGCAAACTCCCCGCCCGTTACGCCGCTATCGTCATGCCCTTGCTGCTGTCGCTGCTGATGACGTGCATCGTCTCGGTTATCAGCACGCTGCGCGGCATTGGCCCCGACGGATTCCCGCAGATCTGGCTCAGCGCATGGGGCCTGTCGTGGCTGGTCGCCTTCCCGGTCCTGCTGCTGGTACTGCCGGTGGTGCGCCGGCTGACGTGCTGGTCGTGCGCACCGGCTGATGCCGGCCTGAGCTAGCGGGTGCCGCCGGCGGCACGCCAATGCGCCCGGACATCCTGCTAAAAAAAACGCCCCGGCAAGCCGGGGCGTTCTGTTTGCTGCAACGACCACTTATTTCGGAATCAGCCCGGTAGCCCGGCCGAAGCGCTTGCCATCAAAGCTCACCGTGCGCACCTGTACCGCGTTCGCATCGGTCACCGCCGGGGCCTTGGCCGCGTCAAACGCTTGCCAGGTCTTGCCGGCGTCGAGCGAGTACTGGATCTTCACGCCCGGCAGCTCGGTCACGGCGGCGAGCTTGCCGTCGACGACCTTGGCACCGACCATGGACAG
This sequence comes from Jeongeupia sp. HS-3, assembly GCF_015140455.1. Classification (NCBI taxonomy): domain Bacteria; kingdom Pseudomonadati; phylum Pseudomonadota; class Betaproteobacteria; order Neisseriales; family Chitinibacteraceae; genus Jeongeupia; species Jeongeupia sacculi. Next base: position 3,170,912 of record NZ_AP024094.1, on the reverse strand, counting down.
ACGGTACTCAAGACCAACCTTGTCCATCTTCGCCAACTCACGCTGGCCAACGACGTTGGCAAAAGCCACCCAGTCGCTGTTCAGTGCCTTGGCATCGACCAGCTTGGTTTCGCCAGCCTTGTAACGCTCGCCCACGGTGTACGGGCGTTCCCAAGCGGCCTGGTGCCATGCACGTTCGGCAACGGCGATCAGTCGCGGGAAGACCATGTATTCGAAGCGTGCGTCGGTGCGAACGGCTTCGCTCCACAGCTGCGCCGACATGCCTTCGACCGGTGGCATCGCCTTGCTGGCCTTGGCTTCGAAGGCGTTGCCGTCACGATCGAGCGAAGTTTCGGCGTTCTGCGGCAGGTTGGCCGGCGAGAACGTGAAGATCTTCTTGATCGGGTTGGCACGCGCGCCCCAGTAGTAGCCGCTCTCGTTCGGATCCACTTCGTTCGGGAAATCGAGGTAGACGTAGTCCGGGTTGGAGATGATTACGCCGTAACCCTTGTTGGTCCATTCGACCGCCGAATCGGCGCCACCCCAGTACAGCGTGTCCCAGAAGTTGACGCGTACATTCTTGACGGCAAAGTCCTTGGCATTCGGCGCGAACTTCAGGCCATCCTGCCAGGCCTGGAAGTTGCTGATGCCGTGCTTGGGCAACAGGCCGCTGACTTCGTGGGCGAAGTAACCCGGCAGATGTTCCACATCGGCGACCTTGCCCGACTTGATCAGCGCCTGGCAGGCCGGCGATCTGGCCCACGGACGATCCTGCTTGGACATATCCATCCAGCCCTTGCCATCCTTGTCCTTGGCGTTCTTGTCGGCATAGCCGGCGCCGAAGAAGATGTTCTTGGCTTCGTCACCGCCAAAGTGCCAGCTGTCGAGCTTGAGACCGGCATCCTTGTACATCTTGCCGACTTCGCCGATCACCTTGTCGGTGAACTTCAGCGCACCCGGTTGGCAAGGGTTCAGCATCCCCAGACGATCGTAGTACTGCACACCGGTGGTATTCGTGGTTTCCTGCGGATCGAGCAGACGGTATTCGTTGGCGGCCTCGGTCTTGCCTTCGGCCATCAGGCGCTTGTAGCGCGCTTCCATCGATACCACGGCGGCACGGGCGTGCGCCGGCATGTCGAATTCCGGGATCACTTCGATCTGGCGAGCGTGAGCGTACTTGAGGATCTCGATGAAGTCGTCGCGGGTCAGATAACCCGAACCGGCGGTCTTGCCATCCGGACCCTGGCCCAGTTGCGGCAACAAACCCTTGGTTTCGGTCAGATCGTGCACGCGCTTGCCGCCGACATCGGTCAGTTCCGGCAGGCCCGGAATCTGCAAACGCCAGCCTTCGTCATCCGACATATGCAGGTGCAGCTTGTTGAGCTTGTACGCGGCCATCTGATCGATGGCGGCCAGCACGGTGGCCTTGCTGCGGAAGTTACGCGCCGAATCGATCATGAAGCCGCGATAGTCAAAGCGCGGCGCATCGGCGACTTCCATCGTCGGTACGGTCTTGGCACCTTGCGCCGGTACTAGCGACAGCAGCGACTGCACGCCGTAGAACGCGCCGGCGGCGTCATGGCCGACCACTTGCGCGCCCTTGGCGCCGATCACCAGCGAGTAACCCTCGGCCTTGGCAGCGGCACCCTTGAGCGACTTCGGCGCAATGCGCACGGTCACCGGATAGGCGCCGGCGGTCACGCCGATTTCCTTGGCGCGCGCTTGCAGCGCATCGACACTGGCCTTGTCCAGACCCTTGGCATCAAGCTTGATGCCCTTGGAAAGATCGGCAAGCTGGCCGGTGAGCTTCTGTGCGGTCGGCGCCGGAATGATGCGCGCGGCAATGTCCTTGGCCGGCAGCAGCGGCGTCGCCTGATAGGCATCGAAACGCGTGGCCGCGGTCATGACGATATTGTTGTCGCCGGCCGAACGCTTGGCGTCGGCGACCTTGAACGGCGCGACAAACTTGGTCAGGTCTTCGGTATCGGTGCTGGCGATCACTTTCGGCGTGGCGTCACCCGAGGTCACATACCAGCGCGGCATGGCGTCGTACATCGACACCTGCCAGTATTCGCCGATCATGCCAAGCTGAACCGGCTTGCCCTTGGTGAAACCATTGAATTTTTCGGTCGGTTCGAGGCGATACAGGTCACCGGTCAAATGGGTGATCTTGAACTGGTCGTTATCGACGCGCAGGATGCGGCGGATGCTGGAGAAATAGATCTGCCAGTCCTTGCCGTTGATGTCGCTGGCGGCGTCGAAGGTCACATCGATCTTGAAGCACGATGCCCAGTCGGCACCGAGCGCCGAGCATTCCTTGCCCGGCTGGCTATTGCCTTGCATCGTGTACTTGATGCCCAGCTGGCTGGCGATGCTGTCCACCTGCTGCTGCGCCCCGGAACCTGCGTACGCAAATCCGGCGAACGCCATGCTCGCCACCATCAGAGTCAGTTTACTTTTCATCACGGCTTCCTTGCTTGCATCCGGGCTGGTGGCCCGGACTGATCGACTGCAGCGGGATTACATTGACCCCGCCTCCGCAAACAAGATTGCACCCAGCAACGTATCCCGTCGTTGTTCAAGATCAACGCACGGGGTGACTTCGGCAAATTAACAGTAATTAATTCCGTAATTATCCAGCCGAACACTACCAGGCCAGCAGTGCGTGGCCATGACGTTTGAGCCAATCGCGCTGCGCCGTCCACGCCGGGCAGTACTGCGCGACGATGGCCCAGAAACGTGGCGAATGATTGAGTTCGGCCAGATGCGCCAGCTCGTGGATGATGACGTAATCGATCACGTCCAGCGGCGCCTGCACCAGCCGCCAGTTGAGCCGGATCGCCCCGGCGGCGGTACAACTGCCCCAACGCGTGCCGGCCGAAGTGAGTTTGAGCTGGCTCGGCTGCAGCCCCATCCGCCCGGCCCACAGCGGCAGCCGTTCGGCAAAGTAGCTGCGCGCGGTACGCTGCAGGAAACGGCTGAGCGCCGGCGCCAACGTTTCGCCGGCACCGGCGATATGCAGCACGCCGTCGGCCAGTGCGCTGCGTTTGGCTCCGGCGACCAGCATCATCGGCTTGCCGAACCAGCTGACCATGGCGCCATCGGCCAGCGCGGGTGGCGGAGCCGGGCGATTGGCCAGATGCTTGAGAATCCAGCCGATCCGGGCGATGACGGCGCGGTCGGCGTCGGCAAGCGTCGCGCGCGCCGGCAGCACCACGGCAAGGCCGTTCGCATCGATCTTCAGGCCGATCGAGCCGCGACGGGCGCTGCGCTTCACCGTGTAGGCGAGTTCGCCACCGGGATGGCGAACGCGCCGTTCGCTTATTTTTTCGGGTAGCAAGGCCCGCGTTCCGGCATGGCCGCCAGCTCGGACTCGATCCACTGTTCGACCTCGGCGGTCAGCTGCATCGCATCGCGGCCGGCGGTATCGATCGGCTTGCCGATCTTCATCGTGATCGTGCCCGGATGCTTGAGAAAGGAATTGCGCGGCCAGAACTCACCGGCATTCACCATCACCGGCACCAGCGGAATACCCAGCGCAATCGCCAGACGCGCGCCGCCGGGCTTGTATTTGCCGCGCACACCCGGCGCGATCCGCGTGCCTTCGGGGAAGATCGTGATCCAGAAGCCGTGCTTGATCCTATCCTGCCCCTGTTCCATCAACAGGCGCTGCGCCTCGGAACGATTGGTGCGATCAATCGCGATCGGCGACGTCGCCTTGAGTCCCCAACCGAAGAACGGCAGCTTCAAAAGCTCGCGCTTGATCACGAACACCATCGGTGGAAACACCATCTGCAGCGCCATGGTCTCCCACGCCGACTGATGTTTGCAGATGATCATCGCCGGCCCGGCCGGGATGTTCTCCTCGCCGACCACCCTGCCCTTGAGGCCGCAGGTTACGCCGAGCCACCACAGCAGGCTGCGGCTCCAGCCGGTGATGATGCGCGTGCGCAGCACCGGCGGCAGTGGCAGGATCATGATGCAGAAAATGGCATACGGCGGCGTAATGATCGCCATGCCGAGCCAGTAGAGAATGGAGCGAATCCAGATCATTGCCGGTCCGTATCAGGTATCAAAGGTTAATCGAGAGAGCGTCTATACAAGCGTGGCCGTTTCGGCTGGCGAGCGAGCCAAGGCAGGCCGGGCTCGCCCGAAGCGCAGAAACCGCAATGGCCACGTGGGCCATGAGGACGACCCGAAGGTAGCCCCCTTGCGGGGTGTCGGAGCATCGGACGAGCCCGGGATGCGCAGGCGCAGCCGCCAGACGGAATGGCCACTCAGCCGAGGCGCTGGAGCCAGTCGGCTACCGCCGCCAGATCGTCAAACACGCGCGTCTCGGCTGGTAAGCAGTCTTTCTGCTCGGTCTTGCTGCCGTTGCCGGTGCGCACCAGCAGCGGCTTGCCACCGGCGGCGGCAATCGCCTCCAGATCGCGCTGGCTGTCACCGACCATCCACAACTCGGTCGGCGAGACGTGAAAGCGCTTGGCAATATCCAGCACCATGCCCGGTGCCGGCTTGCGGCAGCGGCATTGTGCGTCGCCCATGTGCGGGCAGAAAAACACCGCGTCGATCTCGCCACCGGCGTCGTGAACCAGCCGGTGCATCTTGGCGTGGATACGATTCAGCGTCGCCACATCGTAGTAGCCACGGCCGATGCCGCTCTGGTTGGTCGCGACCACCAGCGTCCAGCCGGCGCGGGTCAACGCGCCGATGGCATCCAGGCTGCCGGGAATGGGAATCCACTCGTCCGGCGACTTGATGTAATCGGGGCTGTCATGGTTGATGACGCCGTCGCGATCCAGGATCAGCAACTTCATAGGCACCTCCGCACGGGGTATCCACGGCAAGGCGGCGTGGTCGCCGCCTGCGTTCAATCGGCGCTTATTCTGCAAGTAGCGACAACTCCGCGACGCGGTTCATCAGCCCGGCCAGCGCCGAGAGCAGCGCCAGACGATTGCCGCGCACCGCCAGATCGTCGGCCATCACCATCACGCCGTCGAAGAAGGCGTCGACCGGCGCTTTCAGCGCGGCCAGCGTCGTCAACGCACCGGTGAAGTCCTGCTTGGTCAGCGCCGTTTCGGCCTGCGGTGCGACCGCTTGGTAAGCGGCGAACAACGCCTTCTCGGCATCGTTGTCGAACAACGCCGGGCTCAGTGCCGGCAAGGTGGTGTCGACCTTCTTGAGAATGTTGCGGATGCGCTTGTTGGCGGCGGCCAGTGCGGCCGACTCCGGCAGCGCCTTGAACGCGGCGACGGCGTCGAGCCGCTGCACCACGTCGTCGAAACGCTCCGGATTCAGCGCCAGCACCGCGTCGATATCAGCGGCCGGGTAATCGGCGGCGAGGAAATTCTTCAAACGGTCGAGCATGAAGCCCTGCACGCCCTCAACCGTGCCGTCCTTGATCACCCCGGCCGGGAAGGCGGCGGCGGTCGCGGTCAGCAGCGATTTCAAATCGAGCGGCAGCGTCAGCAACTGGCGCAGCACGCCGAGCGCGGCGCGGCGCAGCGCGAACGGATCCTTGTCGCCGGTCGGGATCAGGCCGATGCCGTAGATGCCGACGATGGCTTCGAGTTTGTCGGCCAGCGCCACGGCTTGTGCCACCGGGCCGGCCGGCAGCGCGTCGCCGGCGAAGCGCGGGCGGTAGTGCTGCTCGATCGCATCGGCGACCGCTGCGGGTTCACCGTCGATCTGCGCGTAGTAACGACCCATCGTGCCTTGCAGCTCGGGGAATTCACCGACCATGTCCGACACCAGGTCGGCCTTGGCCAGCAGCGCCGCGCGCTTGCAGTCGGCCGCGCTGGCGCCAAGCGCCGGGCCGATTTCGCCGGCGAGTTTGACCAGGCGTTCGACACGCTCGTACTGGCTGCCGATCTTGTTGTGATACACGACGCTGCGCAGCCCTTCGACGCGCGATTCCAGCTTCTTCTTCTGATCCTGCGCGTAGAAGAACTGGGCGTCCGACAAGCGTGCGCGCAGCACGCGCTCGTTGCCGGTGATGATGTGGCTCGGATCGGCCGCTTCGATGTTCGATACCAGCAAAAAGCGGTTCATCAACTTGCCGTTGGCGTCGAGCAGCGGAAAGTACTTCTGGTTCTGCTGCATCGTCAGGATCAGGCATTCCTGCGGCACCTTGAGGAACTCGGCCTCGAAGCCGGCTTCCAGCACCACCGGCCATTCGACCAGCGCGGAGACTTCGTCGAACAGCGCGTCGTCGGCGGCGATCGTTGCGTTCAACCTGGCGGCGGCGGCCTTGAGGCGGTCGACGACCAGCTCGTGCCGCGCACCGAAGCTGGCGACGACCTTGCCTTCCTCGTACAGCTTGCGCGCGTATTCGTCGGCGTGACCCAGCTCGACCGCGCCCTTCGACAGGAAGCGGTGGCCCTGGGTGACGCGGCCCGATTCAAGGTGCAAGACCTTGGCCGGGATCACTTCGGCGCCGTGCAGCACCACGAGGCCGTGCACCGGACGGATGAACTGACCGTCGCGATCGCCCCAGCGCATCATTTTCGGCGCCGGCAGTTTTTTCAGCGCGGCTTCGATCAGGTTCGACAACACGCTGGCCAGCGCTTCGCCGGCTTTGGTGCTGCGGAAGATGAACACATCCTGCTTGCCGTCCGAGCCCTGCTCGAGCGCGTCGACCGCGACGCCGCACGAGCGGGCAAAGCCGGCCAGCGCCGGGGTCGGCGCGCCGTCCTTGAAGCCGGCAGCGACGGCCGGGCCGCGCTTCTCGATCTTCTGCTCGGGCTGCACCGCGAGCACGTTCGGAATCGTCACCGCCAGACGGCGCGGGCTGGCGAACGGGTGGCAATCACCGTCCTTGGCGACGAAGCCAAGCTTGGCGAGTTCGTCAAAAATCGACCGGGCGAACACATCGCCCAGCTTCTTGAGCGCCTTCGGCGGCAGCTCTTCGGTAAACAGTTCGATCAACAGGGTTTGGGACATGACGATCACTCTTTGTTCTGGGCCTTGTCGGCCATCATCTTGCAAACCTGGCGCACGAAATCGGCGCCATAGCTATCGGGCTCGGCTGCGGTGAATTCCCACTGGTAGCCGGGTACGTCGTAACGCGCGATCTCGGCACCGTTTTCATCCTGCAACTCGACCGCCGTTCCGGCCATCCGGCCGCTGGGGCAATCGATCGCCTGGCGCGCAAACTTGACCCGGTATTTGCCTTTCGACGCACCATCGATCTGGTCGGTGTCGAAAGTCTGGCGCATCCACACATAGGTGTAGGCGCTGCTGCCGGCGCGGTCACGGTGCGAAATCGAATTCACGTCGACATCGACACGTACATCATTGAGTTTGCCGTAATTGCGCCAGTCGGCCATCTCGCCGGGCACCGGCTGCGGGCCGCGCGTGCCAGCCTCGTAGTCGTCGCAAGCGGCGAGCAACACGGACAGGCACAGCGCAGCGGCCGCTTTCATCGCACTAGGCCGGATTGCACATCGGGAAGCCGAGCGCTTCGCGGCTGTCGTAATACGCCTGCGCGACCATGCGCGACAGCGTGCGTACCCGGCCGATATAGGCCGCGCGCTCGGTCACCGAGATCGCACCGCGCGCGTCGAGCAGGTTGAAGGTGTGCGAACACTTCATCACCATTTCGTAGCCCGGCAGCGCCAGATCGGCTTCGATCAGCCGCTTGGCTTCGCCTTCGAAATCGTTGAAGAGCTTGAACAGCAGCTCGACGTTGGCGTATTCGAAGTTGTAGGTCGATTGTTCGACTTCGTTCTGGTGATAGATATCGCCGTAGGTCACCTTCTGGCCGTTCGGATACACCGTCCAGACGAGGTCATAGACGTTCTCGACCCCCTGCAGATACATCGCCAGCCGTTCGACGCCGTAGGTGATTTCGCCGAGCACCGGCTTGCAGTCGATGCCGCCGACCTGTTGGAAATAGGTGAACTGGGTGACTTCCATCCCGTTCAGCCACACCTCCCAACCCAGACCCCAGGCGCCCAGCGTCGGGCTTTCCCAGTCGTCTTCGACAAAGCGGATGTCGTGCACGGTCGGATCGATACCGAGCTCTTTCAGCGAACCCAGATAAAGATCGAGGATGTTGTCCGGGTTGGGCTTGAGCGCAACCTGGAACTGATAATAGTGTTGCAAGCGGTTCGGGTTCTCGCCGTAACGGCCGTCCTTGGGCCGGCGCGACGGCTGCACGTAGGCGGCGTTCCACGGCTCTGGGCCGAGCGAACGCAGGAAGGTCGCGGTATGGAAGGTGCCCGCGCCGACTTCGATATCGTACGGTTGCAGCAATGCGCAGCCCTGACGACTCCAGTAGTTCTGGAGCGTAAGGAGAATTTCCTGAAAAGTCAGCATGTCGGTCTTGGCCGGATGACCCGGTTTCGAGGTCTGAAACCTGCTGATTCTACGTGTTTTTGCCCACAGACGGCGAATCGCTCGCCGTCGATTCGGCGGCAAATCTTGCCAGACACAGCGCATGGAAGCGTTGTGCGCCCTGCGTCAGCACCTTGTCGCGGGCGCGGATCAGGTAAAAGCGCCGCGACAGATCCAGTCCCGGCACCGCCAGTGTTGCCAGCTCGCCACGCGCCAGTTCGGTCGCGACGGTGCGCCGCGACAGGCAGGCCAGGCCGAGGCCGGCGCGTACCGCCCCTTTCACCGCCTCGCTGGTGCCCAGTTCCAGCGCCACCTTCGGGCTGCCGATCAGCGGCGCCAGCGCGGCTTCGAGCACTTCGCGCGTGCCCGAACCCTGCTCGCGCAATATCCATTGCGCCCCGGCCAGCGCGGCGATGCCGATCTCGCGGCCGGCCCAGTCATGATCGGGGCGCGCGACGATGACCAGTTCGTCGGCCAGCCACGGCTCGGCCAGCACACGGGCATCGTGGCAAATGCCTTCGATCAGGCCGAAATCGGCACGGTAATCGGCGACAGCGGCAATCGCATCGTGCGTGTTGCCGATCGAGATTTCGGCGCGACTCTCGGGCTCTTGCGCCAACAGCGCCCCCAGCAAGTCGGGCAGCACCCGGTTGCCGATGGTCGAGCTCGCAGCCAGCCGCAGGCGTGCCGGCGCATTGCCGCGAAACCGCGCTTCGATGTCGCGCGCCTGCGCCAGCAGCGTTTCGGCCTGCGGCAACAACCAGCGGCCATGCTCGTTGATCTGGATCCGCCGGCCGATGCGATCGAACAGCGTCACCCCGAGCCGGCGCTCCAGTTCGGCCAGCGCGCCGCTCGCCGCCGATTGCGACAGTCCCAGCGTTTCGCCGGCGGCGGTAATGCCGCCGATCCGCGCCGTGGTGACGAACACTTCGAGCTCGCGCAAGGTCAGGCGAATCATGGTTCTTCTCCTTCCACCGGCCGCGCCGGCCGGTAATAACACCGTCCATGCCACCGCCATCCCGGCGGGACCCCGATTGCCTCGCAAGCACCACCGGCCGCAAACCCGCAGCAGCGATAGGTTCGCGGCGAGCCAGGGCTTGGCAAGCCCAGCCTAAATCGGTTTTTCAGGTTCTAAAGCGCTGAATAACCACTTTTACACATATAACCAGAATAAATATATTTATTTCCATTGGAGCTAACAAACGAAAGCTCGTCAGTATTGGCAACAAGGATGATCACCATGCGCTTCGTTCAAACCCACTATCAAGGCCTGCTGCTGGCACTCGGTCTCGCCACGATCGCCGCACTGCTCGGCCACGCCTTCCCGCTGATCGGCGGCCCGGTCTTCGGCATCCTGCTTGGTCTCTTGCTCAATAACCTGCGATCACCGGGCGAGCGCTTCCGTCCGGGGATTACGTTTGCCTCGAAGCAGATCTTGCAGTGGTCGATTGTCGCGCTTGGCGTCGGCCTGAGCTTTACCAAGGTTGCGCAAACGGGGATGCAGTCGCTGACAGTAACGCTGGTGACCATCAGCTCGGCTTTTCTGTCGGCGATCGTGCTCGGCAAGCTCTTGGGCGTGCCCGACAAGCTGAAGGTGCTGATCGGCGTCGGCACCGCGATCTGCGGTGGCTCGGCCATCGCCGCGGTGACACCGATCATCAAGCCGGACGACCACGAAACCGCGTTCTCGATTTCGACGATCTTCCTGTTCAATATCGTCGCCGTGCTGCTGTTTCCCTTCCTCGGCCATCTGTTCGGCATGAGCGACAAGGGCTTCGGCCTGTGGGCCGGCACCGCGATCAACGACACCTCGTCGGTTGTTGCCGCCGGTTACAGCTATAGCCAGATCGCCGGCCAGTACGCGACCATCGTCAAGCTGACCCGCGCCACGCTGATCATTCCGGTCTGCCTGTGCCTGGCGCTGTACATGGCGCACCAGCATCGCAAGGCCGGCGCCGAAAACTTCAGCCTCAAGCGCATCTTTCCGTGGTTCATCCTCTGGTTTGTCGTCGCCTCGGTGCTCAGCACGCTGGGGTTCATCCCCGCCGCCGTGGTGCCCTACGCCAGCCAGATCGCCCAGTTCCTGATTGTCGTGGCACTGACCGCAATCGGCCTGTCGTCCAACCTCAGGCAAATGCGCGGCACCGGCTTTCGCCCCGTCCTGCTCGGTCTGGGCGTGTGGATCTGCGTCGCGACCAGCAGCCTGATGGTGCAACACCTGATGGGGCAGCTCTGAGTGAATACAAGCGCTGCGGGAGCCTTGCTGCCACGCACAGCTCGTCGCAGCGACGCGCCAAGCCCCGGAAACCAGCGCCGATACCGCCGCTGTTTGCCGTCCTGATTATCGGTGACGCGGCGATCAATTCCGACGCGCATCTACTGCCTGGCTGACGGCAATCCACCATGCCACGGCATGGCTGTCTTGCAGCACGCTTGATCACGGCTCGGGGCTGGGTGATTTAGAATAAGGACAGGGACATGAAACTATCTACATGTATTCCTCGTCCATCTCTAAACCATCCTACTTCCGGGCCACGCATGAAACGACTGATCCTTGCCGCTCTTATCACGTGCTCTGGCGTCGCATCCGCGGGTCTGGATCTGACCCAACTGCGCGATGCAGCCCGCTCGCGCGACCTCGCCACCTTGCAGCAACTGGCGCAAAGCGCCAATGGCGACGTACTCGAGATGTACCCGCGCTATTACCTGCTGTCGGCACAGATAAACACGCTGACCGAAGCCGACGTCGCGCCCTTCCTGAGCCGCCATGAAGGCTCGCCGATCGCCGAGCGCCTGCGGGCCGACTGGCTCAAGGAACTGGGAAAACGCCAGGACTGGGTGTCCTACGATCTCGAATACCCCAAGCTTGAGAGCCCAAGCGCCGAACTTAAATGCCTGGCGGCGCAAGCGGCCATCGCACGCAACGATGCCGCCGCCTTGGCCCAGGCCAAACCGTTATGGTTCAGCGCCAAGCCACTGCCCGACGCCTGCAACCCGGTCTTCGACACGCTGTTCACCCGCAACGTCCTGACTTCGGAAGATGCCTGGACGCGCATCCGCATGACGCTGACCGCCAACCGCAGCGATCTCGCCCGCCAGCTCGCCGCCCGCGTCGGCTTCCCGTCCGAGCTGAGCGCCAAGGCGCTCGGCCGCGCCGCCAATACGCCGGACAAGGTGTTCGACGCCAGCGCCGACAGCCGCGCCGCGCGCGAAATGCAGCTCTATGCCGCGCAAAGACTGGCGCGCAAGGACGCCGATCGCGCCGCGCAACTGTTCCAGTCGGCGTCGATCAACTGGCCGCTCGCCGACAAACGTTATGGCTGGCAACAGCTCGGCATCATCGCGGCGAAATCGCACAACGACAACGCCAACGGTTTCTTCGAACGCGGCGGCAGCGCCGGGCTTGAAGAAGCCGGCCGCTTCTGGTCGGTGCGCGCGGCACTGCGCGTGCGTGACTTCAAAAGCGTGCTGGCCCGCATCGATGCAATGCCGGCCGAGGATCTGCAACTGTCGGTCTGGCGCTACTGGAAAGCCGAGGCGCTCAAGGCCCTGGGCCGGCCGGCCGAAGCCCAGCCGCTGCTGCTGGGCCTGGTCGGCGGGGATGACTTCTATAGCCTGCTGGCGCGCGAAGAGCTCGGCCCGATCGCCAGCGATCCGCCACAGCACCGCCGCGCCGACGCGACCGAACTGCGCGCCATCGAACGCGTTCCCGGCATCCGTCGCGCACTGGCGCTGTATGCGCAAAACTGGCGGGTCGAAGGCGCACGCGAGTGGTCGTGGGCGCTCAAGGGCATGGACGACAACCAGATGCTCGCCGCCTCGACGCTGGCCGACGCAAGCGGACTGTACGACCGTTCGATCGATACCGCCGAACGCATCAAGCAGTTGTCCGACCCGACCCTGCGCTACCCCTATCCGTGGCGCAAGGTCGTCACCCAGGCCGCGCAGGAGCAGGGGCTGGATCCAGCCTGGGTGTACGGACTGATCCGCCAGGAAAGCCGCTTCGTACCCGACATCCGCTCCAGCGCCGGCGCCGCCGGGCTGATGCAACTGATGCCGGCTACCGCCAAATGGGTCGCGGGCAAGATGGGTCGCAAGGGCTTTGATCCGAGCGAAGTCACCGACATTCCGACCAATGTCAGCATGGGCACTTTCTATCTGCGCTACCTGCTCGACCGCCTCGATGAACACCCGGTGCTGGTCACCGCCGGCTACAACGCCGGCCCCGGCCGGGCGCGCAACTGGCAGAACGACGGCGCGCTCGATGCCGCCATCTATATTGAAACGATTCCCTTCGACGAAACACGCAATTACGTGAAGAAGGTGCTCGCCAACGCCCAGCACTACGGCGCAAGCTTTGGTTCCAGCACCACATTGCACCAGCGCCTCGCCGCCATCCCGGGCAAGCTCGTCACCCCGCCACAGGACAACACCCTCGGCGGCGCCGACGGAGGCGACAGCAACTGAGGTCCAGCATGCAGATCCTGATCATTGGTGGTACCGGTTTTATCGGCAGCAGCCTTGCCGCACGGCTCGTCGCAGCCGACCACACACTCACGCTGCCCACGCGGCACCGCGAGCATGCGGCCCGGCTGCTGGTACTTCCCAATCTCGATCTGGTCGAGGCCAATGTGCACGATCCGGCCACGCTGGCCGAACTGGTGCACGGCAAGGACGCGGTCATCAACCTCGTCGGCATCCTCCAAGGCAGCGCCGAGCGCTTCGCGCAGGTTCATGTTGCGCTGACCGAGCGCATCATTGCCGCCTGTGAGGTCGCCGGCGTGCCGCGCTATCTGCACATGAGCGCGCTCGGCGCCGGTATTGATGCGCCATCGATGTATCAGCGCAGCAAGGGGCTCGCCGAAGCGCGCGTCGTCGCCAGCGCGCTGGCGTGGACGATCTTCCGGCCCTCGGTCGTTTTCGGCCGCGACGATCGCTTCATCAACCTGTTCGCCAGGCTGCAGCGACACGTTCCGCTGGTGCCGCTAGCCTGTGCCAGTGCGCGTTTTCAGCCGGTCTGGGTCGAGGATGTCAGCCGCGCCTTCGCGGCGGCGCTTGAGCGCGACGCGCTGGTGCAGCAGAAGCTGGATCTGGTCGGCCCCACGGTTTACACCCTGGCGCAGCTGGTTCGCCTCGCCGGCCAGTGGTCGGGCCACCCGCGGCCGATTCTGCCCCTGCCCGACGCGATTGCCCGCGTACAAGCCTGCATGATGGCGCTGCTGCCCAATCCGCCGCTAAGCAGCGATAATCTTGATTCGATGAAAATTGATAACGTCGCGCCTGCCGGATTTGCGGCCGTGCTAGGCTGGACGCCCACCGCGCTTGAAGCCGTGATGCCGCAATGCCTGGCGCCGGATAACCCGGCAGCCCGATATCGGCGGACGGTGTCGAGCCGGACGTGGAAATTTCCCCCTTCCCAGTAATATCCCTGATTGTAGGAGTGATGTAATGACTGCCATCCTGATCGGCAACCTGCCTCCGGAAACCAATACCGACGACGTGCGCACGCTGCTTTCCGAGCTGGGCATGAGCGCCGATGTCGGCGATGTAACCATCGCCGAAGGTCTCGGCGAGCGTCTGGCCGCATCGGTCTCGATCGACTGCAGCTCGGCCGCTGCCGAAGCGCTGGTACAGCGCCTGAACGGCCACTTCTGGAACAGCCGCGAACTGACGGCCAGCTACAACCCATTCGGCCAGTAAAGCCCTCATCGGCCGGCACACCGGCGCCAACAACGGATCAAGAGCATGCGGATCGCGGTATTTGACAGCAAACGTTACGACGAAGCCTCGCTGAACGCAGCCAACGCCAAGCATGGCCATGAACTGGTGTACTTCGGCGACCGGCTCAATCGCAATACCGTGCCGTTGGCGGCGGGCTTTGACGCCGTGTGCCCCTTCGTCAACGACACGCTCGACGCCTCGACGCTCAATTCGCTGGCCATGCTCGGTATCAAACACGTTGCGCTGCGCTGCGCCGGCTTCAACGGCGTCGATCTCGCCGCAGCGCAACAGCTCGGCATCGCCATCACCCGCGTGCCGGCGTACTCGCCCGAAGCCGTCGCCGAACACCTGTTTGCGCTGCTGCTGACGCTGGTGCGCAAGACCCACCGTGCCTATATCCGGGTACGCGACGGCAACTTCTCGCTCGAAGGACTGGAGGGTTTCAATCTGCATGGTCGTACCTTCGGCGTGATCGGCGCCGGCAAGATCGGCCAGGCGGCGATGAAGATCGCCAACGGTTTCGGCATGCGCGTGCTGGCGTTCGACCGCTCGCCCGATACCAAGCACGCCGGCGAACTCGGCTGCACCTTCGTGCCGCTGGATGAGTTGCTGCGCGAGTCGGATGTGATCTCGCTGCATGTGCCGCTGTTCCCGGAAACACGCCACCTGATCAATGCGCAATCGCTGGCGACGATGAAACCCGGCGCGGTCATTGTCAACACCAGCCGCGGCGGGCTGATCGACTCGGCGGCGCTGGTTGAAGCGCTCAAGAGCGGCCAGCTTGGCGGTGTCGGCCTTGATGTGTACGAGTATGAAGAAGGCGTGTTCTTCGAGGATCTGTCCGGCACCGCGCTGCAGGACGACGTGCTGGCACGGCTGATGACCTTCCCCAACGTGGTCATCACCTCGCATCAGGGTTATCTGACCCGCGAAGCGCTCCGCAATATCGCCGATACCGTGTTCGAGAACATCGACGCCTTCGCCAAGGGCCTGCCGCTCGTCAACGCGGTTCACGCCTGAGGTGCGCCTGCCAAGTGCCCCGGCCCGCTGGCTGCAGCCGCTGCCCGGGCTGATTGCCGCGCTGTTCGCGCTGCTGTTCGCCAGCTATCTGCTGGTGACACGCGGCGAGACCGAGAACATGCGCACCGCGCAACTTGAGCAGGACATGCTGTGGCAGAAGCAGGCGATCGAGCAGCAGGCAGAAGCGGACCGCGACGCCTTGCTCACGCTGGCGGCCACGCTGCCGGGGCATGATTACACCGCACCGGCGTTCCAGGCGCGCGTGCTGACGCTGATCCAGACCAACCCGGAAATCGTCGGACTGGCCATCCACGACGGCGGTAGCCGCGCCCGCTGGACCGCCCCGCAGGCGCGCCATACCCAGCCCTTCAAGGGCAATGCCGGTTGGGGCGAATTGCAGATCATCGATCAACAACCACTGGTGACCTACACCACGGTCACGCCCGACCACAGCAACTACATTGTCGCCACCATCGCGCTCGATGTATTGCTGCAACACCAGGTGCCATGGTGGCTGGGGCAGCGCTACCAGATCTCGCTGCTCGGCCCCGACGGCAAAACCATCGCATCCAAATACCAGCGCCAGTTCGATCCGAACGGCGCCGCACACACGATCCACCTCGACAAGCCGCCGCTCGGACTGACGCTGGCGGCACGCACTTACCATACGCCGCGGGCGCTGCTGGCCGATCTGTTGCCATGGCTGCTGTTCATTCTGGCCGGCGCGATGCTGGCTTCGACCTGGGCGCTGCGGCGGCATATCCGCAAGCGCGAAATCGCCGAGGCGCAACTGCGCAGCGAAACGGCCTTGCGGCTGGCGATGGAAAACTCGTTGGTCACCGGCCTCAGGGCCACCGACCTGAAAGGCAACATTCTTCACGTCAATCGCGCCTATTGCGAGATGACCGGCTACAGCGCCGACGAACTGGTTGGCCTGACCCCGCCCTTCCCGTACTGGCCCCCCGAAGAGATCGAGCGCTGCATGGCCGCAAGCGATGCCATCATCGCCGGCCAGCTCGATCCGAACGGCTTCTCGGTGCGCTTCATGAAAAAAAGCGGCGAGCGTTTCGATGTTCGCCTGTACGCATCCAAGCTGATCGACGGCGAAGGCCGGCACATCGGCTGGATGAACGCGATGTACGACATCACCGAGCTGCGGCGCGAACGCAAGGCGCTGCAGGCCTCGCACGAACGTTTCGTCACCGTGCTCAATGGCCTGGACGCCGCGGTCGCCGTCTCGGATAGCGAAAGCGGCGAATTGCTGATGTCGAATCTGCAGTTCGATCGCGCCTTCGGCCTGCCGGACTGGCGCGGCCGCTGCTGTATCGTGCCCTTCGTCAAACGCCGTACCGAGCCACCGGTCGATACCGAGTGGTACGACCCGTTCAGCAAACGCTGGTACCAGATCAAGAGCCGCCAGAGCGTCTGGGTCGACGGCTCGGCAGTGTGGCTGGAAATCGCCACCGACATCACCGCGCTGAAAACCGCCGCCGAACGCGAGCGACGCCAGAACGAGACCCTGCAACAAACGGCCAGGCTGATCAGCATGGGCGAAATGGCCTCCAGCCTCGCCCATGAGCTCAATCAGCCGCTCGGCGCCATCGCCAGTTATGCCTCGGGCTGCCGCAACATTCTCGGCAGCCCCGATCCGAACTTGAAGCAATTGGCGCAAGCGCTCGACAAGATGGCCGAGCAGGCCAAGCGCGCCGGGCAGATCATCCGCGGCATCCGCGAGTTCGTGCAGCGCCGTGCGCCGTCGCGAAAACGCTGCGAAATCGGCACCCTGCTCGACACCGTGCTCGGCCTGCTGGGGCATGAAATCGTTCGCCGCGAGGCCGATATCTCGCTGCAGCAATCCCCCGATCTGCCCTCGCTGTACGCCGACCCGGTGATGCTCGAACAGGTGATCTTTAATTTGATCAAGAACGCGCTCGAAGCGATGGATGTAACCGCACCGGTGCGACGTGCGCTGGCGATCTCGCTGACGCGCGATGGCGATTATCTGCGCGTGACCATCGCCGATCGCGGCCCGGGCCTGAGTCCCGAGCAGCTCGAACAGCTTTTCAAACCGTTTTATACGACCAAGGACACCGGCATGGGGATGGGGCTGAATATTTGCCGTTCGATCATCGAGCACCATCAAGGCCGGATGTGGGTCGAAGCCAATCCTGGCGGCGGCAGCCGCTTCATCTTTACCGTACCGTTCAGCGAGGAACCCAATGCCATCGAACCCTAACCGCCGCATCGCCATCGTCGACGACGACGACGCCCTGCGCGATGCGCTCGCCTGGCTGTTCTCGACCCGTAACCACGACGTTCAGCCCTTCCCGAACGCCGAATCGCTACTGGCCGACTACACACCTGACCGTTTCAGCTGCCTGCTGCTCGATGTGCGCATGCCCGGCATGAGCGGACTGGAGCTGTTCCAGAAACTCAAGGATTTCCCCTACCTGCCGCCGGTGGTGTTCCTGACCGGCCACGGTGACGTGCCGATGGCCGTCGGCGCGCTCAAGGATGGCGCCACCGACTTCATCGAAAAGCCGTTCAACGACAACGACATCGTCGATCTGGTCGAGCGTTTGATCGCCGCCGACGCGCTCAGCCGCACCCAGTGGCAGGCCAAGAATGCGGTCGAAGCCCGGCTGGAATCGCTGACGCCACGCGAACGCGAAGTAATGAAGCTGATCCTCACCGGCCGGCTCAACAAGCAGATCGCCGACGATCTGTCGATTTCGATGAAAACGGTCGAAGTGCACCGCGCGCGCATCCTCGAAAAAATGCGCGTCAAAACCGCCATGGAGCTCGCCGCCCTGCTGCGCGACGCCAAGATCGGTAGCTGAGGGCCCGCGTTTGTTGATGCTGATTTCCCCGGCCAAGACGCTGGACTACACCACGGCGCTGCCCACGCGGCGCCACTCCGAACCCGACTTCCTCGACCGCAGTGCGCCGCTGATCGATATCCTCAAACAGAAAGCGCCGTCCGAGCTGTCGGCGCTAATGGCGATCTCGGACGAACTCGCGGTGCTCAATGCCGGCCGTTACCAAAGCTGGCAGCGGCCGTTCACCCCCCACAACGCCCGACCGGCGGTATTCGCCTTCAAGGGCGATGTGTACGAGGGGCTGGATGCCTACGCACTGGATCACGCCGGGCTCGATTATGTCGGCCGGCATTTGCGCATCCTCTCCGGGCTGTACGGGCTGCTGAAGCCGTACGACCTGATCCAGCCTTACCGGCTGGAAATGGGCACCCGCCTCGCCAACCCTGCCGGCACCAACCTGTACGCGCACTGGGGCGACACCATCACCGACGCCGTCAACGCGCTGGATGCCAGAACCATCGTCAACCTCGCCAGCGACGAGTACTTCAAATCGGTGAAGCCGAAGAAACTGCAGGCAAGGCTGATCACACCGGTATTCGAAGACTTCAAGAACGACCGCTACAAGATCATCAGCTTCTACGCCAAGCGTGCCCGCGGCCTGATGGTGCGCTACGCCGCGCTGAACCATGTGATCAAAGCCGAAGCGCTGCAAGGCTTCGACCTCGACGGCTATGCCTTCGCCGCCGACGCCAGCGATGCACAGCGCTGGGTGTTCCGGCGCCACCTGCAGGAGTAACCCCGATGCTAGCGCTCGACTTCAAGCGCACCGCACTGGTGCTGATCGATCTGCAGTGCGGCATCGTTCGTGCCTTTGACGGCAATGCCGTGGTCGATCACGCGACGCAGCTGCTGCAGCACTTCCGTGCTCACAACGGTTTCATCGCCTTCGTCAACGTCGACTTCCACGACGGCCGCGATGCGCTCGCGCCGTCATGCGACGCACCGACCGCGCCGGGCCTGCGCCCGCCGGACTGGGGCCGCTTCGTCGAAGCGCTCGAGGTCGGCGATCACGACTACACCGTGACCAAGCGGCAATGGGGCGCGTTTTTCGGCACCGATCTTGACCTGCAGCTGCGCCGCCGCGGCATCGACACCATCGTGCTGGCCGGCATCGCCACCAATATCGGCGTCGAATCGACCGCCAGGCAAGCGTACGAACTCGGCTACACCCAGTATTTCGTCGTCGATGCGATGAAAACCGCCAGCCCGGAAGCACACGATGCGACGGTGAAGTACATCTTTCCGCGTCTCGGCCACGTCGTCGATACGGCGGCAATCACCGGCTAGCCGCGGCGCAACGGCTTACGCCCGGCGCTCCGTTGGCACCTTGATACCGCGCAGCGGCTGGGTGCGACGCTCCCCCAGGCCCTGGCGAATGTTCAGCGCGTGATATTTGGCCAACGCCACGCGCTGCTCCTTCGGCAGCGTCTCGTCGTGATAGGCGGCCTGAATCAGTTCCTTCTGGATAAACGCCAGCTGCCGGGCCAGCAGCTCGCAGTTTTCCATTGTCGTACCACGATTCATCTCGGCAACGATCATCAAGGCATCACGCTTGATCCGGTACGTCAGCGAGTGGCGCAGCGGATGACTACCGGCCTCGCTCGCGCGGCGTTGCGACGGCATCAGCTCGGTCGGCGGGAAATGCGAATTCGTCGCGGAGTTCGTCACGAACTCGCGCCTGATCATTTTCGTCAACCATTGCCACATGCGTCGCCCCCGGGCGGAAGAAATTCACCATAAAAAACGGGACGCAGCGCGTCCCGTTGTCTGCCGGTCTGACGGCTTATTCGCCGAGCAAAATCCGCAGCATCCGGCGCAGCGGTTCGGCCGCACCCCACAGCAGCTGGTCGCCGATCACGAAAGCCGATACGTATTCCGGGCCCATGTTCAGCTTGCGAACACGGCCAACGCCAATTTCCAGCCCGCCGGTAATCGCCGCCGGGGTCAGTTCCTTGACGGTGACCTCGCGGTCGTTCGGCACCCACTTCACCCAGTCGTTGCCCGACTTGATGATGGCTTCGATCTCGGCAAGCGGCAGATCCTTGTTGAGCTTGATCGTCAGTGCCAGGCTGTGGCAACGCATCGCGCCAATGCGCACGCACAGGCCGTCGACCGGCACGGTGGCTTCGATGCCGAGAATCTTGTTGACCTCGGCCTGGCCCTTCCATTCTTCCTTGGATTGGCCGTTGTCGAGCTGCTTGTCGATCCACGGAATCAGCCCGCCGGCCAGCGGCGCGCCGAAGTATTCGCTCGGCACATCGGAGCGGATCGCCTGGGCGACCTTGCGGTCGATATCAAGGATGGCCGAAGCCGGCGTCGCCAGCTCGTCGGCGACGGTGCCGTACACCACGCCCATGCCCTTGAGCAGTTCGCGCATGTGATTGGCGCCACCGCCCGACGCCGCCTGATAGGTCATCGAGCTGACCCAGTCGACCAACCCTTCGCGGAACAGGCCGCCGACACCCATCAAGAGGATCGAGTTGGTACAGTTGCCGCCGATGTAGTTCTTCACGCCACGCGCCAGCGCCGCATCGATCACGCCACGGTTGACCGGGTCGAGCACGATGACCGCATCGTCTTCCATGCGCAGCGTGCTGGCCGCATCGATCCAGTAGCCATCCCAGCCGGCTGCGCGCAGCTGCGGGAAGACTTCGGTGGTGTAGTCGCCACCCTGGCAGGAAATGATGACATCCATCGCCTTCAGTTCGGCGATGTTCTTCGCATCCTTCAACGTGCCGGCGTCGCGACCGAAATTCGGTGCAGCGCTGCCAGCCTGCGAGGTGGTGAAGAACACCGGTTCGATCAGGTCGAAATCTTTTTCTTCCTGCATACGCTGCATGAGGACCGAGCCCACCATGCCGCGCCAACCGACGAGGCCTACGCGTTTCATCATCAAATCCTTAGGAAAACAGTGAGATAAAGCAAGCTTCCGATCTTAGTGAAAAACCGGATTGATTGCCAGCACCGACCGGGGGTCGGTTTCGTAGTCGCGCACACTTGCTTACTTTTATAGAAATTATTACAGTGCGCTCAATTAAGTAATCGCCGAGCCTATTTTGCTCAGTCGCCTGAAAACCCTGCTCAGCACCCAGCTCTCCGGACTCGCATCGCGCAGCCGCCGCACCTCTATGGCGATGGCGACGACGATCCCGCAGATCGTTGCCCACAAGATCAGCCGTGCGGCCTATCACGACCTGCTTTTCCGGATTGAAATGGCGCAGCTCAGCGGTCAGGCTTTGTCGATCCGCGCACCGGCCGATGCGCAGCCACCGCTGCTGCGCTCCATCATCATCGATATCGACAAACTCGCCGTGCATCACCCCGATCAGGCCAAAGCGCTGCGGCTGCGGCTCTATGGTTGCCACGACGTGCACGCAGCCAGCGCCCGGGCGCGCTTTGTCAGCGCGGCGCAAAAAGCCCCGGTACGCATCCACTCTCGCAACTAGTTTTACTGACACCTCGTTCTCGTAGCGCTACCATTTCCGGCTCGACTTTCAATCGTTCAACAGGAAATCGCCATGCGGGTTTTGTTGCAGCGCGTCCGGCAGGCGCATGTTTCGGTCGATGATGCGATTTGCGGTCAGATCGGCGCCGGCGTGCTGTTACTGGTCGGGATCGAAGATGCCGACACCGATACCGATCTGGCCTGGATGGCCAGCAAGGTGGCCAATCTGCGGATTTTTGAAGACGAGGCCGGCGTGATGAATCTCTCGCTGCGCGAGACCGGCGGCGCTGCGCTCGCGGTGTCGCAGTTCACCCTGTTCGGCAGCTACCGCAAGGGCAACCGCCCGTCCTGGGGCCGCGCCGCCAAGGGCGAGGTATCACAGCCGATGTTCGACGCCTTTGTCACGCAGTTGTCGACGACGCTCGGCAAACCGGTGCCGACCGGCATCTTCGGCGCCGAGATGCTGGTGTCGCTGGTCAATGATGGCCCGGTCACGCTGCAACTCGACTCAAAACAGACGGAATAAGCCGGCATCTGCAGCGCAGCACTTGACTACGCATCGCTCCAATCGCCAGAATGGCCTCTGCATTACAGCGCCGATTTGACCCATCAGCTTGCGGGCGCTGCCAACAAATCCGGCTAAAGCGTGCGAGCGAACCCGCGTCTTGCACGCGGGTTTTTTGTTTTCCGGTCGTGGATGCCGTCTCATCCACCGCGCCAATTTAAGCGACAACTTGCGGGGCGCGTACCAAATGCTGCTAAAGCGTCGGCCGCACCGGCGGCCGTCCGTTCTCATCCAACAGGAGGCCGCCATGTACGATTGTCTCGATACTTTGCCCGTGAACACCGCCCGCACATCCCCACCACGCACCATCGGTGAAACCAGCCTGCGACTCAAGGCCCCCTGTCCCGATGCGGTCGTGGCACTGTGCCGCGCCGAGGTCATCGCCAGCGACCTGGGCTATCCGACGCGACGACAGGGGGCCGAGCTGTGGATCAGGGCGATTGATGTTCATCTGGCGTTACGATTGCAGGCGCTGTTTCCCACGCTGATCGCGTGCTACGAGGTACCGACCCGGTACCGCTGTCACCGCCGCTAGCCGCCAGCCCCTATCAAGGGCCGGCGCGGCGCAAGAAAGGATGTTTTATGTTGCAGTTGCGCCAAGAGGCCCGAGAAACCTGGATGCTGGCCTGGCCGATCATGATTGGCCAGCTCGCTTCGACCGGCACGTCCTTCGTCGACGCGGTCATGGCCGGCCACGTTTCCGCCGGCGACCTTGCCGCGGTGTCGGTCGGCGCGTCGATCTGGGTCATGCTGATCGTCACGCTGATCGGCCTCAACCTCGCCGCCAGCCCGCTGATTGCCCACGCGGTCGGCGCACGCCGCGAAGCCGAAGTCCCCGCGCTGGTACAGCAGGCACTGTATCAAGGCTTTTTCTGGGCCTTGGTCGCCTGGCTGATTGCGCTGCTGGCCGCGCCCATTTTCCCGCACCTGGGCCTGCCGCCCGACGTCGCCGCCAAGGCACACGGCTTCCTGACTGCCGTGAGCTGGGGGCTGGTGCCCTTCTCGCTGTTCCGCGTGCTCTACGGCTACAGCGCCAGCCTCGGCCAGACCAAGCCGATGATGGTGATTTCGCTAATCGGCCTGTCGCTGAACGTACCGGCCAACTGGATGCTGATCTACGGTCATTTCGGCTTCCCGGCGCTGGGCGGCGTCGGCTGCGGCTGGGCCACGGCTTTCTGCATGTGGGTCACGCTGTTGCTGATGATCGGCTGGATACGCTTCTCGTCGAGCTATCGCGCCACCTATCCGCTGCGACACTGGCGGCGGATCGACTGGGTGCGGCAGCGCGAGCTGTTCAGACTGGGTGCGCCGATGGGGGTGATGTTCTTCGTCGAAGTCAGCGCCTTCGGCGGCATCGCGCTCTTGATGGCACGGCTTGGCACCACCTCGGTTGCCGCGCACCAGATCGCGCTTAACGTCGCCTCGCTCACCTTTATGATTCCATCGGCGCTCGGAACGGCGCTGACCGTACGGGTCGGCCATGCACTCGGTGCCGGCGACACGCACCGGGCGCGAGAAATCGGCAATACCGGTCTGGTGCTCGGCCTGATCATCGCCAGCGCACTGGCCTTGATGATTATCCTTGGTCGCCACCATATCGCCAGCTGGTACACCAACGATGCGGCGGTACTGACGCTGGCCGGGGTGCTCTTGCTCTACGCTGGCGCCTTCCAGTTCGCCGATGCCACCCAGGTGGTCGCGGCCGGCATTCTGCGTGGTTACAAGGTGACGCGCCAACCGATGCTGATCCACCTGACCGCCTTCTGGCTGGTCGGCATTCCACTCGGCTACGTACTGGCATTCGGTTGGGGAGGCTTCGCCGGTCGCGGCGCCGCCGGTTACTGGCAGGCACTGGTGCTGGCGCTGGTGTGCGCCGCAGCGCTGCTGGTCTGGCTCTACCTGAAGAAGAGTCGGGCTTCGCTACTGCGATAGGTGAGCCACTGATAAAACCCAGCGTAGCGGTGCTGGCAAGGGGCCCTTTAGGGTCCGAAACGCAGACAGTACGAAAGTACGGCAAGTGAGCACAACGCCGCCAGCAGGGTTTTGTCAGTGGCTCAGTCGCCCCAGCGCGTCATCAGCTGATGCGGCACGCCCAGCTGGTCGAGGATGCGCGCGACAACGAAATCGACCAGATCCTGGATGCTTTGCGGGTGGTGATAGAAACCCGGATTTGGCGGCAGGATCACCACACCCAGCTTGGCGAGGCGCAGCATGTTCTCGAGGTGAATCACCGAGAACGGCGCCTCGCGCGGCACGATCACCAGCGTCTTGCGCTCCTTGATCATTACGTCGGCAGCGCGTTCGAGCAGGTTGTCGCTGGCGCCGCCGGCGATCGCCGCCAGCGCGCCCATGGTGCACGGCACGACGACCATACCGTCGCCCGGATTGGAGCCCGATGCCATCGGCGCAAACCACTCCTGCTGCCCCCAGACCTTGAGCCTGTCCTCACCGACGCCATACTGGGCGCGAAACTGCTCGGCCAAGGCCTCGGCGCGGCTCGGCCAAGTCAGCCCCAGTTCCTGCTTGGCGACAATCTGTGCCGCCTGGGTGTACAGCACATGCACGGTACAACCGGCGGCAAGCAGACACTCAAGCGTGCGCAAACCGTAGGGCAGGCCGGAGGCACCGGTAAAAGCGAGCGTAATGGTTTTCATGTTTGCGGTGTGTCCTCAAGCAATTTTGCGGCGATCAGGCCGTTGGCAAGACCAAAGCCCCAGGCCGCGGCGGCGAACAAGGGCACCAGATGTTTCAAGCCGTCGTGCGGGATCAGCCAGAGTCGTGCGACGATCAACTGGCCGGCAATATGGGAAAACGCAGCCAGCAGCGACAATGTCACCACGCCGAACCAGCGCTTGGGCAGGTATTGCGCCGGTGCCAGCACCAGCAGGCTGAGCACGCCGCCAGCCAGACTGAGCACGAAACCCGGCGACAGGAATCCACCGAGCAGGATCGCGCCGCCGAAAATACGCAGCATCGCCACCCACGCGGCGATGCCCCAGCCGTAGCGCATCAGCGCATACAAGGTGACGATATTGGCCAGCCCGGGCTTGATGCCGGGAATCGGCGACGGAATCCCTGCTTCGATCACCGCCAGCGCAATCGCCGCCGCCGCCAGCCGGGCAACGCGGACATCGTCGGCGTCAGGCACAAGCTCAGTAACTGAGGCTGTCAAATCCCCTCCCCCCATTGCCGACCAGCTCGACACTGGTGCGGTTCGGCAAACAGATGGCCGCCTCGCCGGCTTGCGTCAGCCAGCCTTCACGCACGCAGTATTGTCGCGGGCTTGGATCGGCCGCGATGCGCGCCTTGCCGGCCGCGATCTCAATGACCGTATCGCCCAGCGGCCCCGGCACGACCAGCGTGCGCGTCGCGGCCAGATCAACCTGAGCGAACAGTTTGCCGCCCTGATATACCCGCACCTGCGCGGCGCGGCCGCCCTGCCAACCCCAGATCGCGCTAGCGATGATCAGCAGCAAGCCGCCTCCCAGTGTCAGCCAGTCCCCCGCACGCAGGCTAGTCAGGGATATTGCTCGCGATGCCGTATCAACACCTGCCGATGCGTGGAGAAATGCTTGCCCAGTTGTTCAGCCAGATACACCGAACGGTGTTGTCCCCCAGTGCAACCGATCGCAAGGGTCACATAGCTGCGATTATCGCGATCGAACTCGGGCAACCAGCGCTCAAGGAACCCAAGCACATGCGTGAGATAGCGGCCAACCTGCGGCTGGCGCTCGAGAAAATCGATCACCGGCTGATCCTTGCCCGTCAGCGGCCGCATCACCGGGTCGTAATGCGGGTTGGGCAGGCAACGAACGTCAAACACGAAATCGGCATCCAGAGGCAGCCCATGCTTGAAGCCGAACGACTGCACGATCAAGGTCAGCTTGCTGCGGTCGAGTGCGACGAACTCGCGTACCCAGGCGCGTAGCTGGTTGGCCGACAAGCCGCTGGTATCGATGCGGTGCGCCAGCTCGGCAAAATAGGACAGCATTTCGCGCTCAAGCTGGATCGATTCGCTCACCGTCAGCTCGCCATTGGCGAGCGGATGACTGCGACGTGTCTCGGAGAAACGCTTCACCAGCGTTTCGTTGTTCGATTCCAGATACATCAGGCGCACATCCAGCCCAAGCTCCACCAAAGCCTCGTAGTGCAGCGGAAAGCTGGCCAGGTTGTGCGCGCTGCGCGCATCGATGGCGATGGCCACGCGCGGATAGCCATCCTCGTCGAGCATCGCTACCGTTTGTGGCAACAAGGGCGCCGGCAGATTATCGATACAGAAGTAACCGAGGTCCTCCAGGGCCTTGAGCGCAACACTCTTGCCGGCGCCGGACAGGCCGGACAACAGCACTACCTGTTGACGACTCCAGGACATGCGCAAAGCTCCTTCGGGCTACTCACCCATTTCCATGAAACGCTGATGGCGTTCGATAAACTCGCGGGTTGAATCAATACCGCGCAATTGCAGAATGTAGTTTCGCACCGCGGCCTCGACCAATACCGCCAGGTTGCGGCCGGCGGCCACGGGGATCACCAGTTTACGCGTTGGCACACCAAGGATTTCTTGCGTCGCCGCCTGCATTTGCAAACGGTCAATCGGTGCCAGCGTATCTCCGCCGGCCTTGGCCAGATGAATGATGAGCTTCAGCGTCTTTTTCGGCCGCACGGCGGTTTCGCCGAAAATGGTGCGGATATTCAGCACGCCGATCCCGCGCACCTCAAGGAAATCACGCAACATCGGCGGGCAGCGGCCTTCGAGCGTTTCGGGATTGGTGCGATACACCTCGACCACATCGTCGGCAACGAGACCGTGGCCGCGCGAAATCAACTCCAGCGCCAGCTCGCTCTTACCCATCGACGATTCACCGGTCAGCAGCACGCCGACTTCGAGTACATCGAGGAACACGCCATGCAGATGGGTCGATACCGCCAGCGCCTTGGCCAGATAGTAGCGCAGCACATCCATCAGATAGGGCGATTGTTCAGGACTGGTCAACAGCGGTACGTGATGACGCTCGGCGCCCTCGCGCAAGGCATCGGGAACAGGCTGGCCGTTGGCAATGATCATTGCCGCCATTTCGCTGGCAAACAGCAGGTCGACCGACTCACGCTGCGCCTCGGGCGAGAGGTCGAGAAAGTACTTGGTCTCGGCAATGCCGAGCACCTGAATCCGGTTCGGGTGAATGAAGTTCAGGTGGCCAACCAGCGCCAGAATGGGCTTCTGCTCGGCAGAATCATTCGTGAGCAGATTGTTGGCGCCGGACTGGCCGGCAACCCAGGTCAGCCGCAGCTTCTCGGCATTATCAATGAAGAGTTGCCTGGTCGTGATCTGCGGCATGGTCGCTCATGGGCTGTGAAGTCAAAGACAAGGGCGGGGCAACACGCACCACCCCTTGAGCTTACCCGGGAGCGGCGCTGCTTAGAACCTGTTCACGATCTGTCGCCAGCGGGGTGACGCGCAGTGCAGAAACCGGAATGTATAAAGTACATGAGGGTTTCGAGCAGCACTCGAAGCCCGATCAGGGCTGCGCAGCAAGATCGTGAGCAGTATCTCAGAAGCCCGCGTACGGCTCCCAGGTGGAAATCAGCTTGTACGCCTGACCGGGCTCGTCGAACGTCGCCAGTTGCTCACGCACCGATTTGTCCGAAAAAAGCTGAGCCAACTCAGACAGAATCTGCAGGTGTAAATCGGTAGCGTTGGCCGGCACCAGCAACACGAAAAGCAGCGATACCGGCTTGCCATCGGGTGCATCGTAGGGAATCGCTTCCTTCAGGCGCACGAAAGCGCCCGTGGCTTCCTTCAGGCCCTTGATCCGGCCGTGAGGAATCGCCACGCCCTGACCGAGGCCGGTCGAGCCGAGCTTTTCACGCGCGAACAGGCTATCGAAAATCACACTACGGGCAATGCCGTGACTGTTTTCGAACAGAATGCCGACTTGTTCAAATACGCGCTTTTTGCTGCCAACGTCCATGTCGAGAAAGACATTTTGCGTCGGCAGAATTTTGGAAATCAGGCTCATTGCGAGAATCCATGAGCAGGAGGAACGTCGAAGCGCATCATTGTATCGTCAGCCGGCGCATAAATAAAAACGGGAACCCGTTTATCGGGTTCCCGTTGGCAGGAAAAGGACACTTACTCCTCCGCTACGACCTGACGGCGGATGCTCTCGCCATCGTGATCATTCCGTTTTTCCTTGTGCTTGACGACCTGCCGGTCAAGCTTGTCGGCCAGCGCGTCGATCGCGGCATACATGTCTTCGTCAATTGCCTCCACGTGGATCGCCTTACCCGGCACATGCACGGTTGCCTCAATTTTCTGCTGCAGGCGTTCGACCGACAGGACGACGCCCACTTCGATCACCGCGTCAAAATGGCGTGTGATTCGGTCGAGTTTACTCGTGATGTAATCACGAATCGCCGGAGTCACTTCGAGGTGATGGCCGCTGATATTGAGGTTCATAGGTCTTCTCCTTCAGGTAAATCGCCGTTACAGGCATTTGCGCAGATTGACGGGAGAGATTTGCATCGCCTCCCTGTACTTGGCAACGGTTCGTCGCGCAACCACGACCCCTTGCCCCGCCAACGCATCAGCGATGGCACTATCCGATAAAGGCTTTTGCTTGTCCTCTTGCTGGATCAGCTGGCGAATCTGCGCCTTGATCGCAGTAGCGGAAGCTTCCCCGCCGGCTTCGGTTTCGACATGGCTGCCGAAGAAATACTTGTACTCGAAAATTCCGCGCGGCGTGAGCATGTACTTCTGGGTGGTCACCCGCGAAACGGTGGATTCGTGCAGATCAAGCTCGGAGGCAATATCGCGCAGCACCAAGGGCCGCATCGCGATTTCACCATGTTCAAAGAACGCGCTTTGCTTATCAACGATCGCCTGACCGACGCGCAGGATGGTGTCGAAACGCTGCTGGACACTCTTGACCAGCCATTTGGCTTCCTGCAACTCGCGGGCCATCGAACCGCCATCACTGCGTTGCAGGATATCGGCGTACATCCGATTGACCCTGAGCTTGGGTCTGGCCGCGTCGTTCAAGCGCACTCGCCACTGCCCCTTGAGCTTGCTGACCAGTACATCAGCGACAACATAATGCGACGATTCGTCGCTCCATTGCGCGCCTGGCCGCGGATTCAGGCTGACGATCAGCGCTTGCGCTGCCTTCAGCTCCGTTTCATCGCATTTCAGGCGACGTTTCAACCTAGTGTAGTCCCGTGCCGCGAGCAAATCGAGGCTGTCCCGCACAATCCCCAACGCAAGTTGACGTGCGTCAGAGAGTGGCAAGACCGCCAGTTGCAAAGCCAGCGACTCGGCCATATCTTTCGCGCCGACGCCCAGCGGTTCGAGCTGCTTGAGCCGCGCCAGGGCAATCGCAAGGTCATCGGATTCGAACTCGAACTCGCCGGCAAGTTCCGCCGGCAACAGCGCGAGGATTTCCTCAAGCGGCTGGGTCAGAAAGCCGTCGTCGTCGAGCGCGTCGATCAACCAGGTCAGCGCGGCGCGATCCCGCAACGGAATCGGCAGCAGCCCGGCTTGCGCCAGCAGATGCTCGCGCAGGGTCAGCTCGCGGGCGATGTTGCTGGCGGGGTCGAAATCATCGTCGTCATCACCGCTGCCACGCGCGCCGCCGCCACTGCCTTCCCAGCCCCAGTCGTCGTTGTCGAACGCCGACTCGCTCGCCGGCGCATCGTCGCTGCTGCTGTTCTCGGTCGGCGCTTCGGCACTACCTTCGCCTTCGCTTGAGGCGTGATTGTCTTCGCCGCGCTCAAGCAGCGGGTTTTCGGCCAGGAAGCGCTCGACCTCCTGTTGGAAATCAAGCGTCGACAACTGCAGCAGCTTGATCGACTGCTGCAGCTGCGGCGTCAGATTGAGCTGTTGCGAAAGGCGAAGTTGCAGCGATTGCTTCATGCGCCCGCCTTACATCCGGAAATGTTCACCGAGATAAACCCTGCGTACCTGTTCATCGGCGATGATTTCGCTCGGCAAGCCCGAGGCCATCACCGAGCCTTCGGAGATGATGTACGCACGATCGCAGATCCCCAGCGTTTCGCGCACATTGTGGTCGGTAATCAGGACTCCGATACCGCGTTCCTTGAGGAAGCGAATGATGCGCTGGATGTCCATCACCGCGATCGGGTCGACGCCGGCGAACGGCTCGTCCAGCAGGATGAAGCGCGGGCTCGCCGCCAGTGCACGGGCAATCTCGGCACGACGGCGCTCGCCGCCGGAGAGGCTCATGGCATTGTTTTCACGCAGATGCGAGATATGCAGATCTTCGAGTAGCGCATCAAGCTGCCGGGCGCGTTCGACCCTGTCGGCAACGTGCAGCTCGAGCACCGCCAGAATGTTCTGCTCGACCGTCATCTTGCGGAAAATCGACGCCTCTTGCGGCAGATAGCCGACGCCCATGCGGGCACGTTCGTGCATCGGCAGATGGCCGATATCGATGTCGTCCAGGCGGATTTCACCGCCATCCTTGGCAACAAGGCCAACGATCATATAAAAGCTCGTCGTTTTGCCGGCACCATTTGGGCCCAGCAGACCGACAACCTCACCGGCGGCGACATCGATCGACACGTCCTTGACGACGGTGCGCTTTTTATAGCGCTTCATCAAGCCACCGGCGCTCAGCACGGCCTTGCCTTCGCTCATTGTGCGTCCTTGCTCCAGGAGCTGCTGCGCGCTTTTGGCGCGCTCGCCGCCTCGGCGGGCTTGCTGGCGGCAGGTTTCGCCGCCGGCTTTGCTGCGGCCTTGCCAGCGGGTGCGCTGGCATCCTTTTTCTTCGGGATCAGCGTGATATTGACCCGACTGCCCGGTTTGCCATCGGTCTGCGCCTGATACGTCGACGAGGCCATATCGTAGACGATTACGTCGCCAATCACTTCGTCACCGGTATCGCGGCGCACCCAGGCCTTGTTGATCAGCTTGAGAATGCCGGTCTTGCTGTCGTAGTCGTAACGCAGCGAGTTGGCATCGATCCATTCGCCGGTATCCATGCGCTGCCGGAACTTGACCGGACTGCCTTCGCCTTGCGAGAACTGGTTGCCGTCGGCGTCCTGACGCATGGTGACCTTGGCGGCCTTCAGCGTCATCGTGCCCTGCACCATGATGACATTGCCGGTATAGACGCCAATATTGTTCTTCTGATCGAAGTTGGCGTGATCCGCCTCGATATTCATCGGCTTTTCGCGGTCGGCAGTTTCTGCCTGGACGGCGGAGGCGGCCAGCAGGGTCAGCGCAGCAAACTCAACGGCGCGGCGGCGGCGGGACATAGATGGTGCTCACTTTGGAGAGAAGTTCCAGGGTTTCCTTGTCGAGGTCGGCCTTGAAGCCGGTACCGGACAGGGTGTATGCGCCCATGGTGCCGGTCATCGGCGCCTTGGACCAGACGTAGCGTTCGTTCGGTTTGACCCATACATCCGAGCTCACCACATCAAGCTGCGGCTTGTCCGCAGTCGGCGCCCGGGTCAGCTTGGCATCATCGGGAAACCAGACGAGAGTACCATTTTGTTCGGTGCGTGCGCGTGCGCCAACGACGGTCAGCTCGGCCGAATCGGGCTTGGTGTAGTGGATACGCGGCTGATCCAGCCAGTTGGTGTCGCCCTTGGGGTAATGGCGAAGCCGGTCGGCATAAATGCGCGACAGCAGCTTGCCATCCTGGCCGAAACGGAACGCGGTCGCGCCATGCGCCACCAGGTCCGGATCACTCGGTCGCTCGGGCTGCTCGAACGAGGGCACACGGGCGACCTCGTTGAGGATCAGCACCAGCGCCCCCAGTGTCGCCAGCAAGACAATCGGCAAAAGTTTGGTCGACAGTCCGCCCATCATCTCAACGCAGGTAGTGGGCGATCAGCCCATCGTAAGTGCCTTGCGCCTGCATGATCACCTCGCACACTTCGCGCACCGCGCCACGACCACCGCCGCGAACGGTGACGTAGTGCGCATTCTGCAACACGATGTCGGGCGAATCCGGTACCGCAACGGCAAAGGCCGCGCGACGCATCACCGGCAGATCAATCACGTCATCACCCATATAGCCGCACTCCTCGGCGGCGACACCGGCGGCTGCGAGCAATTCGCCGAACGTCGCCAGCTTGTCGTGCGAGCCCTGATAAACGAAGTCGATGCCAAGATTGCTGGCGCGGTGTTCTAGCAGTCGGGAGGTCCGGCCGGTGATGATCGCGACCCTCACTCCGGTTTGCTGCAGCATGCGCAGACCATGACCGTCGAGCGAATTGAAGGCCTTCATTTCTTCACCCGCATCGTTGTAATACAGACCACCATCGGTCATGACGCCGTCCACGTCAAAAATCATCAGCCGCACGGCACGTGCTTTTTCCTGCATTTTAAATTCCCTTGAATCTTTGAAAAAGGCGGCTCAGACGACCCGGGCCCGCAACAGATCGTGCATGTTCAGCGCACCGGCAAGCTTGCCGGCGTCGAGCACCAGCAAGCCGTTGATACGGCGCTTTTCCATCACTTGCACCGCCTCGGCGGCCAGATGATCGGCATCGATCGTCAAAGGATTGCGGGTCATCACTTGCGCGACCGGCGTCGACATCACGTCGCGCCCCTCGTCGAGCGCACGGCGCAGGTCACCATCGGTGAAGACCCCGACCAGTGCACCGGCGGCGTCGACCACGGCGGTCATGCCCATTCCCTTGCGGCTGATTTCCATCAATGCATCGCGCAGCAGCACATCATCGCGCACAACCGGCAGCTCGTCGCCGGCGTGCATCACATCGCGCACGAGTACCAGCAGGCGCCGACCCAGACTGCCGCCGGGGTGGGACAACGCAAAATCCTCGGCCTTGAAACCGCGTGCGTCGAGCAGCGCCACCGCGAGCGCGTCGCCGAGCGCCAGCGCCGCAGTCGTACTCGCGGTCGGGGCCAGATTCAGCGGGCAGGCTTCCTGCGCGACAGCGGCGTCGAGCCAGATATCGGCGGCGCGACCCAGCGTCGAATCCTCGCGCCCGGTCATCGCGATCACCTTGACGCCCATGCGCTTCAGGCTGGGCAGGATGGACAATAATTCATCACTTTCGCCCGAATACGACAGTGCCAGCACCACATCATCGGCGGTGATCATGCCCAGATCGCCATGCAAGGCCTCGGCCGGGTGGACGAACATCGCCGTGGTGCCGGTACTCGCCAGCGTCGCGGCGATCTTGCGGGCGATGTGGCCCGATTTGCCCATGCCGGTCACGACGACCCGACCGGGGCAGCCAAGCAGCAGCGCGCAGGCGGCATCAAAACGGTGGTCCAGCCGGTTGGCCATCGCGGCAATCGCGTCGGCTTCGATCGTCAGCACCTGCCGGGCTTGCGCCAGCGATCTGGATTGCGTGTTTTCACTCATGGGGCTCAGTATAAAAGAGCCACGCATGCCCCCGCCAGCAAGCTGGTCGATCCGGCGGGTATAATTTTTGCCAGTGTTACCCTTGGAACCTTCACGCCGCAGCCATGCCCGTTCAACTTTCCTCCCTGCTGTTGTTGCTCGCCGCCGCGGTGATCACCGTGGTGCTGTGCCGTCTGGTCAAGCTGCCGGCGATGCTTGGCTACCTTTTCGTCGGCATGCTGATCGGCCCGCACGCGCTCGGCCTGATCGCCAGCAGCGAGGAGGCCACGCATCTGGCCGAATACGGCGTGGTGTTCCTGA
Source organism: Jeongeupia sp. HS-3 (assembly GCF_015140455.1). Lineage (NCBI taxonomy): Bacteria > Pseudomonadati > Pseudomonadota > Betaproteobacteria > Neisseriales > Chitinibacteraceae > Jeongeupia > Jeongeupia sacculi. The sequence continues at coordinate 3,137,309 of NZ_AP024094.1, read as the reverse complement.
TGTTCACGCTCGGGCTCGAATTCAACCTCGCCAAGCTCAAGGCGATGCGCCGCATCGTGTTCGGCCTTGGCGCGGCGCAGGTCGGCGCGATGGTGCTGCTGGTGATCATCGGCCTGGTCTTGATCGTCCGGCTCGACTGGGCCGCCGGGCTGGCGCTGGGTGGGGCGCTGGCGATGTCGTCGACCGCGATGGTGTCCAAGCTGCTGGCCGACCGCAACGAACTCAACGCCGCACACGGCCAGAACGCCATCGGCATCCTGTTGTTCCAGGATCTCGCGGTCGTACCGCTCTTGATCATGCTGCCGGTGCTGGGCCAGCCCGGCGAAGAACTCGTCAGCGCGCTCGGCATCGCGGCGCTGAAGATCGTCGTCGTGCTGTTCGTCTTGCTCAGCCTGGGCCAGAAGCTGATGCGGCCGTGGTTCAACCTTGTCGCCAAGCAGCATTCGAGCGAGCTGTTCATGCTCAACCTGCTGCTGGTGACGCTCGGCATCGCCTGGCTGACCGAGCTTTCCGGGCTGTCGCTGGCACTCGGTGCCTTTCTCGCCGGCATGCTGATCGCCGAAACCGAATACCGTTATCAGGTCGAAGACGATATCCGCCCCTTTCGCGACCTGCTGCTCGGGCTGTTTTTCGTTACCGTCGGCATGACGCTCAATTTCAGTCAGCTCGCTACCCAGTGGTGGCTGGTATTGATCATTCTGGTGATCCTGCTGCCGCTGAAAATCGCCATGATCGCCGGACTGGCCCGCTGGTTCGGCGCCAGCGCCGGTGTCTCGCTGCGAACCGGCTTCGCACTGGGACAGGGCGGCGAGTTCGCCTTCGTGCTGCTGACGCTGGCCGCCAGCGGCAAACTGCTGCCCGAACCGCTGATGCAGGCGACGACGGCGGCGATCATTCTGTCGATGCTGGCGACGCCGTTCATTGTCCAGCACTCGGACAAACTGGTACTGCGGCTGGCGGCATCCGAGTGGATGAATATGGCCGCCAATCTGCACCAGATCGCGGTACGGACGATGCAAAGCCAGGGGCATGTGATCGTCTGTGGTTACGGCCGTAGCGGCCAAAGCCTGTCGCGAATTCTGACCGAGGAACATATCCCTTTTTTCGCTTTAGACCTTGATCCGGAAAAGGTCCGTGATGCCGCCGCCGCCGGCGAATCGGTCGTCTACGGCGATGCGGCCAAGCGGGAGGTATTGATGGCGGCCGGGCTGATGCGCGCCCGCGCGCTGGTGGTCAGCTATGCCGACACCCATTCGGCGATGAAAATCCTCGAACTGGCGCACCAGATCCGTCCCGAGTTGCCGGTGATCGTGCGCACCTATGATGAAACCGATATCGACAAGCTCAAGAACGCCGGTGCTGCCGAGGTGGTCGCCGAAATCCTCGAAGGCAGCCTGATGCTGGCGTCGCACACGCTGATGATGCTTGGCGTGCCGCTCAATACCGTGCTCAAGCGCATCCGCCACGTGCGGGAGGATCGCTACCAGATGTTCCGCGGCTTCTTCCGCGGCACCACCGAGGACATGGAAGAGAGCGCCAACCTGCCACGCCTGCACACCATCCATCTCAGCCATGACGCCAGCGCCATCGGTCGCAGCCTTGGCGACATTGATCTCGCCGGCCTGCACGTCGAAGTTAAAAGCGTTCGCCGCAAGGCCTTGCCGCCGACCCAGCCGGGCGACGAGCTGGTGCTGCAGGAGAATGATGTACTGGTGCTGCTTGGCGAACCCGAAAACCTTGCGGCTGCGGAAATGGTCTTGCTGCAGGGAAGCTGAGCCGCAGGGCGGCACACCCACGGCAAAACGCCCCGCATTGCGGGGCGTTCGTCATTTGGCATCATGCTGATTTCAGCGACCGCTCAGCCGTGGCCGCTTGCCGATTTTCACCATTACCGATTGCGGTTTTCCAGCCCGGTAGATGCCAATCGGCACCTCGGTATCGGGCTTGAGTCCGGCAATCTGATTGAGCATGTCCGACGAATCCTTGACCGGGTTGCCGGCAATGCTCAGCAAAATATCGCCAGGCCGCATGCCAGCGGCATCCGCCGGGCCGGTACGCACCACCCCGGCAATCAGCGCCCCGTGGGCATCGGCCAGTTTGAACGAGGCCGCCAGCTCTGGCGTCACGTCCTGCGCCTCGATCCCGAGCCAGCCGCGGGTAACGCTACCGGTCTTGATGATTTCATCCATGACCTGCCGCACCGTCGTCGCCGGAATTGCGAAACCGATACCGAGCGAGCCGCCGCTGCGCGAGTAAATCGCCGTATTGATCCCGACCAGACTGCCGCTGGCATCGACCAGCGCACCACCCGAGTTGCCCGGATTGATCGCGGCGTCGGTCTGGATGAAGTTCTCGAAGGTGTTGATACCTAGTTGCGAACGGCCCAGCGCCGAGACGATGCCCATGGTCACCGTCTGGCCAACGCCGAAGGGATTGCCGATCGCCAGCACCACATCGCCGACCTGCATGCGCTTGACGTCGGCGAAGCTCAGCGTTGGCAGCGCATCCAGATCGATCTTGATCACCGCCAGGTCGGTATCCAGATCGCTGCCGATGATCGTGGCCTCGGCCGTCCGTCCGTCGGCAAGCGCGACCTCGATTTCGTCGGCCGATTCGACCACATGATTATTGGTAATGATGTAGCCGCGATCGGACACGATCACGCCGGAACCAAGGCTGGACGCGCGCTGGCTATCGTCGCCACCGAAGCGGTCATCAAAGAAACGCTTGAAGAACGGGTCGTTCAACAAGGGATGACTCTTGGTTTTTACATCCTTGGCGGTATAGATATTAACCACGGCCGGCATCGCCCGGTGCGCGGCATCGTGATAACTACTCGGCGCAACCGCGGGCGCAGAGGCCGTCGCCGGCGATTGCCTGACCGTAACCACGTCGGTCACCGCGCGCGGCAGCCATTGTGGCGCGACCAGCGTGATCACAAACCAGACCGCAAGGCCGACCGTGGCCGTTTGTGCGAAAATCAACCATAGCTTTTTCATCGGCAGAATGACGTTGATCGCAAGATTCGAATTGGAAAATTATATCGGACAACTGCTCTCGGTTGACCGCTTCCGAGACTATTGTCCAAACGGCGTGCAAATCGAGGGCCGCGAAACCATCGTCAAACTGGCTACGGCGGTCACCGCCAGTCAGGCGGCAGTGGATGCCGCAGTCGCGATCGGTGCCGATGCACTGCTGGTGCATCACGGCTATTTCTGGAAGAGCGAAGCCGCAGCGATTCGCGGCACCAAGAAGGCGCGCATCGCCGCGCTGATCAAGGCCGATGTCAATCTGTTCGCCTACCATCTGCCGCTCGACGCCCACCCCGAGCTCGGCAATAACGCCCAGCTAGGCGAACGGCTTGGCCTGACCGCCACTGGCCGCTTCGGCGATCAAGAGCTAGGCTGGATCGGCGAGCTAGCCGAACCGGCCACGCTGGCCGACTTTGCCCGCCGCATCGCTACCGCACTCGATCGCGAACCGCTAGTGATCGGCGACGCAGCCAGACCGATCCGGCGGGTGGCATGGTGCACCGGTGGCGCGCAGGGCTATTTCCACGAGGCCGTGAATCTCGGCATCGATGCCTTCCTCACCGGCGAAGCCTCGGAATTCGTTACCCACCTCGCCCGCGAAACCGGCGTCGCCTTCATCGCCGCAGGCCATCATGCGACCGAACGTTACGGCGTGCGCGCACTTGGGGAACATTTGGCCAGACAGTTCGGTCTGGAACTTATTCATCTCGACATCGAGAATCCGGTATGAACATGCGACGCCTTGCCCTGCTTGCCGCCAGCCTGTTGCTCGCAGCCTGTGCCAGCACACCTCTCCAAGATCCGGCCACCGGCACCGTACCAACGCCCGCCCCGACAATGCCGCAACAAGGCAGCACAGCGCCTAGTGTGCTGATCGACGGCCGCACGCCGCAGGCCATTCTTGATGACGTGGTCGCCTATCGCACCCAGAAAGGCATGCGGGTACTGGCACGCACGGCGAACCGGGTGGAATTCAAGCAAGCGGTGCCGCGTGCCAAGGTACCCACCGAAGCGCGGATGCGCTACGAGCTGACGCCATCGGGCAAAAGCTGGAAGTTGTCCGCCCGGGTCTTCCAGGTCAGCTACCCCGGCACCACTCGCGAAGCACTCAGCGAGATCACCCCGGCCGTCGCCGCACAACTGGCCGACGAGCTCCCCCGCTATCTCCGCGCCGGATCGAGTCACTAAAACCCGCACCGCCCCTGCATGCCCAGTTGCCTGCGCAGACCGCGTGGGCAGCTTCCTGTTCCCCCATTGGTCGGGTAGAATTCACGGGTTTAGGTATTAGTTCCAGACATCAGGGATTGGGTATGAGTGACCAGCAAGTCGATAACAGCAAACGGCGCTTCCTGCTGATTGCCACCAGCGTCGCCGGCGCCGGGGCGGTTGCGGGCATTGCGACACCGTTCATCGCGAGCTTCCTGCCATCCGAGCGCGCCAAGGCAGCAGGCGCACCGGTCGAGGTGGATATCAGCAAGCTTGAATTGGGCCAGCAGATCAACGTCGAATGGCGTGGCAATCCGGTCTGGGTGCTCAAACGCACGCCGGAGATGCTTGCCAATCTGCCCAAGCTCAATCCGCAACTGCTCGATCCGAAATCGGAAACGAGCGAGCAACCGGACAACTGCAAGAACGAGGCGCGCTCGATCAAACCCGAGATTCTCGTTGCCGTCGGCGTCTGTACGCATCTGGGCTGCTCGCCCACCTTCCGCCCGGACCTCGGCCCGGCCGATCTCGGTGGCGACTGGCTCGGCGGCTACTATTGCCCCTGTCACGGCTCCAAATACGATCTTGCAGGTCGCGTCTATTCCGGCGTTCCGGCCCCGAAGAACCTCATCATTCCGCCCTACAAGTACCTGTCCGACGCGCGGATCATGATCGGCGACGACAAGTAAGGCACTGGAGACCTGAGGCATGAGCAAAGCACAAGAAATCGGACAAAACGTCCTGAACTGGGTCGACGAGCGTTTCCCGCTCACCTCGACCTGGAAGGCGCACGTATCAGAGTACTACGCGCCGAAAAACTTCAACTTCTGGTACTTCTTCGGTTCACTGGCCATGTTGGTGCTGGTGATCCAGATTGTCACCGGCATCTTCCTGACCATGAACTACAAGCCGGACGGCAGCCTGATTCCAGGCACCAACGTCTCGGTGGCGTTCAACTCGGTTGAATACATCATGCGCGACGTTGCGGGTGGCTGGATCATCCGCTACATGCACTCGACCGGCGCATCGATGTTTTTCGTCGTCGTCTACCTGCACATGTTCCGCGGGCTGATCTATGGCTCGTACCAGAAGCCGCGCGAGCTGGTCTGGGTGTTCGGCACACTGATCTTCCTGTGCCTGATGGCCGAAGCCTTCCTTGGTTATCTGCTGCCTTGGGGTCAGATGTCGTTCTGGGGTGCACAGGTAATCGTCAACCTGTTCGCCTCCTTGCCGATCATTGGCCCGGATCTGTCGACGCTGATTCGTGGCGACTTCGTGGTTTCCGATGTCACGCTGAACCGCTTCTTCGCGCTGCATGTGATTGCCGTGCCGCTGGTGTTGCTGGCGCTGGTCGTCGCTCACCTCGTGGCCCTGCACGAAGTCGGCTCGAACAATCCGGACGGCATCGAGATCAAGAAGCTCAAGGATCCGAAAACCAAGATTCCGCTCGATGGCATCCCCTTCCACCCGTACTACACGGTGAAGGACATCTTCGGCGTTGCGGTCTTCCTCGCGGTATTCACCGTCATCGTGTTCTTCTATCCGAACATGTTCGGCTACTTCCTCGAAGACAATAACTTCATCCCGGCCGATCCGATGAAGACGCCGCCGCACATTGCGCCGGTCTGGTACTTCACGCCGTTCTACGCCATCCTGCGCGCGATCCCGTCCTTCCTCGGCACCCAGGTGTGGGGCGTACTGGCCATGGGCGCGGCGGTGGTGGTGATTGCCTTCCTGCCATGGCTCGACCGCAGCCCGGTCAAGTCGATCCGCTATCGTCCGGCCTTCTTCAAGTGGATTCTGGCGGTTTTCCTGGTCGCGTTCTTCGGCCTTGGCATCCTCGGCGCGTTGCCGCCGGATGGCCCGCGCACCGTCCTGTCGCAAGTGTTCTCGGTGATCTACTTCGCGTTCTTCCTCGGCATGCCGTTCTATACCCGTCTCGGTACGCCGCTGCCGGTTCCGGAGCGCGTGACCGATACCAATGGCCGCCGCCAGATGATCTTCGGCATCCTGATGCTGGTGACCTTCCTGGGTGCTGCCATCTTCGCGAAACTGGTTTGATTGAGGACGCCCACCAAATGACCAAGCATTTCCGTCGTTTCCTGGCCGCCGTGGCACTCCTCGTCCCGGTTGCCACTTTTGCCAGCGAAGCTGGCGTCCACCTGGACAAAGCCCCGGTCAACCTGCGTGACGTTGAAAGCCTGCAGCGCGGCGCGCAGACCTTCGCCAACTACTGCTTGTCGTGTCATGGCGCCATCAACATGCGCTACAACCGGCTGCAGGATATCGGCCTGACCGAAGAGCAGATCAAAGCCAATCTGATGTTCGCGGCCGACAAGGTCGGCGATCCGATGAAGGTGGCGATGCAGGCCAATGATGCCAAGGCATGGTTCGGCTCCACCCCGCCCGATCTGTCGCTGATCGCCCGTTCGCGCGGCGCCGATTGGCTGTATACCTATCTGCGCGGCTTCTACCGTGACGATTCGCGTCCGACCGGCTGGAACAACACCGCCTTCGACAAGGTCGGCATGCCGCACGTACTGTGGGAGCTGCAAGGCATCCAGGAGCCGGTCTACAAGACGGTGAAAGGCCATGACGGCAAGGAAGAGAAGGTGCTCGAAGGGCTGAAGCTGGCGAAGCCGGGCCTGTTGACCCGGATCGGCGAAAACAATCAGTACGATCAGCACGAGTTCGACAAGCGCGTCGGCGATCTGGTCAGCTACCTTGTTTATATGGGCGAGCCGGCACAGGTGAAGCGTCAGCAGATCGGTTACGGCGTCCTGCTGTTCCTGCTGTTCATCCTGATCCCGATGACCTATTTGCTGAAGAAGGAATACTGGCGCGATATCCACTAAGCATCGCCTGCCAGCACAAAAAAGCGCCTTCGGGCGCTTTTTTCATTTCCACGAATTACTCATAAAATTCAATCAGTTAACCCATTACCCCTAGCTTATCAAGGGCGAAATCGCTACACTCGGCGCCATCGTATCAACCCTAGGAATCCCGACGCCATGATGAAGCTTTACTCCGGTACCTCGTGCCCGTTCAGCCACCGTTGCCGCATTGTCCTGTTTGAAAAAGGCATGGACTTCGAGATTCTCGATGTCGACACGCACAGCATGCCGGAAGACCTGGCCGTGATGAACCCGTACAACGAAGTGCCGGTTCTGATCGAACGCGATTTGACCCTGTACGAGTCGAACATCATCAATGAATACATTGACGAGCGCTTCCCGCACCCGCAGCTGATGCCAGCCGATCCGGTCATGCGTGCCCGCGCCCGACTGATGCTGTTCAACTTCGAACGCGAACTCTTCGTGCACATAAAGACGCTGGAAGACAGTGCCTCGAACAAGAAGACGCTGGAAGCCGCACGTATTGCCATCCGCGACAGCCTGACCCAGATTGCACCGCTGTTTGCCAAGCAAAAGCACATGCTCGGCGAAGAGTTCTCGATGCTCGACGTTGCCATTGCGCCGTTGCTGTGGCGTCTGGAGCATTACGGCATCGAAATGACCAAGCCGCTGGTGCCTATCCTGAAGTACGCCGAGCGCCTGTTCAGCCGCCAAGCCTTCATCGACTCGCTGACGCCGAACGAAAAGGCGATGCGCAAGTAATTCGTGCTCTGGCCGGTGGCTTGTACGCCAACGGCCGGAATACGAAACCTTGAGCAGCGATTTTACCGAGGACGTTGGCCATGCAATCCGTTTCGACCAAGCCCTACCTGATTCGTGCGATCCACGAGTGGTGTTCCGATCACGACTTCACCCCCTATCTCGTCGTTGCCGTACGCGGCAAGATGCAGGTGCCGATGGAATACGTGAAGAACGCCGAGATCGTGCTCAACATCAGCTACAACGCCACGCGCAACCTGAATCTGGGTAACGACTACATCAGCTTTTCGGCGCGCTTCAACGGCGTTTCGCGCGATATCACCATCCCGGTTGGCGCGGTGGTGTCGATCTTTTCGCGTGAAAACGGCGAAGGCATGGGCTTTGAGTACGAAGGCCCGACCGACGGCGAGCAGGAAGATGCACCGGAAAGCGCGCCGGTTGCCGCCAAGGACGACGACAACGAACCGCCACCCTCGCGCCCCAGTGGCGGTGGCGGCCGTCCGGCGCTACGCGTGGTCAAGTAACGACGCGATATCGGCACAATAAAAAAGCCCGCTTGATGCGGGCTTTTTTATTGGCTTACTCGGCCGCAGCGTTTGGCGCTCGCTGCATTACCGCGGCAAAGAAGCCATCGGTGCCATGCTGCATCGGCGACATCTGCAGACACTCGCCATCGAGGGCAATCTCGACCCGCTCCTTGGCCAGCAGCTCACGGACATCAAGCAGTACGAATTCCGGGTGTGCGGCGAGGAAGTCATCGACGATTTTGCGGTTTTCGCACGGCAGGAAGCTGCAGGTGGCGTAGACCAGCCGGCCGCCGACCTTCACCAGCCGCGAGGCCGAAGCCAGGATATTGGCTTGTTTGATGTTCAGTTCGGCGACGCTTTGTGCGCTCTGCCGATACTTCAGGTCCGGATTGCGGCGCAGCGTTCCCAGGCCCGAGCACGGCGCGTCGACCAGCACTGCGTCCATCTTGCCGGCCAGGCGTTTGACCTTGGTATCGTTCTCGGAAGTCAGCAGCTGCGGGCGCACATTCGACAAACCCGAGCGCGCCAGACGCGGCTTGAGGTTGGAAAGGCGCTTTTCGGAAATATCAAAGGCATACAGCGAACCCAGCGATTGCATCATCGCGCCGATCGCCAGTGTCTTGCCACCGGCACCAGCGCAGAAATCGGCAATCATCTGGCCGCGCTTGGCACCGGTCAGCAGCGCCAACAACTGGCTGCCTTCGTCCTGCACTTCGAACGCGCCTTCCTTGAACAGCGTGAGCTTCGAGAGCCCCGGCTTGCCGGTCACGCGCAGACCCCAAGGCGAGTACGGCGTTGGCACCGACTCGATACCCTGGGCCGTCAATTCGGCCTGTATCGGTTCGCGCTTCATTTTCAGCGTATTGGCGCGCAGATCGAGCGGTGCCGATTGCATCATGGTGCGGCCGATTTCAAGAGTGCCGGCTTCATCGAAACCGTCGGCAAGCATGGCTTCGGCGATCCATTCCGGCAGCCCGGCACGCACCGCCAGCGGCGCATCCTCCCAGCGCACGGCCTTGTATTCTTTGGCCTGCTCCATCCGGCGGGTATCAAAGATCTCCGTCAGTTCCTTGAGGTTGCGTTTTTCTACCGCGGCCCAGTAGGCGACCATCCAGTCGATCACACCGGCCTTTTCGCCGCAGACCCACTTCAGCCGTGGCAGATGGCGCAGCAGGCCGAAGACGGTTTCGGCGATCTCGGTACGATCGCGCGCGCCAAGCTTGGGGTGATCACGGAAGTAGCGCGACAAACACACGTCGGCCGGCGCGGTAAACGGCAGCACGGTGTGCAGCACGTCGAGAATGGCATCAAATTGGGTTTTGTTCATATCAGCGTTGTACCGGCGAATAGGGATTCGCACCAGAGTTGGTCGGGGCGACCGGCCCGATGGCCGAGTCGCCGTTGATCGGAATAAGGGGCACCGCGCTCAGCATCAACGCAACTGCGGCGAATTTCGGTTCGCCCCGTTCGTCGATGACAGCGGTTTAAGTACTTGCTCGCCATTGATGGTGATGGCATTGGCGAGAATGTCGAAATTATTGCCTTCCTTGCCCAGCGTCAGCCGGATGCGCACCGGCATGTTGTTCCACTGTGGCGCCAGCCAGAAATCGAAGCTGCGATCCTCGAAATTACCGTGCAACAGGATGGTGTCGATCTTCTGGTCACCGAGCCGCAGCGTGGTTTCGCCGCGAATCTCGAAATTGACCTGCGGGTAGACCTTGCGGCCGCTGACCATCGCAAAGGTGAAGTTTTTCATCTTGGCGCCTTGCAGCGCAAACTGGAAGGCGGCCGAAAACAGATCCTGATCGCCCGGACTCAGGTCTTCGGTTTTCAGATTGCCCTTGTCGTTCAGCGTCACGGTCTTGGCATCCCAATCGAAGTTCGCCTCGTTCAGGAGCTTGTCGTCCTTGTGGTCCGAGAAATGCAGCGGCACCACTCCCTGCTTGCCGACCTTGCCTTGGCTCTGGATCACCCGGGTTCGACCGAACAGCGAACCGGCCAGCTTGAGCTGGTACTCACCATGATCGACCTGCCAGGTCATTCTGACCGGGAAGACACCGTAAACATAGGTAATTTCAACCGCGCGCGGAAATGCCTTGGCCTGTTGCTTGCTAAGGCCTGCCGGCGCACTGGCGTGCGCCACACGGCTGGCCTCGGCCGGCATCGCCCCCGGCCGCCTGTCCATGCCGGCGGTGACCGGGGCATTCTCCGGGGCGCTGGCTGGCGCGCTGGCCCCGCCACTGCTCGCCGCGGCACTGGCATCGACAGCCGCCAAGGCGACCGGTGCAGCGCTCGCCGCACTGGCGACGACCTTGGCCGGGTTCGGCTTGGGCTTGCGGGGGGCCGGCTTGGGCGCGGGTGACGGACGAGGCGGTTCGGGCGGCGCGGGCGGTATCAGTTCGGCCAGTGGCCGCAGGTAGACGACCTGTTTGTCGGCCGGCTTGACCCCGGCCAGCCCGGCGGGCTGCTGCGCCTCGTCATCGATATCCTGCGCGACGAGCTTTTTCGTTGCCTTGCGCAGCGGCGTATCGTCACCGCGCGGCTGCGCGACCCAGGCATAAGCCAGCTCGCCAAAGATGCCCGACAGGTGCAGCAATAGCGAGAGGATCAGCGCGCACGCAAGCAATCGGCGACCGAAGCGCAAGGTCATGGGCTTGTCAGCCTTGGCGCAGCACGCGCCGGCCGGTCATGATCAACCGGTCAGCAACAAAGTCGGCGACCGCTTGCGGATACAACCGGTGCTCTTCCACCAGCGTTCGCGCCGCCAGCGTCGCTGCGGTGTCACCGTCGTGCACCGGCACCACGGCCTGCGCGATGATCGGGCCGTTATCGAGTTCGGCGGTGACGAAATGCACGGTGCAGCCGGCGAACTTCACGCCTTCGGCAATCGCCCGTTCGTGCGTATGCAGACCGGTGAACGCCGGCAAGAGCGAGGGATGGATATTCATCAGCCGGTTGGCATAGCGGTTGACGAACACCGGCGTGAGGATGCGCATAAAGCCGGCCAGCACCACCAGATCGGGCGCGTAGCCGTCGATCAGCGTCACCAGCGCGGCATCGAAAGCCTCGCGGCCGTCGAACTCTTTATGGTTCAGTGACGCGGTGGCAATGCCGCGCTCGCGCGCCCATGTCAGGCCCTCGGCATCGGCCTTGTTGGAAATCACCGCGGCAATGCGCGCGCCGGGAATCTGCGCGTCGACAATGGCCTGCATATTGGAGCCGCGGCCGGAAATCAGGATGACAATGTTTTTCATAGTTCTACGAACGCGCCCGCTTCAATAACAAAGGGCGAGGTGTCGCCACCTCGCCCCGTTTGCCGGCAGCCCGGATCAGGCCACCTGGGTCTGGTGCTCGTCACCGTTACGCGGACGTATCGTACCCAGCGTGTAAACGGTTTCGCCCTCGGCTTCGAGCAGCGCCTTGGCGGCTGCCGCATCGCCGGCCGCAACGATCACGGCCATGCCGACGCCACAGTTGAACGTCTTGTACATTTCCTGCGCCTCGACGTTGCCTTCCTTCTGCAGCCACTGGAACAGCTTGGGCAGGGTCCAGCTCTTGGCGTCGATTTGCGCGACCACATTGCTCGGCAGCACGCGCGGCACGTTCTCGGTGATGCCGCCGCCGGTGATGTGGGCCATGCCTTTGACCGTCAGCGCCTCGATGAGCTTCAGGATCGGCTTCACGTAAATACGCGTCGGTGCGATCACCACGTCGGCCAGGCTCTTGCCGCCGTCGAACTCGGCGGCATAATCGGCTTCGGTCAAATGCAGAATCTTGCGCACCAGCGAGTAACCGTTCGAGTGTGCGCCGTTCGACGCCAAACCCAGCACCACGTCGCCGGCAACGATGTCATCGCCGGTGATGATCTTGGATTTTTCGACTACGCCGACGGCAAAGCCGGCCAGATCGTATTCGCCGACCGGATACATGCCCGGCATTTCGGCGGTTTCACCGCCGATCAATGCGCAACCCGACAACTCGCAACCGTGAGCGATGCCACGGATCACTTCGGTGGCGGTATCGACGTCGAGCTTGCCGCAGGCGAAGTAATCGAGGAAGAACAGCGGCTCGGCGCCCTGCACCAGAATATCGTTGACGCTCATCGCGACCAGATCCTGGCCGACGGTGTCATGACGGTTCAATTCAAACGCAAGCTTGAGCTTGGTGCCAACGCCATCGGTACCGGAAACCAGTACCGGCTCCTTGAACTTCTTGGAGATTTCGATCAGACCACCGAAACCGCCGATGCCGGACAACACTTCCGGACGCATCGTGCGTTTGGCAAACGGCTTGATGTTTTCGACCAACTGATCGCCAGCGTCGATATCGACACCCGCGTCGCGGTAGCTCAGGCTTTGGGAACTCATGACGGCCTCGTGAAAGAATTCGGGTTCTGCAGCGCGCCAACTCAGGTAAAATGACGGCAAGCTGCTGAAAACGCGGTAGTTTACCGCATCCTGCAATGAAACGCCTGCCCGCCCGCCGGCGCAACGCGACACCGGCCTCGCCGATCGCGCTTTGCGCCCACATCCAGACTACCCTGCACGCTGCCGACAAGGCTGCGCGCTTTCGTGCGTCTGGTGCCGCTTGCCAATGAAACAACTCGTTCTCGACCTCATGCTCCCGCAACCGGCGGGCTTTGCCGGCTTCATCCCCGGCGAGAATGCCGAGCTGCTGTTCATGCTGGGCGAATGGCTGAGCGGTAGCGATGACGTTCGCTTCCTCTACCTATGGGGTGGAAGCGGCGTGGGCAAAAGTCATCTGCTTGCCGCCGCCAGAGATCGCCTCGATGGCGCGACCTACGTTGATGCCAAGCTCGAGCCGCTGCCGGACGAAATCGCCGCCGACACCGCGCTGATCGTCGACAACGTCGATGCACTCGATGACGAGCAGCAGATCCGCCTTTTCGACCACTACAACACCGTGCGTGAAGGCAGCGGCCGCTTGCTGGCTGCCGGCCCGCTGCCACCAATGCTGCTGACGCTGCGCGACGACCTGACCACCCGGCTGGGCTGGGGGCTGGTGTATCAGCTCAAGGGTTTGTCCGACCGCGACAAGGCTGCGGCCCTGCAGCAGCAGGCGCACCAGCTCGGTTTCGAGCTTTCCGACGAGGCCTGCGACTACCTCTTGCACCACGCCAGCCGCAATCTTGCCGACCTGCAGACGCTGATCGCCCGCGCCAACCGCTACGCGCTGTCGCTGCGGCGACCAGTGACGCTGCCGCTGCTGCGCGAGGTGCTGGGCGGCGCAGATGCTGCACCGGACTGAACCAGGGCGGTACCCCATTGCCGCTCGATCGAGAGCAAAAACCCGCCTGATGGCGGGTTTTTGTTTTGCATATCGCCTAAGGCAACAAGCGGATGCTCATCGCAACCTGGCCACTCTTGCTCCAGCAGTCCTCGCCAGCCTGATAGGTACCGACAGTCATACCGGCGGCCACGTTGCTGCGGATATTGCCAGAGGTTGGATTGGCGTCGTCGTATTGCGTATCAAGCGAGCACACGTAACGGATATCGGTCGCCGTTGAGGCTGCACCGACAGCAGCAGTGCCAGAAACCAGGTAGGTCACCGTATTAATCCGACCATTAATGGCATCAGTGGCAACGTTCCATTGTGTCCCGAACGGGCTGGTGCGTTCCGCAGTGGTGAGAATGCCGGTGCCGATCAGCAGCGACCAGAACGACGAGGTCTCATTCGCATTGTCGATCAGTCCGTTTCGAGCACCGCCACACTGCGACAACAGCGCCGCATTCGCCACGACACAACCGTCACCAGGATAACGCTGGTAACGCTCGAAAAAAATATTCACCGCAGCCTGAATCTTGTTGGTGCTCGCCTGCGCGCTCTTGACCCGCGCACCGTCGATCAAGTCCCGGCCCTTGAATGCCAGCCCCAGAATCAGCCCGACAATCACCAGCACGATGGCCAGTTCAACCAGGGTAAAACCACCCTGCTTTGGTGTGTGCTTCATTTGTGTTTCTCCGTTGTTGAATCATTATTTTTTATTCGTTGGATCAAGATTTCAGGGGCATTGTTCTTGGGCTCACCTCCTGAGTCGCTTCATTGCCAGCACGGCAGAAATAGGCCCGTGATCGATCACGGCAACCGCCCTGCCAGCAACATCCGGCTGAGCAGCGTTGCAGGAGGCAGCCAATCGGTCAGGTCGTCGTACACGGCCACGCCGTCAGCGCCATCCACGCGTTCACGACTGACAAACTCGCGATCGTTATCGGCATTTTCGGCCTCGTCGCCCACGCCCCCGGCCTGCAAGGGTCCGGGGCCGTAACTGCCGTGCGAGACCACCACCGCCACGACATTTCGGGCGAGATCCTGCCCCGCAACGGCTGCAGAAAAAATGTTGATATCGCCCAGTGAACACATGGCAAACGACACCCCTGCCGGTGGCGAGTTGCCACCACACCCACCAAAGCTCTTGCCATCGGTATTGGCATAAAAATCAGTCACCCGGTAGCTGAATGGCCGACCAAAGGCATCGGTTTGACCAAGGCCCAGAGCTACCCACGGCAGCAACCCTTGAAAGCGATTACATACATCGCCAGAGCGATCTTCCACCCCGATGGCTGCACCGGTTGCAGCCGGATCCGCCGGGCACGGCAAATGGCCTTCACGAACAGCAAACCCCAGCAATGCTTCGCGAATCTCGGCAAGCTCGCTGCGGGTGTCGCGCACGCGCTGCGCCTCACCCATGACGCGGGCCGCCTGCAGCGCTCCGGCGAGCAGCATGCCGACGATGACCAACACTACCGCCAGCTCAATGAGCGTGAATCCAGCTTGTCGCGCCATTATTTCTCACTAATAGATAAAGCCTGTCGTTACCGGCAGGCAGCGTGTACTCATCGGGATGCACGGGCGGCGTGTCCCAGCCGCGCTGGTTCCGCTCCGGGTCAAGACCGGAAACGGGATCAAGGTAATTGGCAAGGTTTTGCTTTTCGGTCGCATTGCTACGCCGTTGCGGCGACAGCAGGTCATCGCGCGCCGGGCCGGCACTGAACAGCACGGCCAGTACCGTTGTGTCAGCCGGCAAGGTCGCGTCCTCAACCTTCAGTGCCGCCGCGCACCCGGCTGGCGCAGCGTGAATGGCATCGCCGCCCACGGCATAGAAGAACTGTTGCTCCCAGCGATTGCGATACAGCCAGTAGTAGCTCCGCAAGCGCGCCAGCCAATCCGCGGGACTGGTGCCAAGTGGGCGGTAAGCGACCTTTTCCTGGAGTTCATTCGTCAGCGCAATCGACTTGGGCAATCGTCCCCGGCAGCGTGCTGCATCCGGTATACAGCCGTTCGCCGTCGCATTGCCGCCGGTTTCGGTGCAGCCCGGGCTGGCCGGATCGGCGGGGTTCGGCCAGCGATTGCCGCCCTTGCGCTCGGCCCACAGTGCCAAGAGCTGCTGGTACTCAAACGCCGCCCGCCGCGCGACCGGCGCAAGCAGCTCACTACGCCGGATCGTCAACACACGGTCGTTGAGTAGCGCGTTGCCATTGGTATCCCGCAGCGGGCCATCAAGAAAACGAGCGAGGGCAAGGTCGCGGTTAGAGAATTTCCCCTGCGTGGTCGTTGCCGCTTCGAGATAATTTGCCGCACTGCGTTGCTGCGCGACATTGCCGCGCAACTGCCCCCTCAACGGGGTTCCCGGTGCGATCACCACCGCAACCACGGGATCGTGACGAGCAGAAATGGCCGCTCGACCCGCATCGGCCCACGCCGTAAACCAGGGCTTGCCGCCTTCGGGGATAAAGTCATCGTTCAGCGGCGCATCGTCGATGTCCGAGAGGCCGCTCACCAGCGCGTACCAGAGTGGCTCGCCACTGCCATCACGCAAGGCCGGCTGGCTCATCGTTGCCGATGGCAAACGGCCCAGACGCCGCGCATCCGAAACACCATCGCACGCGGATACGCGAGCCAGGCCAGCGAAACCGGCATCGGCGCTTCCCGGTACATTCAGATCCGGGCACGGCAGCGAACCTGGGCGGTTGTCATTATTCGCGCCGCCCACGCCCGTCGGCTGACGACTCAATGCCGTGGCAATCAGTTGTTGTTTCGCATCGGCCAGCGCCCGGCTGGTGACCGCATCGCGATTGGCGTTATTGAATCGAAACGCCCGCGCGCTCAAGGCCGTGATCATCACGATCAAGGCCAGTAAAAAAATGCCGAGCGCCATACCGCGCTGTGCCGACGGCACCCTAGCGGCCGTCCGGCTCGTAAGCATCACGCACCACGCCCCCCACCCGGCGCTGCCCCGGCTTGAGCCCGGCCGGCGCAGTCCGGCGGTGCACGCCGTCCACCCAGCGCGACACGCCGTGCGCGCTGCGTACTTCGCCATCGAAGCGCGCCGATACGCCCGAGGCCTGCTGTTGCGCCGGCCCGAGCGCCCCGCTGCGTTCGGACTGCGAGGTAAACAGCGTGCCCCAGCCGTCGTCGGCATGGGCCATCGCAGCGCCCAAAAACAGCAGCAAGCAACGCAGCGTGTTCATTCGGCAACCTCGGCACGATCAATGCTCAGCCATTCATAACTGCAATCGACGCTTAAAGCGGCGACGTCCTTGTTTGGCGAACGGGCAATCTGGCAAGCGCCCTCGGCGGCCCAGCCGGGCAACCGGCGCAAGCCGGCGTTAAAGCTGGACCAGCCGGTCTCGTCGCTCGCGGTAAAACGAACATCCAGCTTGCTGGCAAACAGCTGCAAACCGTTCTGGGCATCCACACCGGGCAAGGCCCGGCGCGCGCCGATCTGGTAACTCAGCCCCGGCCTGCGGCTCGCCTCGGCGTTCAGGTACTCGACCCATTCAAGCCGATGCTCGACACCGATGGCGCCACGCCGGCGCAGCAGCGCGTACTCGTGCTGGTAATTGCCCAGATGCTCAAGCTGCGCGCGCGCATCGTCCACCTGGTTTTGCATCGTCACCAGTTGGCTGAGCGCTTGATTGAACTTCAACTGCGCCGCATCCCGATGCCGCCACGTGGCATAGCAAAGGGCAAGGCCAGCCCCCAAGCCCAGTAGCAGCACCAGCAAGGCCTTACTCAGCAAAGGCCAATCCTGACGGGCGGGCAATCTCATTGATCTGCTCCGGCACGCTGGGTCAGCTTCAGCACAAAGCGCTGCGCCAAGGCATCTTCGGCCGGCGCATCGGCCTGGCTCTGGATCGTCGCTTGCGGGCGGATATCGAGCGGCAGCTTGACCACCTCAACCACCATGCCTCGCTCGATACGCAAGCGCGCGGCCAGCGCCTCGACTTGGGCCAGAGCCTGACGCGCATCCACCGGTGGCAATACATGCCCCGAGAGCGACACGGTTTGCGTCCATACGGCCACGGTGCCGCCAACCGGCGCAGCGTCCTCGGATGGCGGTGCCACCGGTGGGGCTACCTCCCAAGCCAACGCATCAATCCGGATCGCCGGGAAGCTCGCAATAATGCGGCTGAATCCGCGCGCACTGGCTTCGGCGCTGGGCCACGACGCCATCCCGGCGCGGTACAGCGTATCGACCGCGCGCAATGCCACGGGGTCTCCGACATCGCGCTTGACCAGCTCCGCCGCCACCCGCTGCGACTCCCGCTGCAGGGTCGTCAATTTGCTTTGCTGGGTCGCAGTGCGCTCATCCAGCGCATTTGCCGCCAGCCAGATCGAGAGCGACCAGAACGCCGCAGCAGCAAATCCCATCGCGCCCAGGCAGCGCAAGACCAGACCGGTGCGCCGGACCGTTTCGAAGCGGCACACCTCGGCCGAAGCATAATGTGCCGCCAGCAAACGGCGCCCGAGTGTGCCGGCCAGCAGCCCCAATAGATCACCCGTTTCCGCCTGCCCCAGTGCCCGGCTCGTTTCGTTCAGCGGCAAGGATGAAACCTGGGCGGTTTCTCCCATATCGATCAGCCGCTGCTGCAATTGCGCCGCCAGCGCTTGCACGCGCGCATCGCCATCAAGCAGCAAGACCGTCACCTGACTAGCGTGCGACAACAGCCGCTCACTCGCCAGATACTGCAAGGTCAGACGAACTTCGTCGGCCAGCACCGGCGCGACCGTCTCGGCGCTCAGGGACACGAAGCAGGTCTGTCCTTGGCTGACGCGGGCAAAACGCAGCCCATCTGGCGTCAACCATGCCTGCTGGATACCCGCGTCGACCAAGGGCGACAGCAGCAAGGTCGGCCCCTGCACCAGCGCCAAACGCGCCAGCATGCCGGCCAGCAAGCCCGATGCCGCGTGGATGCCGGCAATCGCACAGCCCGCCTCGAGCAGGGTTTTGACCACGGCATCGATCTGATCGCGTTGCGTCAGCGCCGACAGCACCAAGGTGCCATCACCCAGCACCCGGGCGCGCCGATACGGCGTGCCGCGCCAGGCTTGCTCCAGCCGGCGCTGAATCAGTAGCTGCCGGTCTCGTCCGCGCACCGGCGGCAAGGTATCGGACTTGAATTCCTCGTCGCCGCCCAGCACCAGCAGACGGAAGCGCCGGTACGGATTGTGGCGGCAGTAAGCAGCAAAATCGGCCAGACCCGCCGGATCGAGCGCGAACTGCGCATCGGCACGCCACGGCAAGTGGCTCAAAGGCCCCACCGATAGCCCCCGCTGCGCCAGAACAATCAAGCCGTCACGGGCCTGCCCGGTCAAGAAACGCCACGCCATCAGCGCATCCTGCCGACAGTATCGAAAATCGGCCCCAGCACCGCCGACATGATCCACAGCAGCAAGAGGCCGAGCACCACGGTCATGGTCGGCTCGACCAGGCCCTGGATGCGCGAAATCGATTCGCGCACATCACGGTGAAAAAAGTAGGCGACGTTGCGCATGCCGGTATCGATGCCGCCGGTCTGCTCGCCGATCTTGACCATGCGCTGCACCAGCGGTGGAAAAAGCTGCTCGCGCTCGAAGCTCGCGGCGATGCCGACACCTTCGCGAATCAGCCCGCGTACCCGCGCCAGCGCTGCGGCAATGGCCCGGTTGCCGACGATGCCTTCGCAAATCGCCAGCGCATCCAGAATCGGAATCCCCGCCGCGTAGAGCAGGCCGAACTGGTCGGCGAAGCGCGCCAGCGACAGTTTCTTCAAGGTCGGGCCGATGAAGGGGGCATTCAGTTTGAGCGCATCGAGCCGTTCGGCCATCGCCGCGTCGCGTCGCGCCCACGCCGGCAAGGCCACGATGGCCAGCACTGGCAACAGCATCAGCAACCAGCCGTACTCGACCACCGCGTGTGACACGCCGATCAGCAAGCGGGTATTGAACGACAAGGTCTGGTTCATCGAGCGCATGAACTCGACCATCTGCGGCACCAGATAGCTCATCAGAAACGCGATCACCGCCAGCACCACCACGCTGACGAACAGCGGATACGCCATGACCTTCTTGGCCTGCGCCGCCAGTTCGTCCTGCCATTTGAGCGATTCGGCCAGATTCGCCAGCACCACCGCCAGCTTGCCGCTGGCCTCGCCGGCGCGAACCAGATTGACGAACAGCGGGTTGAACACACGCGGGTGCATCGCCAGCGCCTGCGAGAACAGCTTGCCGCCCTCGATGTCTTCGATCATTTGCGCGATCACCAATCGGAAGCGCGGATGTTCGCTGCTGTCGCGCAGGTCGATCAGCCCGTCGATCAGCGGCACGCCGGCCTGGCTCATCTGCTCAAGATGAAAACAGAAGGTCACCAGTTCACGCCGGCCGATGCGCCGCGCCGCCAGTCCGTGCAGCTCGCGCGCCGGGCGGGCGCGGATCAGCGACAGCGCCAGCCGCTTGAGCCGCAGCTCCAGATCGGCCGTATTGGCGGCATCCATCGTGCCCTGACGAATGCGGCCATCGGCATCGACGGCGCGGTAACGGAACTGCATCTAGCTCACCGCGCGCGCGGTCATGTCGACGACGCGGGAGATTTCTTCGAGCGTGGTCAGCCCGTCGCGCACCCGCCGGCAGGCATCCTCGATCAGCGGCACGAAGCCGGTCGCCACCGCGGCAGCGCGGATCTCGCGCAGGGTCGCGTGGCGGGCGATCAGCTCGTCGAGTTCATCGTTGAACTTGAGGATTTCCATCACCGACATCCGGCCGCGATAGCCCTGATGCTCGCAATGGGCGCAACCGGCGGCGCGGTACAGCGTCACCGGCCCGGCCTCATCGCTCAGACCAAGCAGCTTCAGCTCGAACGCGTCGGCGACATAGGGCTCGCGGCAATGGCGGCAGAGCTTGCGCACCAGGCGCTGCGCGACGATGCCGATCAGGTTGCCGGCAATGATGTCGGGCAGTACGCCGATATCCAGCAGCCGTGGCACCGCACCGATCGCCGAGTTGGTATGCAGCGTTGAATACACCTGATGGCCGGTCATCGCGGCGCGGAAGGCCATTTCGGCGGTATCCCGGTCGCGGATTTCGCCGACGAGGATCACGTCCGGATCCTGACGCATCATCGAGCGGATACCGTCGGCAAAATCCATTTTCACCGCCTCGTTCACCGAGGTCTGCCGGATCAGCGGCAAGGGATACTCGACCGGGTCTTCGAGCGTCATGATATTGATCGCCTCGGAACTGATATGACTCAGCACCGAGTACAGCGTGGTGGTCTTGCCGCTGCCGGTCGGCCCGGTCACGAGGATCAGCCCTTCGGGGCGGGCGATCATCAGCTGCAGTAGCTGCAAATTGGCGTCGGTCAGGCCGAGCGCATCGAGCGCGACCAGGCCCTTGTGACGGTCGAGAATCCGCAAGACGACGTTCTCGCCCCAGGTGGTCGGCTGGCTGGCGACGCGAAAATCCAGCGGCCGCCCGGCCAGCGTCAGCGAAATGCGCCCGTCCTGCGGTGCGCGCGTTTCGGCCAGATTCATCCGCGCCATCACCTTGAGCCGCACCACCATCGCCGGCCAGTAGGTCCGGTGCAGCGCGCGGATCTGCCGCAACACGCCGTCGATGCGGTAGCGGATGCGCACGAAGCTCTGCTCGGGCTCGAAATGGATGTCCGATGCGCCGCGCGATACCGCGTCGGCCAGCAGCGCGTCGATCAGCCGCACCACCGGCTGGTTGTATTCGGCGTCCTGCAGCTGCAGGCTGGCCTCGTCGATCTCGCCGGTTTCGATTTCGTGCAGGATGCCGTCGATCGACAGCTCGAAACCGTAGCACTGGTCGATGGCGTGATTCAGCTGCGATGCGGCCGCCAACTGCGGCACGATGGTGTAGCGGTTTTGCAGCGACAGCCGCAACTGATCGAGCGCGACCAGATTGTTCGGCTGCACCATCGCCACCGTCAGCGTCGCCGCATCCGGATCGAGCGCGATCGGCAACAACATCAGCCGCTTGGCGAAATCCTTGCCGATCAGGCGCACCGCCTGCGGGTCGGCAATGGTGTGCGCCAGATCGACGCTGTCCTGTCCCAGGGTTTCCGACAGTGCATCGCGCAGGATCGCCTCGGACAAAAAGCCGAGCTGCACCAGCGTCTGGCCGAGCGGCTTGCCGCCCCGACGTTGCTCGATCAGCGCGATGCGCAGCTGGTCGTCGCTGATCAGCCCCTTGCCGACCAGTTGTTCGCCCAGCGGTAGCCGGCGCGGCAGCGGCGCGTTCATTGCGGCTCCGTCAGCGCGGCGAGCCGCGCCTTGGCCAATTGCGCGTCAAATCGTGCCGAGCGGCCACCGGCCAGGCTCAGCGCACGGCGGTAATAGTCGGCGGCCAGCTGTGGCTGCTGCAGCCGATCAAGGCTGACCGCAAGGTTGTAGGCGTAATCGGCCGAGCTCGGTTCCTGCGAGAAGGCCTGAAAGTACGCCGCCTGCGCCTCGGGCCAGCGCCCCTCAAACGACAGGCGGTTGCCGAGTACGAAGGCCGCGTCGGCATCGCCGCCGTCGGCCTGCTGCTTGAGCCTGGCGCTCTGCCGTTCGCCACCGCCCTGCTGCAGCGCAGCGAGGCCGGCCTGCGCGGCCGCGTCGTCCGGGTACAGCTGGCTCAGGCGGCGATAGACGTCGATCGCCCCCGCGCTTTTGCCTTGCTGCGCCAATGCGGCGGCGAGGCCGAGCAAGGCGTCACGCGAGCGGGGGTCTTGCTGCAAGGCGCGGCGGTACTGTGCCTCGGCATCGCCCCAGCGACCGGACTGGTAGGCCTCGAAGCCGGCTTCGATCGCCGCCGGCACGCGCTCGGTGGCCTCGCTACGGCGCACTTCGACCCGCGCCGGCGCAACCGCCGGTACTTGCATCTCGATGCGCTCTGGGGCGGGCGGTGACGGCGGCGCAAGCGGTGCGCTCGCCACGGCCGCTGCCGGAACGGCGGGTTCGATCAAGGCCATCGGCGCCGCTGCGGCGACAGCAACGCCAGCCTCCGGCTGTGCGGCGATCAGCGGCTGCGTGGGTGCGACCGGCCGATCAAACATGAGCATGGCGATGCCGGCGGCAACGGCCACCAGTACCGCAAGCAGCAACAGGATCAGCGAACTGGGCCGCCATCCACGCGCCGGAACCTTGGCGGCGAAAACCTGCTTGGCCAAGGCCGGCGACGGCGCCACCGTTCTGGCCATCGCAGGCGTCAGTGCAGCAGCGTGGATCGGCTCCGATCTGAACGTCGAGACCGGCTCCGGAACTGCTTCCGCGGCCGGTTGCGGCAGCGCCTCGGGCACGACGGCATCAAGCGCTTCGGCCGCCAGCGACGGCGCCGGCATCTCGGCCATCGCGGGCTCATCCGCCTCCAGCGCCAGCGTCATCGTCGGCGCTTGCAGATGCGTCGCTTGCTCCGGCTGCGCCAACCCGGCAGTACCGATCGGCTGGCGCTTTTGCGCGTCGGCGCGCTTGAGCGCCTGCAACAACAGGCTCATCGCGGTGCCTTGCCCGGCAAGGCCGTCAGGCCGCCCTGAAACGCGGATAGATCCTGATCCTGCGGCTTATCAAAGAAATCCTGCCCAGGCAGATAGTCCTTGAAGCCGGAAAAATCGCCATCGACGCTGGCGTTCTTCACCACCATCGGCCGCAGGAAGATCACCAGTTCGATCTTCCTGACCTTGTCGTCGCGATAGCTGAACAGATCGCCGGCGACCGGGATGCGCGATACACCGGGGATCCCGGAGCGATTGGCGTCGAGCGAATCCTGGATCAAGCCGCCGAGCACGGCGATCTGACCACTGGGCACTTTCAGCGTCGAATCGAACTCGCGCACCTGCAATACCGGCACCAGGCTCTGCAGGCTGACCTTGGCCTGCGCCGCCAGCAAGGCGACCGCCGGGTCGGCGACAAAGCCGCTGATATTGGTGATCGTCGGCCGCACATTCAGCGCGATCGTGTTGTCCTCGGCGATCTGCGGCGTCACCTGCATCACCAGCCCCACCGGCACGGTGTTGAGCGTGCTGGTCAGATTGGTCACGGTCTGGCTGTCGTTCTGGTTGGTCTGCTGGGTGATGGTGAAGTAGACCTGCTCCTCGACCACCTTCATCAGCGCCGTCTGGTTATTGAGAGCGATGATCTTCGGGCTCGACAGCACGCGGGTGCGGCCGAACTGCTCGAGCATCTTCACGGTCATGTCGAAACCGTGGTTCGGATTGCTGTACGACACCGCGGTGAATGGCGCCTGCGCCAGCGCCGCGCCGATGTTCTGCACTGCGAAGTTGACGCCGTTGGTCGCCACGCGGCTCCAGTCGACGCCGGCCTGATACTCGTTCGACAGCGCCACTTCGACGATGGTCGCCTCGATCAGCACCTGCCGTGAAGCGCTGGCCTGCACCGCCGCGAGCATCTCGCCCACGCGCAGTTGATCCTTGTGCGAGGCCCGCACGGTGATCATGCCGGTTTCCGGGTGCACGATGACCTGATTGGCGACGACAGGCGCGGCCACCGCCTGCGGCGCGGGCTGGGCCATTCTGGCCAGTAGCGCGGTGGTTTCGGCCTGCGCCTTGCCGGTCTGGGCGAGCGTTTTTTCGATCTGGGCCAGTTGCTGCGCGAGCTGCGGCGTCGGTGAGGATGTCGCCACCTGCGCCACCGCCTGCTGCGCCAGGCTTGGCGTCGCCGCGCCTGAGTCGGTGATCCCGAGCAAGACCTTCAGATTGCTTTCCAGTCGGCGCCAGAACTGATGCTCGGACGCCATTTCCAGCTGCGTACTCGAGGTATTGCCACCCTCCCCCGAAGCCGATGACGATGTGGTCGCCCCGCTACTACTGGTCGTACTGTTGCCCCCCACGCTCGACACCGAGTTGAGGATGCTCACCGCCGATTTCACATTGCGCGACACATTCATATAGTCGAGCGCATAGGTTTTCAGATACGGCGTATCCGGCATCACCGCCAGCACGCCGTGCTCCAGCGTCCAGCGGATATCGGCCTGGCGCGACACCCGATCCATGATCTGCGACAGCGTCTGGTTGATCGCGTTCAGCGTGATCACGCCGCTGACACCCGGGTGCACATCGACGTTGATCCTGGCATCTCGCCCCAGCGCAAACAGCAGCTCGGCCAGCGGCAACTTGTGCACGACCACGCTATAGGTCTCGGTTTTCGCCGCCGCCCG
Source organism: Jeongeupia sp. HS-3 (assembly GCF_015140455.1). NCBI lineage: Bacteria > Pseudomonadati > Pseudomonadota > Betaproteobacteria > Neisseriales > Chitinibacteraceae > Jeongeupia > Jeongeupia sacculi. The sequence continues at coordinate 3,112,478 of NZ_AP024094.1, read as the reverse complement.
CGGCTTGGGTAGCGGAGGCAGGCCGCTGATGGTCGGCGGTATCGCCACCGGTGCGCTGGCCGGCGCGGACAAATGCCGCGAAGCCGCCACCGATAAGCCGGCGTTGCCGGCACAGCCCGATAGCAGCGCACCCAGCGAGATCAAAAACCAACACTTCACATCAAGCATGACGGCGCCAAAAGAAGGGAAAAGCGCCAAAGAAGCGGCGTGGAGACCACATCGCCCGGCGGTAACCGCAGTCGGCGACGGCAGCGCGGGCGTGTCGGCCGGTGACCGCGTGGGCGCCATCGGCGAAAGCCGCCAGCAGCGCCTTGTCGGCAAGAATATTGGCACGCCGCACCAGACCATCGGCAGCGCCGGCGATCTGCTTCAGCGCGGCGCCAGAAAAGGGCTGGGGGCCACGATAACCGGCCGCGCGCAGGCGAAACTCCAGATAGGCCGACAACTCATCGCGGCGTAGCGGCTGTAATGCAAAAGCGTGAGTAATCCGCTCGAACAGCTGTCTTAATTCGTAACTTTCGAGTCGGGTATCGAGTTCTGGCTGGCCGAACAACACGATCTGCAGCAGCTTGTCGTGGCCGTGATCGAGATTGGACAGCAGCCTTATCGTTTCCAGCCCCAGCACCGGCATTGCATGCGCCTCGTCAACGACCACCACGACGCGCCGGCCACGGCCAAACCGCTCGATCAGCGCCAGCTGCAGGGACTGAACACGCGCATTGCTGCGGCCATGCTCAAGCGGCAGCCCCAATTCGGATGCGATCGCATCGAGGATTTCGTCACGTTCGAGCAGCGGATGCGGAATAAAAACCAGATCGACCTCGCCGGCCAATTGCTCCAGCAACATCCGGCACAGCATGGTTTTGCCGCTACCGACTTCGCCGACGACCTTGACCAAGCCCTCGCCATGCAGAACGGCATAAACCAGCGCCGCCAACACCTCGCCCCGACGCCCGCCACCGAAGAAAAACGCCGGATGCGGCGTGATCCGGAACGGCGGGGCATTGAGCCCGAAATGCTGCAAGTACATATCGATTGGTAATATTCACGAAATATTGTCAGCCAGATACTACCATGCAGCAAGCACACGGAATATTTGCTTACATTGTATGTGTTGTTTTCGCCCTTTTTGTAATGGCTTGGGCAATCGCGCTCGTCGTACAATGGACCCCTGTTTGTACTCACCAGTCTAGTCAGCCAACTTGTCCAATTCCGCCCCCCTCGTCGTTTTCAACGACGTCTCTTTTGCTTACGGCGAACAGCCGGTACTGAGCGAGTTATCGCTCAGCATCGACCGTGGCCGGGTGGTCGCGATCATGGGTGGCTCAGGCTCGGGCAAAACAACCTTGCTGAAGCTGATCGGCGGGCAATTGCGCGCCGATAGCGGCAGCGTGCACGTCGGCGGCGACGAGGTCACCACGATGGGCGAGGCGCAGCTCTATGCGATGCGCCGCAAGCTCGGCATGCTGTTCCAGTTCGGCGCACTGTTTACCGACCTGTCGGTCTACGACAACGTCGCCTTTCCGCTGCGCGAACGCAGCAACTTGCCCGAATCGGTCATTCGTGACCTGGTGCTGATGAAACTGCACGCGGTCGGCCTGCGCAGCGCGGCGCCGCTGATGCCCAACGAGCTGTCCGGCGGCATGGCCCGCCGAGTGGCGCTGGCGCGGGCGATTGCGCTGGATCCGCAGATCATGCTGTACGACGAACCGTTTACCGGTCTGGATCCGATCTCGCTCGGCGTCACCGGCCAACTGATCCGCCAGCTCAACGATGCGCTCGGCGGTGCTTCGATCGTCGTGACTCACGACGTGGCGGAATCGCTGGCGATTGTCGATTATGTCTATTTCCTCGCCGACGGCCGCGTCGTCGCCGAAGGTACGCCGGATGAGGTGCGCGCATCGACCCATCCCTTCGTCAAACAGTTCATCAACGGCGAGCCGGATGGACCAGTCCCGTTCCAGCGTGCTGCCGAGCCGTATGCCACAGCATTGAACCTCGGCGGAGGTAGGCATGACTAACCCGGTATCCCGTTCGTTGCAGGCGCTTGGTGCGCCGGTGACCAATGCGCTGATCAAGCTCGGCTTTGCCACCCGCTTTCTGTGGTCGGTGCTCAAAGCGTCGCCGTTTGCGCTGAGACGCTTTTCGCTGACGATGCGCGAGATCTGGTTTGCCGGCGTTTTGTCGGTGCTGATCATCGCGGTCTCCGGGCTGTTTGTCGGCATGGTGCTGGCGCTGCAGGGCTACGAGACGCTGGTGCGCTTTGGCGCATCAAACTCGCTCGGCGTACTGGTCGCGCTCTCGCTGGTGCGTGAGCTCGGGCCCGTGATCGGCGCCCTGCTGTTTGCCAGCCGCGCCGGCAGTGCCATCACCGCCGAAATCGGCCTGATGAAGGCCACCGAGCAGCTGTCGGCAATGGAAATGATGGCGGTCAATCCGGTCGCCCGCGTGATTGCGCCGAAATTCTGGGGCGGCGTGATTTCGATGCCGCTGCTGGCGGCACTATTCAGCGCCATGGGCATATTCGGCGGCTACCTCGTCGGCGTGCAGCTTCTCGGGCTGGATTCCGGCACGTTCTGGAGCCAGATGCAGAGCTCGGTCGATTTTCGCCTCGATGTCATCAACGGCGTGATCAAGAGCGTGTGCTTCGGCGTCGCCGTCAGCCTGATCGCGGTATTCGAAGGCTACGATGCACCACCGACGGCCGAGGGCGTCTCGGGTGCGACGACGCGCACCGTGGTCACCAGCGCGCTGGTGATTCTCGGCCTCGACGTGCTGCTGACCGCCTTCATGTTCCGGGGGGCGTGATGAGACCGCGACGATTAACAAATAGATACGTGAGACTGTGCCGATGAAACGGACAATGATCGACTTCTGGGTCGGACTCTTTATTGCACTCGGTGTCATCGCCCTGCTGTTTCTGGCCTTGAAGGTCAGCAGCCAGAGCAGCCTCCCGGCATCGAGCACTTATACGGTCAGCGCCAATTTTGAAAATATCGGCGGCCTCAAGGTACGTGCGCCGGTGAAAAGCGCCGGTGTCGTCGTCGGCCGCGTGGCGGCGATTTCGCTTGATCCGCAGCGCTATGTCGCCAGCGTGACGCTGAAACTGGACGATCGCTATCACTTCAGCCGCGACACCAGTGCCGAGATCCTCACCTCGGGGCTACTGGGCGAGCAGTACATCGGCCTTGAACCGGGCGCCGACGAAAAAACGCTCCAGAACGGAGACCGGATCACGATCACCTCGTCGGCGATCGTGCTGGAACAACTGATCAGCCGCTTCCTGTTTTCCAAGGCAGACGAAAGTGGCACGAGTGCTACGGAGAAATAAACAATGAAAAAATGGATCGCATTGCTGCTCTTGGCCCTGCTGCCGGTGTTCGCACTGGCGTCGAGCGACCCGGAACAAATCGTTCGCGGCGTCAGCACCGACGTACTGAACATCCTCAGGCAAAATGACAAGGACGTCGGCAAGGTACGCGATCAGGTCGACGCCCGCGTCTCGCCGCTGGCCGATTACACCCGGATGACCTCGCTCGCGGTCGGCAAGTACTGGCGTCAGGCAACCCCGGAACAACAGCAGGCACTGAGCCGCGAATTCCGAACCATGCTGGTGCGCACCTATATGTCGGCGCTGACGATCTACAAAAATGCCGACGTCGCGGTGAAAGGCACGCGCCCCGGTGCCGATGCCAGCGAGCAGACGGTTCGCACCGAAGTGTCCATCCCGGGCCAGAAGCCGATTCCGCTGGATTTCTACTTTGAGAAATCCGGCAACAACTGGAAGGTATTCGACATCGCCGTCGACGGCATCAGCTTTACCGTGAACAACCGCAACCAGTTCGGCGCGGTCATCCGCAAGGACGGGATCGATGGCCTGATCAAGACGCTGTCCGATCGCAACGCCAAGCTCGCCGGGAACAGCAAGCAAGGTGGCTGAAACCCGCACCCTCGCGCTGAACGGGCCACTGACCATCGCCAGTGCGGCCGGACGGCTTGACCTGAGTGAATGGCCGTCCGCGGGCGGTACGCTGACGCTGGATCTGGCCGGTATTGATGATGCCGACTCGGCCGGCGTATCGGTGATGTTGCACTGGTTGCGCGAGGCGCAGCGGCGCAAGGTGAGCCTGCGCTTTACCCATATCCCGACGGCACTGACCCAGTTGGCAAAGCTCTATGACGTCGCCGACTGGCTGCACGAAAAGCCGTCCTGAATATCCGACCGGTCGCCATGGCGACCCCATTTTTTTGAATCAAAGCACACCGGCCGCGGCAAGTATCCCGAAATTCGGATATGCAGCCGCGTGCTGTAGCACTACCTTGAAATCACCATGACCCAAGACACCCTGTACGCAACGCGCACCCGGATCGCAGGCCTGGCCCTTTTACTGCTGGTAGGCTGTGCGACGCCGCAAAACAACTACGATCCGATTGAGCCGGTGAACCGCAAGGTCTTTGCCTTCAACCGCGCCATCGACCGCACCGTGCTGCGCCCGGTTGCGCAGACCTACGCCGATTACGCGCCAGGCCCGGTCAAGGACGGCACATCCAATTTCTTCCGCAACGTTGACGATATCTTCACCAGCGTCGCCGCGCTGTTTCAGGGCAAATTCAGCAAGGCTGGCCAGAGCGCCGGCCGCGTGATCGTGAACACCACCTTCGGGATGTTCGGGCTGATGGACTGGGCCACCGGCATGGGGCTGGAAAAGAGCGACGAGGACTTCGGCCAGGTGTTGGGCCATTGGGGCGTCGGCTCCGGCCCTTACCTGATGATGCCGCTTTACGGACCGCTGACGCTGCGCGATGGCGCAGATCCGCTGGTGCGGCTCGCTTGGGGCCCGATCGATTACATCGATCCGCTCGCCGGACAGATCGCCTACTACGGCCTCTATTTTGTCGATGCGCGCAGCCAGTTGCTGTCGCTCGACGCCTTGCTCGATACCCAGCTCGACCCCTACGCCTTCATGCGCGATGCCTACCTGCAGAAGCGTTGGAGCAAGGTCTACGACGGCCAGCCGCCACGGCAACTGCTGCTAGGCGAGCCTGACGACGATGAGGATGGCCTGCCTGATGCCTCCGGCGTCGCCGGCGAAGCCGCAAGCGCCCCGGCGGCGCTGGATACCCCGACGCCGGCCTCTGCACCGGAAGCATCTGCATCCGGCCCCGACGCGGCCGCAGCATGAGCGCCATCACTTTCGATAACGTCGTCAAACGCTATGGCGACTTCAACGCGCTTTCAGGTGTCAGCTTTGAGGTCGCGGAAGGCGATTTCTTCGCCCTGCTCGGCCCGAACGGCGCCGGAAAGACGACGCTGATCTCGATTCTCGGCGGGCTGGCCCGAGCCAGCAGCGGCAAGATTGCGGTGATGGGCCACGACGTCGCCGGCGATTATCGTGCCGCACGCCGTTCCGTGGGCATCGTGCCGCAGGAGCTGGTTTTCGACCCGTTCTTCAGTGTGCGCGAAACACTGACATTTCAGTCCGGCTATTTCGGATTGAAAAAGAACGACGACTGGATTGATGAAATCCTCGAAAACCTCGGTCTCACCAGTAAAGCCAATGCCAATATGCGTGCGCTCTCGGGCGGGATGAAACGCCGGGTGATGGTCGCGCAGGCGCTGGTGCACCGGCCGCCGGTGATTGTGCTCGATGAGCCAACCGCTGGCGTCGATGTCGAGTTGCGGCAAACGCTATGGGACTTCGTTCAGCGCCTCAACACCCAGGGTCACACCATCGTGCTGACGACGCACTATCTCGAAGAAGCCGAAACGCTGTGCAACCGCATCGCCATGCTCAAGCAGGGGCGCTTGCTCGCCCTTGAAGACAAGCACACGCTGCTCGACCGCGGCCGCAGCCGTACGCTGCGGCTCAAGCTCGACGGCGCCTTGCCGGCCAGCCTGGCACCACTGCGATTGCGCGGTGCGGATGGTCTGGTCGAACTGAAGCTCGCCGATTGCAATGCGCTCGAAACCATACTTGCAACGCTGAAAACCGCAGCGGTGGCGGTGCGTGATATCGAAGTCGTCAAACCCGACCTCGAAGACATCTTTGTTGAAATGATGAATACCCCCGCACCATGAGCGAACCGACGATCCGCGCCGCCCGACTCGACGATGCACCGGTGCTGGCCCGGCTGATGGCAAGCCTGGGCTATCCAAGCACCGAGTACGAAATGCAGACGCGACTGGGCCAGCTGAACAAGGCCGGCGGCTACGGCGCGCTTGTTGCCGAACTCGATGGCGACGTGACCGGCCTGATCGCCCTGGCGCTCGGCTATTCGCTCGAACAGGACGGCGCCCATGCGCGCATCATCGCCCTCGTCGTCGCCGAGCACTGTCGCGGCCTCGGCGTCGGCCAGGCTTTACTCGCCGCCGGTGAAGCCTGGGCGCACGAGCACGGCGCCAACTCGCTGATCGTCAACAGCGCCCATCAGCGCGAACACGCACATCACTTCTATGAAACGCAGGGCTACCGCGATACCGGGCTGCGCTTCGTCAAAACCCTGGACTGACCCCGATGCACGGCTTCACCACGCTGTTCTACAAGGAGCTGCTGCGCTTCTGGAAAGTTTCATTCCAGACCGTCGCTGCGCCGGTACTGACCGCACTGCTTTACCTGCTGATCTTCGCTCAGGTGCTTGATGCCCACGTCCAGCCCTATCCGGGCGTGCGTTACACCGCCTTCCTGATTCCCGGGCTGGCGATGATGTCGATGCTGCAGAATGCCTTCTCCAATACAAGCTCCAGCCTGATTCAGTCCAAAATCACCGGCAACCTTATCTACATCCTGCTGCCGCCGCTGTCGCACTTCGAGTTTTTTGCCGCCTATGTGCTTGCCGCCGTGGTGCGCGGCATCATGGTTGGCGCCGGTGTACTGCTGGTCACGCAGCTGTTTACCGTGACACCGATGGCCCATTTGCTCTGGGTGCTCACCTTCGCGCTGCTCGGCAGTGCGCTGATGGCGATTCTCGGCCTGATCGCCGGGATCTGGGCCGAAAAATTCGACCAGCTCGCCGCATTCCAGAATTTCCTGATCATGCCGCTGACGTTTCTTTCCGGCGTGTTCTACTCCATCCATTCGCTCCCCCCTTTCTGGTACGGCGTGTCGCAATGGAACCCGGTGTTCTATGCGATCGACGGTTTCCGCTACGGTTTTTTCGGCGTATCGGACGTTTCGCCGTGGCAAAGCCTCGCGGTTGTCGGCGTAACATTGATTGCGCTGTCGCTCTGGGCTTACTCACTGATAAAATCGGGCTACAAAATCAGGCACTAAGCGCACCATGACCCCCGAATTCGTCCAGCAACTGATCACCGACCGCCTTGAAGCCACTCACGTTCACGTGAATGGTGATGGCCATCATTTTTACGCCCGCATCGTCAGCCCGCGCTTTGAAGGCCTTGGCCTGCTGGCGCGGCACCGCCTCGTCAAGGATGCGTTGAAAGACGTGATCGACTCGGGCGAGCTGCACGCGCTGTCGCTGGAAAAGACCGCCACGCCGGCCGAATGGGCTGCGCAGTGAACGATCCGCAAGACCGCTTCTCACTCGATATCATCGACCGCGAACGCGCCAAGCTCGATGCGGCCAAAAAAGCCGCGATGGAATCGTGCAAAAGCAGCAACACGCAAGGCCTCGTGGCGCTGACCAATCTGCCGTGGCTGATCGCTGCGATCGCGCTGGCGTACTGGTACTTCCGCTAAGCCTGCGCCCCGCGTCACACCACCCCGAATCAATCCGCCCGTGCTTGCGCGCGAGCCCAGCTGTAGAAAAATCATGGACAAACTCAGAATCATCGGCGGCACGCCGCTCAATGGCGAAATCATCATTTCCGGCGCCAAGAACGCTGCGCTGCCCATTCTCTGCGCCAGCCTGCTGACCGCCGATACGCTGCGCCTGACCAATGTGCCGCAGCTGGCCGACGTCAAAACCACGCAGAAACTCCTGCAAGGCATGGGCGTGCGCGTGATGACCGACAACGTCCACGAGTACGAAATCACCGCCAATCACATCAGCAACCTGGTCGCGCCGTACGAGCTGGTAAAAACCATGCGCGCATCGATTCTGGTACTCGGCCCGACCTTGGCCCGCTTCGGCGAAGCCCAGGTGTCCTTGCCCGGCGGCTGCGCCATTGGCGCACGTCCGGTCGACCAGCACATCAAGGGCCTGCAGGCGATGGGCGCCGAGATCGTTATCGAGCACGGTTACGTCAAGGCGACCGGCAAGCTCAAGGGCGCGCGCATCATCTGCGACATGGTCACCGTGACCGGCACCGAGAACCTGTTGATGGCGGCGACGCTGGCCGAAGGCATCACCACGATCGAGAACGCCGCGCGCGAACCCGAAGTCGTCGACCTGGCCGAACTGCTGATCAAGATGGGCGCCAAAATCAGCGGCCACGGCACCGATACCATCGTCATCGAAGGCGTCGAGAAGCTGCACGGTGCCGAGCACGCGATCGTGCCGGACCGGATCGAAACCGGCACCTTCCTCTGCGCCGCCGCCGCCGCCCAAGGCCGCGTGGTGCTGCGCAATACCCGCGCCGGCATCATGGAGGCAGTGCTCGACAAGCTGCGTGAAGCCGGTGCCTATATCGAAGCTGGCGACGACTGGATTTCGCTCGACATGAAGAGCCGCGCCAAGGCCGTCAGCCTGCGCACCTTGCCCTACCCGGCCTTCCCGACCGATATGCAGGCGCAGTTCATGATGCTCAACTGCGTGGCCGAGGGCACCGGCGTGATCACCGAAACGATCTTTGAAAACCGTTTCATGCACGCCCCCGAACTGATCCGCATGGGCGCCACGATCGTGACCGAAGGCAACTCCGCCATCGTCACCGGCGTCGAGCGGCTCTCTGGCGCGACAGTGATGGCGACCGATTTGCGCGCCTCGGCCAGCCTGGTGATCGCCGGCATCGTTGCCGACGGCGAAACCATCGTCGATCGCATTTACCACCTCGACCGTGGCTACGAGCACATCGAAGCCAAGCTCGCCGGTGTCGGCGCGCACATCGAACGCATTTCCTGAGCCGCCATCCATGCTGACGCTGAACCCCAAGCCGCAAGGCGAAGACTCCGACGGCAAGGCGCCACCGCCGCGGCAGATCGAGAAAGGCTTTGCTGCGCTCGCGCATCTGGCCGGGCTGTTCTGGATTCCCTATCTGCCAATGCCGGTGCTCGCGCTGGTGATCCCCTTCCTGATTCTGCAGGTGGCCCGCGTGCATTCGGAATTCGTCGAGCAACACGCAATTCAAGCGGTGAATTTCCAGCTCTTGATGGGCTGCTTGTACCTGTTTGCGATGCTGGCGGGGTTTGCGCTGCATTCGATGTTCCTGATCTGGTGGGTCGCCATCGGCTCAACCATCTTCGCAATGTGGGAAGGCGCCAAGGCCATCAATGGCTGGCCGTCCAAGTACCCGCTGACCCTGAAATTGTTCAAGTGAGTCCTCGATGATTACGATCGCGCTGTCCAAGGGACGCATTTTCGAAGAAACCCTGCCGCTGCTCGCCGCCGCCGGCATCACCCCGGCCGAAGATCCGGAGTCGAGCCGCAAGCTCATCATCGGCACCAACCGTGACGACGTGCGGCTGATCATCGTTCGCGCCAGCGACGTGCCGACCTATGTCGAGTACGGTGCGGCCGATCTGGGCGTCGCCGGCCGCGACGTGCTGATCGAACACGGCGGCGCCGGCCTGTACCAGCCGCTCGACCTCGAAATTGCCAAGTGCAAACTGATGGTCGCGGTGCAGAACGGCTTCGACTACGAAGGTGCGGTGCGCCAGGGCGCACGACTCAAAATCGCCACCAAGTACGTCCAGCAGGCGCGTGAACATTTCGCCAGCAAGGGCGTGCACGTCGACGTCATCAAGTTGTACGGCTCGATGGAGCTGGCGCCACTCGTTGGCCTGGCCGATGCCATCGTCGATCTGGTCTCGACCGGCGGCACGCTCAAAGCCAACAATCTGGTCGCGGTCGAGCATATCCGCGAGATTTCCAGCCGGCTCGTCGTCAATCAGGCCGCACTCAAGCTGAAGGAAGAACGCATTCAGCCGATGCTGGACGCGTTCGTCGGCGCCATCGGCAAGTAAGCACTCGGCAAGATCACGAAAAACCGGCGCAAGCCGGTTTTTTTGTTTGCGCAGTACACCTTGACAGCAAATTCTTGCTCGAAACTGAATATAACCATATCGTCGTCGATATATTCATGCCCTTGGAATATCCGATGAGCGATCATGTTCGTCTCGTCCTCACCGGCGATCTGCTCCCCGGCGTCTCGACCGAAGCCGCCACGGACAAGCTTGCCGCCTTGCTGAAAACCGACGCCGGCCGTGTCGCCCGCTTGCTGGACAGCGCCCCTGCGGTGATCAAGCAACGATTGGCGCGGGATCAGCTGGCCGCCTATCTGGCACGGCTGGATCATGCCGGTGTCGTCGTCCGGGTCGAATCGCTCGCGCACGACCCGATGCAGCTGGCCGCACAGATCTCCCCGCCGGTGGGCGCGCCGCTGGCGCTTGCCGACGAGCCTGCCGAGCCGATGTCGTGTCCGGCCTGTAACAAGCAGCAAGCCAGGCGCACCCTGTGTCTCGCCTGTGGGGCCGACATGCCGCGCCTGCTGGCGGCGCAAACCCCTGCAGCCGGCCCCGCCAGCCAGCCGGGTACCGTTGTCGGCAGTCCATCACCTCGCAGTGCACAGGTGGAGCCCGCCGCCGACTACCTTACGCCACCGTTGCTCGGCCTTCTGGCCTTGGGGCGCCTGGGGCGGATGCGTTATCTCGCTTACAGCATGATTTTCATCCTTGCGGCAATCGCCGTCGCGCTGCTTGCCGCTCCGCTGCTATTCCTGTTCAAGGGCGCCAGCGTCGCTTTTGCCGGCGCCCTTGCTTGGGTCTCGCTGCGCTTCGTCGTTTTGCGGCTGCATGACTTCGATTTTTCCGGCTGGTGGCTTGCCGCCGCCCTGCTGATTGCCGCCGCCGGCTACGGCATCGATGCGCGACTGGGCATGCTGCTGTCGGGCGTGCTGACCCTTGCATCGCTTGCCCTCGGCCTGATTCCGGGCGATGCCGCTGACAACCGCTTTGGCCCGCCGGCCGAGCCACCCACGGCCTTGATTCAGATAGGCGGTGTGCTCGGACTCATCATCAGCGTGTTGTCGGCCCCGGCTGCACTGCAATGGCCCCGATCCAGTACGCCATCCGTCGCGGAGGTCGCCAATACGCAGGCACCCACCGGCCATCCTGCCGATCGAACGACGATTTACGACAACCACGGCCGCGAAATTACCGACGCCCGGATTCACCAGCTTGGCGAGCAGTTGCGGGCCAATGGCGCCAACATCAGCGATGCCGAAGTCCGCGCCAAGCTACTGCGCAAACAGCTGCAACGCCAGAGCGGCGATGATTGAGCCGCCGCAAGCCTGTCGGCGAGTCGCGGCAGGTATAATCGGCGCAACCCCAACGATAGCCCAGAGCCGCCATGATCCGCCGCCTCGATACCCGCTCCGCCGACTTTGAAACCGAACTCGCCGCGCTGCTGGCGTTCGAAACCTCGCAAGATCCCGAGGTAGACGTCCGTGTAGCCGCCATCCTCGCCGACGTGAAAACCCGTGGCGATGCCGCCGTGGTCGAGTACACCAACCGTTTCGACGGCACCTCGGTCAGCACGATGGCCGAACTTGAGCTGACCCAAGACGAACTCAAGGCCGCGTTCGAGCGCCTGCCGCAAGTACAGAAAGACGCGCTGAACTTCGCCGCCCGTCGCGTGCGCAGCTATCACGAACATCAAAAAATGGCCTCGTGGAGCTACGAGGATGAAGACGGCACACTCTTGGGGCAGCAAATCACCGCGCTCGATCGCGTCGGCATTTATGTACCCGGTGGCAAGGCGGCGTATCCGTCGTCGGTGCTGATGAACGCGATTCCGGCTCACGTCGCCGGTGTGGCCGAGATCATCATGGTTGTGCCAACGCCCAAGGGCGAGCGGAACGATCTGGTGCTGGCCGCCGCCTATGTCGCCGGCGTGTCGCGCGCGTTCACCATCGGCGGCGCGCAAGCCGTCGGCGCACTGGCCTACGGTACGCAAACGGTGCCGCCGGTCGACAAGATCACCGGCCCCGGCAATGCCTATGTCGCCGCAGCCAAGCGCGCGGTGTTCGGCGTCGTCGGCATCGATATGGTCGCCGGGCCGTCGGAAATCCTTGTGCTTTGTGACGGCAGCACCGACCCGGACTGGGTCGCCATCGATCTGTTCAGCCAGGCCGAGCACGACGAAATCGCCCAGGCGATCCTGCTCTGCCCCGACGCGGCCTATATCGACAAGGTCGCCGCCAGCATAGCAAAACTGCTGCCGGGCCAGCCACGCCGCGACATCATCGCCGCATCGCTGAAAAATCGTGGTGCGCTGATTCAGGTCGCCGATCTGGATGAAGCATGCGCGATCTCCAACCGCATTGCACCGGAGCACCTTGAGCTGCAAGTGACCGATCCGCAGGCGTGGGTCGAAAAGCTGCGCCACGCCGGGGCGATCTTCATGGGCAAGTTCACTTCGGAAAGCCTCGGCGACTATTGCGCCGGGCCGAACCACGTGCTGCCGACCGCACGCAGTGCCCGTTTCTCCAGCCCGCTGGGCGTGTATGACTTCCAGAAGCGCAGCAGCTTGATCATGGTGTCCGAAGCCGGCGCGCAAACGCTGGGCCGGGTGGCCGCGACGCTGGCGCACGGCGAAGGGCTGACCGCGCATGCCAACGCCGCCGAGCTGCGGCTCAAATAAACCGCACTTGTAATCGGGTTATTCGACCCGATATGCAAGCGATGACAGGCCGCGACCAGTGTCGCGGCTTTTTACTACATTCAGACAGGACCTGATCATGAGCATTCTCGTCAACGGCGTCGAAATCACCGATGCACAGATCGAAGCGGAAATGCCGCATCACCAAGATGCACCGAGCCCGCTCGACGCGACCGTACAGGAACTGATCCTGCGCGAACTCTTGACCCAGCGCGCCCGCGCCAAAGGCATTACCGCAGCCGATCCGCAAGAAGCCGTGGGCGAATTGCTCGGCCAGGAAATCGAAGCGCCGAAGGTTGACGAAGCCCAGGCCCGCGCGTTCTACGAAGCCAACCCGCAAGCCTTCGTGCAGGGCGAGCAGGTTGAAGCCAGCCACATCCTTTTCAAGAGCACGCCGGAAACGCCGGCTGCGCTGATGCGCGGCAAGGCCGAACAGGTGCTGACCGAACTGCGCCTTGCGCCGCATCTGTTTGAAACCCGCGCCAAGGAACTGTCGGCTTGTCCGTCGGGCCAGCAGGGCGGCTCGCTTGGCGCCTTCGGCCGCGGCCAGATGGTGCCCGAATTTGAACAGGCGGCATTCGCACTGGGCGAAGGCGAGCTGGCCAAGGAACTGGTGGAAACCCAGTTCGGCCTGCACATCATCAAGGCCGGCAAGAAAACCGGCGGTGCCAGCGTCAGCTTTGACGAAGTCCAGGACCGCCTGACCGCCTACCTGACCGAAATGGAAGCACGCCGCGCGATGCACACCTACCTGCAAGGCTTGGTCGAAGCGGCCGAAATCCAGGGCTATGACCTGAAGGCAGCTGGCGCAGCCAACTGATCCTGAGCGGTATCCGCCCATTCATCGCCCCGGCCCCGGTCGGGGCGATTGCTTATCTGCAGCAACGCCGTCGTGTCATAAAATGACCAAGGTATAGTCCGAATGGACTAGCCCGCCTGCATCGACCGGCGAGCAGCCCGCTCCCCGCAAACCACTTAGAATGGCAGCATGAGGAGAGAGGCAATGCTCACCGACCGCAAACTCACCGATCACGCCCTAGTCGACCGGTTCGGCCGTTCCATCCGTTATCTGCGTGTCTCGGTCACCGATCGCTGCGACCTGCGCTGCAGTTACTGCATGCCGCGCGGTTTTCACGGTTTCGAAGAACCCGAGCACTGGCTGACTTTCGACGAGCTTGAACGGCTCGTCGCCGCCTTCGTGCGCGCCGGCGTCGCCCGGGTGCGGCTCACCGGCGGCGAACCGCTGTTGCGGCGCAATCTGCCCGAGCTTGCCGGCCGGCTCAAGCGGCTCGACGGCCTGACCGATCTATCGCTGTCGACCAACGCCACCCAGCTAGTCCGCCACGCCCGCGCGTTGCGCAGCGCCGGGGTCGATCGCCTCAACATCAGTCTGGATACGCTCGATCGCGGCTGTTACGAAAAACTCGCCGGCCGTGACGCCTTTGACGCCAGCCTCGCCGGCATCATGGCCGCCAAGGAAGAGGGCTTTGCGCCGATCAAGCTCAATATGGTCGCGATGAAAGACGTCAACGAGGCCGAAATCGAGCGCATGACCGAATTCGCCATGGCGCACGGCTTCATCCTGCGGCTGATCGAAGCCATGCCCATGGGCGATACCGGCCGCAATACCCAATACCTTGATCTGGCACCCGTGCGCGAGCGGCTGGTCGAACGTTTTGGGCTGGAGCCCGAAGCCGAAGAACTCGGTGGCGGGCCGGCGCGTTATTGGAAAACCGCCGACGGCCACGGCCGCATCGGCTTTATCACGCCGATCTCGCAGCATTTTTGCGCTACCTGTAACCGCGTTCGCCTGTCGGTCGACGGCACGCTCTACCTTTGCCTCGGTCAGGAGGAAAAGTTCGAGTTCCGGCCGATGCTGCGCGCCGGCTGCAGCGATGCCGATCTTGACGCGGCGATCGCCCACGCCATCGAGCTCAAGCCCGAACGCCACGAATTTCGCGAAGCGCCGACCAAGCTGGTGCGCTTCATGTCGCAAACGGGCGGCTGATGGCCAAGGTTTTCGGTATCGTCGGCTATTCCGGCAGCGGCAAGACCACGCTGACCGAGCAATTGATCGCCCACTTTGCCGTTGCGGGCCTGAGCGTCAATGCAATCAAGCACTCGCACCACGATCTGGAGCTGGAACCGCCAAGCAAGGACAGCGCCCGCTTTCGTAGCGCCGGCGCTGGCGAAGTACTGGTGGCCTCACCTTATCGTTACGCCATCGTCCACGAGCTGCGTGGCGGTGCCGAACCGACACTGGCCGAACAAGTCGCCCGGCTCACCCCCGCCGACCTGACGCTGGTCGAAGGCTTCAAGCGCGAAGCGATCCCCAAGCTTGAAGTCTGGCGCGCCGCAACCGGCAAGCCGCCGCTGTACCCGACCGATGCCGATATCGTCGCCATCGCCAGCGATGCGCTTCTCGAGACCGCATTGCCGGTACTCGATCTCAACAACATCACGGCGATCGCCACCTTCATCGCCGACCACCTGAAGCTGACCGACCATGCTGACCGTTGACCAAGCCCTCGCCCAATTGCTCGCCGGTGCCCGGCGCATTGCCGACACCGAAGACTGCAAGCTTACGGCCGCGCTTGAGCGCACGCTGGCGAACGATGTCGTCTCGACCCTGTCTGTGCCCGGATTCGACAACAGCGCGATGGATGGTTACGCACTGAACGCCGGGGATTTCGCTTCACCGTCGCCGTTCACCGTCGCCCAGCGCATCGCCGCCGGCGATACCGGCAGCCCGCTCGCGCCCGGTGAAGCGGCGCGCATTTTCACCGGCGCACCGGTTCCACCCGGCACCAATGCGGTGGCGATGCAGGAAGACTGTCAGATCGAGGCGGGCACCTTGACCGTGAAGACCCCGCTGCGCGCCGGCCAGCATATCCGCCGATGCGGCGAGGACGTGATGACCGGCGCGGTGGTTCTCGCCGCCGGCACCCGCCTCGGCGCCGCCGAACTGGGGCTGCTGGCGGCGATCGGCGTCGCCGAGGTCGGCGTTGTGCGGCGCCTGCGCGTGGCGCTGCTGTCGACCGGCAATGAACTCACCGAGCCCGGATCACCGCTTGCGCCGGGCAAAATCTACAACTCCAACCGCTATGCGCTACGGGCACTGTTGCAGCAGGCCGGCTGCAAAGTCAGCGATCTGGGCATCGTGCCCGACAGCTTCGCCGCAACGCGCGATGTGCTCGCCGATGCGGCGGCAACGCACGATGTCGTGCTCTCGACCGGCGGCGTATCGGTCGGCGAGGAGGACCACGTCAAGGCGGCGGTCGAGTCGCTGGGTGCGCTGTCGCTATGGAAAATCGCCATCAAACCGGGCAAACCGTTCGCTTTCGGCCGTATCGCCACCGGCGAAGCCGGGTCCGATCAAGGTGCCGACTTCATCGGCCTGCCCGGTAACCCGGTCTCAAGTTTTGTCACCTTCTTGCTGTTCGTGCGGCCTTTTCTCGCCGCGCGCAGCGGTGGCGTGGCGACGATGCCAACCCTCAAGGTGCCTGCCGGCTTCAGCATTGGCCGCGCCGGCAGCCGCCGCGAATACCTGCGCGCCCGGCTAGCCGCGGGCCAAGCGGTGCTCTACCCGAACCAGGGCTCGGGCGTGCTGACGTCGATGGTCTGGGCCGACGGGCTGGTGGTCGTGCCCGAGGGTGCCACGGTGGCCGAGGGAGAACTCGTCGACTTCGTGCCGCTGGCGGCGCTGCAATAGGTATTGAGGAAACAACGATGAACACCATCCAGCTGCTCTACTTCGCCCGCTTGCGTGATGTTTTCGGCCTGGCGCAGGAAACGCTCACCGTCCCCAACGGCAGCCGTGTTGCCGATCTGATCGCGCGGCTCGTCGAGCGCGGTGGCGTTTTCGCCGACGAACTCGGTGGCGCGCGGGTGTTTCGCGTGGCGCTGAATCAGCAGATGGCCAGCGTTGACGATGCCATTCCAGCCAGTGCCGAAGTGGCGATCTTCCCGCCGGTCACCGGGGGCTGAGATGAGCGCCCGCATAGCCATTCGCGTCGGCGAGGCCGATTTCGACCTCGGTGCGGAGTACGCCGGCCTGATCGCCGCAGAGGCCGACAGCGGCGCCGTGGTCGCCTTCGTCGGCCGGGTGCGCGATCTGAACCTCGATACGCAGGTGACCGTGCTCGAACTCGAACACTATCCGGGCATGACCGAGAAAGCGCTGACACGCATTGCCGAGCAGGCCGCCGCGCGCTGGGCGCTAACGGCGGTGACCGTCATTCACCGTGTCGGCAAGCTGCATCCGGCCGAGCAGATCGTGCTGGTGCTGACCGCCAGCACGCACCGCCACGCGGCGTACGACGCCAACGCCTACATCATGGATTACCTGAAAACCGAGGCGCCGTTCTGGAAGCGCGAGTTCGACGGCGACTCGGCGCACTGGGTCGATGCACGCGAAAGCGATACCGAGGCCATGCAGCGCTGGCAGCCGGATGAACAGGCATGAGCACCGATGCGGTCATTCTCGCCGGTGGTCAGAGCCTGCGCATGGGCGGGCAAGACAAGGGGCTGATGCCGCTGGGCGAACGAGCGCTGATCGGCTGGGTGATCGATGCGCTGGCCAAGCAAAGCGCGCCGGTCGCCGATATGCTGATTTCGGCCAATCGCAATCAGGATGTCTACGAACGCCTCGGCCTCAAGGTCGTGCGCGACATTTTTGATGGCTTCCCGGGGCCGATGGCCGGCATCCACGCGGCGATGACCACCTCACCTGCCGATTATCTGCTGGTAGTGCCGTGCGACGTGCCAGCCCTGCCCGCCGACCTGCTGGCGAAAATGCAGAGCGCACTGCAAACGCAGAATGCCGTGGCGGCCTTTGCCTGCAGCGCCAGCGGCGAAATGCAGCCGACCATCTGCCTGCTGCACCGCAGTGTGCGCGCGACGATTACCGAGCGGCTGGCGCAGCGCCAGGGCAAGCTGCGCGACTGGCTCGCCAGCCTTGGCGCGGTCGCGGTCGACTTCCCCGGCAGCGCCTTTGCCAACCTCAACACCCCTTCCGAACTGGCCGAACACGCCGGTGGAGCAACACCCGACATGAGCGAAACTGCAAACCCGGCACTGACCCACTTCAATGCCGCAGGTCAGGCCCATATGGTCGACGTTGGGGCCAAGGCCGAAACCCATCGTGTGGCCCGCACCGAAGGCCGTATCCGCATGCTGCCGGCGACGCTGGCACTGGTGGCCCAAGGCGGGCACAAGAAGGGCGATGTGCTCGGCATTGCCCGCATCGCGGCGATCATGGCGGCGAAGAAAGCGTCCGAGCTGATTCCGCTGTGCCATCCGCTGCCGCTGACACGCGTCGACGTCGATTTCAGCATCGAGCATGATGGCGTGCGCTGCGAGGTCATCGCCGAAACCGTCGGCAAGACCGGCGTCGAGATGGAGGCGCTGACCGCGGTCAACGTGGCGCTGCTGACGATCTACGACATGTGCAAGGCGGTCGATCGCGGCATGGTCATCGACGGCGTGCGCCTGCTGGAAAAACGCGGCGGCAAGTCCGGCGACTGGCACGCCGGGACGTCTTGATGAACGAGGCGCTACCGGCACGCAAGCCACTCTCGCACAAGGTCGTCACGCTGTTGCTGGCATCGCTGCTGCTCGGGCTCGCCGCCGTCGGCACCACGCTCTACCTGTCGTGGCAGCTCGAAGGCGGCGCGGCGGCGATCAACGCGGCCGGCAGCCTGCGCATGCAGACCTACCGGCTCGGCTACACCTTGCAACTGAAGCGCGAACGCCCGAGCCCTGCGCTGGATGTACAGATCGCCAGCGAACGTCTCGAGTTTGCCGAAACGCTGGCGCTGCTCGACCACGGCGACCCGGCCCGACCGCTCTACCTGCCGAGCGATCCGGCGGTGCGGGAACGCTTCAACGCCATCAAGGCGCGCTACGCGCGGCTGCTGGCCGCACCGCCGAGCACGCTCAAGCGCGACCCGGCGGAGATGCGCGTGCAGATGGATCGCTTCGTCGACCAGATCAATGCGCTGGTGCTCGATATCGAGCAGTACAACGCCCGCCGCACCATGCTGCTGCGCGCCTCGCAAATGCTGCTGATCGCGCTGGCGATTGCCGGCACCGTCACGCAGATCTATTTGATGTTCCTGCTGATTTTCCGGCCGCTGTACCGGCTCTCCGGCGGGATCAGCCGGATGGCCGAGCGGGACTTCAGCGTCCGGCTGCCGGTGGAAAACGACGATGAATTCGGCGAACTGACCCGTGGCTTCAACCGCATGGCCGACCGCCTCGCCGACGTCTACGCCACGCTCGAAGCCCGAGTCGCCGAGAAAACCGCCGCGCTCAATATCCAGAACCGCGAACTCGCGCTGCTCTCGGACGCCGGCGCCGGGCTCAACGCCAGCCTCTCGGCCGAAGCGATGTGCCGGGATTTCCTCGGCAAGCTGATGAGCTGGTTCGGCGCCGATGGCGGTAGCGTGCGCATCGTCGACCCGAACTCGAACGCCGCGCACATGGTCGTTTACGAGGGGATCTCCGACACGCTGGCCGCCGCCGAGCATTGTCTGCAACCGGGCGACTGCCTGTGCGGCACCAGCCTCAAGGACGGCGTCGCCTTGATCCACGATTTCCGCAAACTGCCGACCGCCGCCGCGCCCTATTCGTGCGAGCGCGAAGGCTTTGTCCAGGTCAGCGCTTTTCCGGTGCGCGCGCGCACCCGTTCGACCGGGCAGTTCAACCTGCATTTCCGCAGCGGCCGCGAGATCAGTGTCAGCGAGCGGCAACTATTGGAAACGCTCGGCGAGCAACTCGGCATCGCGCTGGAAAACCTGCGCCTCGCCGCCAGCGAGCGCGAGATCGCCGTGTACGAAGAGCGCAACCTGCTGGCCCAGGGCTTGCACGACAGCATCGCGCAGGGGCTGTCGTTCCTGAACCTGCAGGTGCAGATGCTCGACGATTCGCTCAAGCGCGGTGCCGCCACCGAGGCGCAGGAGATCGTGCCCATGCTGAAGGCCGGCGTGCAGGAAAGCTACGACGACGTGCGCGAGCTGCTCAACAACTTCCGCGCGCGCCTGGCCGAAGGCGATCTGGTATCGAGCATGCGCGCAACCATCGAGCGCTTCCGCCGCCAGACCGGCATCGCCGTCGCCTTCGACGCCAGCGGTTCGGGCGCGCCGCTGGCGGCCGAGGATCAGCTGCAGCTGCTGTTCATCCTGCAAGAAGCGCTGTCGAACGTGCGCAAGCACGCTTACGCCAGTGCCGTGCACGTCCGCTTTGCCAACGAGCGCGACGTGACGCTGGAAATCCGCGACGATGGCCGTGGTTTCGACGCCGCCGAGATGGCCGCGCGCGCCGAAGGCCATGTCGGGCTTAAAATCATGCAGGAGCGCGCAGCCAGACTGGCGGCGCAACTGAATATCGAGTCGGATCACGGTGCCGTGGTGCGCTTGTTTATCCCGGCCAATGCGCGCCGACTCGACGAAAGAACCATAGAAAGGACGAGCGCCAATGGCGATCAAGGTATTGCTGGTTGACGATCACACGCTGTTTCGCAGCGGCATCAGGCTGCTGCTATCGCGCCAGAGCGAACTCACCGTCGTCGGTGAAGCGGCCGACGGCGCCGAGGGCGTCAAGCGCTGCCACGAGCTCGCCCCCGATGTAGTGCTGCTGGATCTGAACATGCCTGGCCTCTCGGGGCTGGAAGCGCTGCAGCTGATGCTCGAAGACCGGCCGCAAACTGCGGTGCTGATGCTTACCGTGTCCGAAGACGCCGAAGACCTGGCGACGGCGCTGCGCGGTGGCGCGCGCGGTTATCTGCTGAAGAATATCGACGCCGAGTATCTGGTCGCCGCGATCAAGCGCGCTCACGCCGGCGAAGCGGTGGTTGCCGAGGCGATGACGGCCAAGCTGGTCGCGCAGTTTCGCAGTGCCGCCGCGCCAGCCGCACCGCGCGACGAAGACCGGCTGACGCCACGTGAACGCGAAATCCTCGGCTTTCTCGCCCGTGGCGACAGCAACAAGGGCATTGCCCGCGAGCTGGCGCTGGCCGAAAGCACCGTCAAGATCCATGTGCAGAACATTCTCAAGAAACTGGGACTCTCAAGCCGGGTGCAGGCGGCGGTGTATGCGGTCGAACACGGCCTTGGCCGCAGCGAATCGCGGCTTGATTAAGCGCATGGCCGGGGCAAGGGCCCGGCGTTAAGCTGGATGCGTCGCGGTGTGATCGATACCGCTCGTTCATTGTGGAGACCCAGATGCGTGTGCTGCTGCAAGTCGACTTTGCATTTCCCCCTGTAGCGCTGTCCGGCGATGCGCCACCGCCAGCGCTGCTTGAACTGGCCGAATCCATCAACCGCGAGCCCGGTTTCCTCTGGAAAATCTGGACCGTGAGCGAGCAGGACGGCCGCAGCGGGGGGGTCTATCTGTTCGAAAACCGCGAATATGCCGAGCAGTATCTGGCAATGCACAGCCTGCGCTTGAGCCAGAGGGGCGCCAGCGACATCCGCTCGTTCATTTTCGATATCAACCTACCGCTCAGCCAGATCAACCACGCGCCAGGCGTGTGAATCATCGGTACCGGCTCGCCTTCGGCCGTCCGATTCGATAAGCTGCACGGTTTTTCCGGAGAGACGTTATGGAACCGATCCGCCTTTCCAAACGCATGACCGAACTGGGGCTATGCTCGCGCCGCGAAGCCGATGAATACATCGCCCGCGGCTGGGTCAGGGTCGATGGCGTCGTGATCGACGTACTCGGCAGCAAGATCTTGCCCAGCCAGACCGTGACGCTCGAACGCGCCGCCGCGCGCGAACAGGCGGGCCGCGTCACCGTACTGATCAACAAGCCGATCGGCTACGTCTCGGGCCAGGCCGAAGACGGCTACCAGCCGGCCGTGGTGCTGGTGAAGCCCGACAATCAGTGGCAGGACGACAAGAGCGGTATCCGCTTCGAGCGCGAACACCTCAAAAGCCTCGTTCCCGCAGGCCGGCTCGATATCGATTCGGTTGGCCTCCTGGTGCTGACGCAGGACGGCCGCGTTGCCAAACACCTGATCGGCGAGGATTCGACCGTTGAAAAAGAGTATCTGGTCCGTGTGTCGGGCCAGCTGTCGCCGGGCGATCTGAAACGACTGAATTTCGGCCTCGAGCTCGACGGCAAGCCGCTCAAGCGCGCTGAAGTCTGGTGGCAAAACCGCGAGCAGCTGCGCTTTATCCTGCATGAAGGCAAAAAGCGCCAGATCCGCCGCATGTGCGAGGCGGTCGGCCTGCACGTGGTCGGCCTCAAGCGCATCCGTATCGGCAAGGTCGAGCTGGGCGATCTGCCGACCGGGCAATGGCGTTACCTGCACCCGGACGAGCAATTCTGATGGCGCGGGCTGATGTGTTACTGGTCGAAATCGGCCTCGCCAGCTCGCGCACGCATGCGCAGCAGCTGATTGCCGCGGGCCGGGTCAGCGTGGAAGGCAAGCTCGTGAGCAAGGCCAGCGCCAAGCTCGATGCCGGCATGAAAATCGCCATTGCAGCCGATGAAGAAGCCGACCGTTTTGTCTCGCGCGGCGGGCTCAAGCTCGCCGGGGCGCTGGGGCATACCGGGCTCATGGTCGCCGACATGCTGGTGCTCGACGTTGGGCAAAGCACCGGCGGCTTCACCGATTGCCTGTTGCAGGCCGGTGCACGCCGCGTGATCGGCCTTGAAGTCGGCCATGATCAGCTGCATCGCCGGCTGATCGACGACGAGCGCATCGTGACGCTCGAAGGCCTCAACGCCCGCCATCTGGCGGCAGGTGATCTGGCCGATCATCTGGATGCGCCGGTCGACCTGATCGTCGGCGATGTATCGTTTATTTCGCTGACGCTGATCCTGCCGGCACTGGCCACGCAATTGCCGGCCGGCGGGCGACTGCTGTTCCTGGTCAAGCCGCAGTTCGAGGTCGGGCTGGTTGGCCTCGGCAAGGGTGGCATTGTCCGCGACGCGAGCAGCTACCCCGAGGTCGAAGCCAAGATCCGCACCGCGACCAGCGCCGCCGGCTTCGAGGTGCTCGATTACTTCGACAGCGTGATCACCGGCGGCGACGGCAACCGCGAGTTCTTCGTCTACGCGCGACGCAACTGAACAAGCGCAGTGCAAAAAAACAGCCCGGCATCACCGGGCTGTTTTCATACCAAAGCAGCGCATTCAAGAAAATCCACCGCAGCGGTGCTGGCAAGGCATACGAAACACAGGCAGTACTAAAAGTACGGCCAGTGAGTACAACGCCGCCAGCAAGATTTTACTGAGTGCGATCACTCGCCGTCGTGCGGCTGCTTGCCAAACATGAGCTCGGCCTCACCCACCGGCTTGGCCAGTGCCTGCACCTTGGCATCCTTGGGGAAGCGTGCCAGCTCGTCGCGGAAGTAGTCGAGGCTTTCCGGGTAGGCGAATGCCGCTTGGCGCATCAGCGTCTGTGCCAGTTCGGCTTCACCCTGCATTGCATGCATGATCGCCGCATCGGACAACTGCCCAGGATAAGGGCGCACCGCGTTGAGCCGGTCGAGGATGCCTAGCTTCCAGGCCATGTTCTCGCCACTGGCGGTGATGTAGTTTGACAGCGCGTAATCGGCGTAGAAGTCGACCAGCGGGTTGTTGCGCAACTCGCCCAGCGTCTTGAGATTGCGCTCGTTGGTCGCGACATTGTCGCTCGGATCGATGATCGGATAGATCTTCAGATACGTCATCCCGCCGAACACCGCGATGGCGAGCGAAGCGATGCCGTAGGCGGCAAAGCCGAGGCGCGAGGTCTTGATGCCCTTGCGCGGGGCGGCATCGAAAGCCAGAAACAGCATCAGCGCAAACGGCCCGAAGAAGTGGTAATACCACAGCGGATATTCGACCAGACTGTGCAAAATCGACACCGCCACCAGCGCGGCGGCGAACATTGCCACGTCGTCGTCACGACGCGACCATAAGCCCAGGAAGGCGGCGAGGATCGCGATCACTACCACCGCGGTGCCGGCGATGCCGGTCTCGGCCATCAGGTTCAACAGCGAGTTGTGCGCGTGGGTGAACAGCACGCTTTCGACCACCTTGGCGAATTCGGGCTGCACCTGCAAGGCCACGCCATAGGCCGGGTACTCGCCCCAGCCGACGCCGAGCAGCGGATGCGCCTGGAAGGTCAGCCAGGCCTTGTGCCATTCGACCAAGCGGCGCGCGCCGTTGGAATCGAGCCG
This sequence comes from Jeongeupia sp. HS-3, assembly GCF_015140455.1. Classification (NCBI taxonomy): domain Bacteria; kingdom Pseudomonadati; phylum Pseudomonadota; class Betaproteobacteria; order Neisseriales; family Chitinibacteraceae; genus Jeongeupia; species Jeongeupia sacculi. Next base: position 3,088,527 of record NZ_AP024094.1, on the reverse strand, counting down.
GTCCAGACCGGTCGGCACTTCGTTCTTGGTATGCAGCAGGCTGCCGAGCACGTCGTTGATCAGCGGCGCGATGAACTGCATCGCGATGATCAGTGCGCCGGCGATCATCAGATTGCGACCGAGCCTGCGCACGACATCGTTCTGGCGGAACGCCAGCAGCAGCCCGAACACCAGCCACGCCACCGCGTACAGGAAGGGCGAGCGCGAGCCGCAATAGGCCATCGACAGCGAGAACCACAGCGCCAGTGTCACGGTCAGCCAGCGCGGCATTTTGCCCGTCGCCGCCAGCCACATCACCGAAGCAAAGCCCCACGCCAGATAATGGCCGTACATATTCTTCTGGCCGATATGGCCGAAAATCAGTCGCGGGCCGAACTTGATCAACTGGTAGATCTGTTCGACGGCGATCGCCGAATTGAACAAAGCTCCGGCCACCAGCCCCCACGCCAGCGCCTGCACCAGCGGCGCCGCGCCGAACTCGTCACGCGCCCGCGCCAGCGCCCACACCGACAGGCCGGCGGTCACCATGTACAGCATCGGAATGGTGTACTCGGACCAGTAAGGCACCGTCGTCACCACGCATTGCAGCGCCAGCACCGCAGCCAGGCCCAGCCAGACGGTAGACATCCATGGCAGGCTGGTGCGCTCGTTACGCCGTGTTGGCAGCCCGGCGACGGCGAGGATCAGCAAGGTCGCTAGCGCGTAGGCCGCGAGTTCGGACGGAAATACCGGATTGGGCGGATAGCGGAAAGGAATACCGCAAGGAATCGCGGCAAGCATAAAGAGCAGAATCTGAAAAACACGAAGCATGGGTACTCAGGCAGGAATGGGCGAGCGAGGAGAAATAAGCCGGGCAATAACGCAGCCGAGCTCGTACAGCAGCCATAGCGGGATGGCCAGCAGGCATTGCGACAACACATCCGGCGGCGTAACCACGGCGGCAATGACGAACGCGCCAACGATCACGTACGGCCGCCAGGCAACAAGCTGGGCAACGCTGACGATGTTGAGGTAAACCAGCACGACAATCGCCACCGGCACCTCGAAGGTCATGCCAAAGGCGATGAACATGCCAAAGATGAAATCGAGGTACTCGCCCGAATCAGGCAGCCATTGCATCGAGGTTGGCACCACCGAGGCGATGAACTGGAAGACAACGCCAAAGACCAGGAAATACGCGAACGCCATCCCGACAAGGAAAAGCAGCGTCGAGGCAAAGATCAGCGGCACGATCAGCTTTCTTTCGTGGGTATACAGCCCCGGCGCGATAAACGCCCAGACCTGATACAGCGTGTGCGGCAGGGTCGCAATGAAGGCGACCAATGCGGCGATCTTCACCTGCACCAGAAACGGCGTGGCGATGCCGATCGACACCAGCTTTTGCCCCGGCAGTACGTGCGTCAGCGGCGCCACGATCAGATCGTAGAGCTGGGCAGAAAAAGCGAAACTCACACCAAAACCGAGCAGAAACACAAGACCGGCGCGTACCAGCCGGTTGCGCAATTCGATCAGATGGGCCAGCAGCGGTTGAAAATCGGCAGCATTCATAGAGGGGTATCAGCGGCGATCGGACGCGGGTGGCGGCAGCGCATTGGTTTCAGCAAAAAGCAGATCGAGCTGACGTTCGTCGTGCCCGGGTGTATCGGACGCAGGCGCCTCGGTAGCTGGTGCTGCAGCCGGCTCGATCGGTGTCGGTACGGCATCACCGCTTGCCGACGCTGGCGAAAGCGCCCCCGCTCCGCTCAGCGTCGCCTGGGTATCGGCCAGCGTTTCACGCAGCTCGGCCATTGGCGCCTGTATCGTCTGCCTGAGCGCATCACCCTCGGCGCGCAACTCGGCCTCGATCTGCATCAGCTCGCTGGCACGCACCTCGCGCTCGAGATCGGCCTTCACGCTGGATACAAAGCGCTGGCCGCGCCCGATCAGCGCGCCAACGGTGCGCGCAACCGTGGGCAGGCGCTCCGGCCCGATCACCACCAGCGCCACGGCGCCGATGACGGCAAGTTCTCCGAGACTGACGTCGAACACGGCTTAGCGCTTGTCTTTTTCAACCACGTCGATCACGCGGCCGGATTCGGACGGCACGTCTTTCGCCTCGGTCTTCTCGGCCTCGCCTTCGCGGATACCGTCCTTGAAACCGCGTACGGCCGAGCCCAGATCCTTGCCGATATTGCCGAGTCGCTTGGTGCCGAACACCAGCACGACGATGACCAGCACGATAAGCCAATGCCAGATGCTGAAGGAACCCATGAAATACTCTCCGAAAATAGATACTGAATTAGTGGGTGCTGAGTTCGGTGATGTTGGTCGGCAACTTCTTGCCGCCGATCACGTGCAAGTGCAGGTGAAACACGCTCTGGCCGCCACCGGCGCCGGTATTGATGATGGTGCGGAACCCGCTCTCGAGCCCCTGTTCGGTGGCGACACGCGCCGCAACCAGCATCATTTTCCCCAGTAGCGCCTGGTGTTCGACCTCGGCGTGGGCCAGAGATTCGATATGAATCTTCGGCACCACCAGAAAATGCACCGGCGCAACCGGATGCAGGTCGTGGAACGCCAGAATGTCGTCGTCCTCGTAAATCTTGTTCGACGGAAACTCGCCGCTGGCCAGCTTGCAGAAAATGCAATCGCTCATGCTTGTCTTCTCCTGTCTCAGCCCCTGGGGCGAGCCGCTTTTTCATCGATGCCCGAGATACCCTCGCGGCGCGCCAGCTCGGCCAGCACATCCTCGTGGCTCAAGCCCTCGTGGGCGAGCAGCACCAGCGTGTGGAACCACAGATCGGCGACTTCGCGCACCAGGTGCAGCTTGTCGCCATCCTTGGCGGCCATCACCACTTCGAACGACTCTTCGCCGACTTTTTTCAGGATCGCTTCCTGGCCCTTGTGAAAAAGCTTGGCGACGTAGGACGTCGACGGATCGGCATCGCGGCGGCTGGCGAGCGTGGCCGACAGGCGTTCAAGAATCTCGGTGGAAACCATGTAGAGCCTCGGAAAATCGCGTGATTTAGCGGCAATTATATTGCCGTTTGGTGACACTGGCGTGGCAGAAATCGGCGCCAGGGTAAAAGGTACAAAAGAAAACAGGCCGGAAACCGGCCTGTCGGTCACGAGCAGACGCTCAGTGATGCGTGTGGTAAATCGCCGCGGGGTCTTTCAACACCGGATCGACCGTTTCCCACTCGCCGTTGTTGAGCACACGGAAGAAGCAGCTCTCGCGGCCGGTATGGCAGGCGATGCCACCATCCTGCTCGATCACATAGATCAGCACATCGCCATCGCAATCGAGACGAATTTCCAGCACATGCTGAAAATGACCGCTCTCCTCGCCCTTGTGCCACAGCTTCTGGCGCGAGCGGGTCCAGTAGTGGGCGGTACCATGTTCGGCGGTCAGCGCCACCGCGTCGCGGTTGGCGTAGGCGAACATCAGCACCCGGCCGGTTTGCGCATCCTGGGCGATCACCGGCACCAGGCCTTTGTCGTCCCACTTGATTTCATCGAGCCAGCTCACAGCCTCACCTCGATCCCGGCCGCGCGCATCGCTTCCTTGGCCTGACGTACCGTGTACTCGCCAAAATGGAAGATCGACGCCGCCAATACCGCATCGGCGTGACCGTCGATGACACCGTCGACCAGATGCTGCAGATTGCCGACGCCGCCCGAGGCGATCACCGGAATATCCACGGCATCGGACACCGCGCGCGTCAGCGGCAGGTTGAAGCCAATCTTGGTGCCATCTCTATCCATGCTGGTCAGCAGGATTTCACCGGCGCCCAGTTGCTGCATCCTGATCGCCCACTCGACCGCATCCAGCCCGGTGGGCCGGCGGCCGCCGTGGGTAAAGATTTCCCAGCGGGTATTGCTGGCGTCGACCGCCTTGGCATCGATCGCCACGACGATCGCCTGACTGCCGAACTTGCTCGCCGCGGCCTCGACCACCTCGGGATTGCTCACCGCGGTGGTATTGATCGACACCTTGTCGGCGCCGGCGTTCAGGAGCCGCCGCACGTCTTCGACCTTGCGCACGCCGCCGCCAACGGTCAGCGGAATGAACACTTGGCTGGCGACCGCATCGATCACGTGCAGGATCAGATCGCGGTCGTCCGAGCTGGCGGTGATATCCAGGAAGGTCAGCTCGTCGGCGCCCTGCGCGTCGTACTTCTTGGCGATCTCGACCGGATCACCGGCGTCGCGCAGACCGACAAAATTGACGCCCTTGACGACGCGACCGGCGGTCACGTCAAGGCAAGGGATGATGCGTTTGGCAAGCGGCATCAGGCTTCCACGGCTTCGGTCGGGCCGTCGGCGAGTTCCTGCGCCGCCTTGAAGTCGATCGTGCCTTCGTAGATGGCGCGACCGGTAATCACGCCCTCGATGCCCTCGGCTTCGACTTCGACCAGTTTGCGCACATCGTCCAGATCGGTCAGACCACCCGAGGCAATCACCGGAATCCGCAGCGCTTGCGCCAGCTTCACCGTCGCTTCGATGTTCACGCCCGAGAGCATGCCGTCGCGGCCGATATCGGTGTAGATCACGCTTTCAACGCCGTAGCCTTCAAAGCGCTTCGCCAGATCGACGACATCATGGTCGGTGACCTTGGCCCAACCGTCGGTCGCGACCTTGCCATCCTTGGCATCGAGGCCAACGATGATGTGGCCCGGAAACGCGTCGCACGCCTCGTGCAAGAAGCCCGGCTGCTTGACCGCGGCAGTACCGATGATCACGTAGTCGATGCCGGCATCGAGATACATTTCGATGGTGTCGAGATTGCGAATGCCACCGCCCAGCTGGATCGGCACTTCGCCGTCGATCGCCTTGATGATGCGTTTGACCGCATCAAGATTCTTTGGCTTGCCGGCGAATGCGCCGTTGAGATCGACAAGGTGCATGCGCCGCGCGCCCTGGCCAAGCCAGTGACTGACGAAGCTTGCCGGGTCGTCGGAGAAGACCGTGGCGTCGGTCATTTCACCCTGGCGCAGGCGAACGCACTGGCCGTCTTTGAGGTCGATAGCAGGAATGATCAGCATGATGACGATTACGAATGAGTTGTCGAAGTTTGGGACGACTTGGCGCGCAGAGATGCGGCCAGGGCACTAAATGAAAAATATACGGCAAAAAAAGCGAGGTAGTTCATTTGCGAAGGCATACCAAGAAGTGCCATCACCTGCAAAACCAGCGCCAGCGCACCGACGGTCATAAAAGACAGCCTGCACGACTCACGCAGCCATAGAGGCAAGGACTTCACGGCAATCTCCTACTGGCGGCCATCCCAGCCCACGAAATTCTTCAGCAGCTTGAGACCGGCCGCCGCCGATTTCTCGGGGTGACACTGGATGGCGAAAATGTTGTCTCGCGCAACCGCAGCGGCAAAACGGTAAGGATACGCCGACTCGATCACCGCGAGGTCGTCGGCACCGGCGAAGTGGTAACTATGGACGAAATAAAACCGTTCGCCGTCAAGAATGCCATTCCACAGCGGATGGGCGCGCTTGATGAACATCTCGTTCCAGCCCATATGCGGCACTTTGAGCTTGTTGCCGGCGGCATCATGCATTTTTTCCGGCGGAAAGCGCACGACCTCGCCCGAGAAGACGCCCAGACAGTCGGTCGGGCCTTCTTCGCTGCGGGCAAACAGCAGTTGCGCGCCGACGCAGATTCCCAGGAAGGGCCGATCGGCGGCGGCCTTGAGCACTTCTGCCTTGAGGCCGGATTCTTGCAGATGGCGCATGCAATCGGGCATGGCGCCCTGGCCCGGAAACACCACCTTGTCGGCGCTGGATATCACGGCCGGATCGGCGCTCAGCACCACTTCGGCCTGCCCGGCGGCGACCAGCTCGAAGGCCTTGGTCACCGAGTGCAGGTTGCCCATGCCGTAATCGACGATGGCGATTTTTTGCATATCAGCCTACCAGCGTGCCCTTGGTCGACGGGGTAATGCCGACCATGCGTTCATCGTGCTCGACCGCCATGCGCAGCGCGCGGCCCAGTGCCTTGAAAATGGTTTCGGCCTGATGGTGAGCGTTCTTGCCCTTCAGGTTATCGATATGCAGGCTGATCGCCGCGTGGTTGACGAAACCGCGGAAGAATTCGCCGAACAGGTCGACATCGAAACCGCCGATCATTGCGCGGGTGTATTCGCAGTCGTATTCCAGACAGGGGCGACCGGACAGGTCGACGACGACGCGGCTCAAGGCTTCATCCAGCGGCACGTAGGCATGGCCGTAGCGGCGGATGCCTTTCTTGTCGCCGACGGCCTTGGCGAAGGCCTGACCGAAGGTGATGCCGACATCCTCAACCGTGTGGTGAGCGTCGATATGCAGATCGCCAACGGCCTTGACGTCGATATCGATCAGGCCATGGCGGGCGATCTGGTCGAGCATGTGCTCGAAAAACGGGACGCCGGTGTCGAACTTGGACTGGCCGGTGCCGTCGAGATTGATCGAAACGGTGATCTGGGTTTCGAGGGTATTGCGGGTAACGGTAACCTGGCGCATAGCTAAGCCCGCTTGCAGGCGGGAAGTTGGAGGTAATTAATCCCGATTCTCCAACAGTTTGCCCCCCACGGGAAGGGGCGCGCCGACGTGCCCCCGAGCGCGACAGCACCCGAAAGACCGCGTGAGTGCCGGTGCAGGCCGATCGCTTTCTGCATTCACTGCCACACGATAAGGTAGATGAAAGCCTCAAGCCCGGTGAATCGGCACACATTAAGCACGCAAGGACTTTGCCCGCGCCCGTAGTGCCGCCTCGAAGCCCAGCTTCGCCCAAGCCAGCAGCACGGCGCTGTCGTCGAGCGCGGCATCGGGCAGGCTGTAATACGACATCGTCTGGGTCTTGCCGCGCACCGCGTAGCTGAACGGTGCCACGCCTTCGGCGACGAAGGCGGCGCGGTTGGCGTCATCGGCCTTCAGGTAGAGCGTATCGGCGTCGACGATGGCGAAAAAGGCTTCGTCGCAATACAGCCCCCAGCCGCCGAACATCGATTTGGCGCGGATCGTCCCCAGCGGCGCCAGCTCGTCGATCAGCCAGTCCAGATATTCGCTGCGTGCCGGCATTCAGCCTCCCTTGACGGTTTTGCCGAGCGATTCGCCAAGCCGGCGCATCGCCGCCGACGGATCATCGGCGGCCAGTTTTACCGCGATCAGGGTCGGCCGGTCGGCGTTGGCCAGCGCATGCTGCCACGCCGCGTCGAACGCCTCTTCGCCGTCGGCGGTGAATGCGTACATCGGCCCGAACACCCCGGCCAGCGCGTCGAAGCGCCACGGCGCAATGTCGTTGAACGGGCCGTCGAGAATGAAACGCTCGGTACTGTAACCGGCGTTGTCGAACACGATCACCACCGGGTTCAGCCCCAGCCACGCGGCGGTCGACAGCTCGGTGCCGGTCATCTGGAACGCGCCGTCGCCGACCAGCACCAGCGGTCGCAGGCCACTGCCCAGCTGCGCGCCAAGCGCCGCCGGCACCGCGAAGCCCATCGTGGTGTAGAACGCCGAGGCGAGAAAGCCGGTGCGCGGATGCGTGCGTAATTCGAGCGACGCGAACAGGCAGTCGCCGGTATCGGAGACGACGATCATGTCGTCGGGCAAGGTGTCGTTGAGCCGGCCGATCAGCCGCGTCACGCTCATCGCTGCGGCCGGCTCGGGAAAGCCCGGCGCCGCCAGCGGCAGATTGTGCGGCGGCCATTCGGTGTGGTGTTCAGGCAAGGCGGCAACGAGGGCGGCGACAAAATCGGCGAGCCGCACATTGGGATAGCGGTGATGGCGAACGCAAACCTCGCCGCCGCTGGCCTGAATCATGTGCCGCGCGTCGAGCTTGGCGGTGAATACGCCGAGGTCGACATCGTTCAGCGCCGAACCAAGCAGCAGCAGGATGTCGGCCCCCTCGATCACGCCGCGCGCGTAATCGCCGCCCATCGCCCCCTCGTAAATGCCCAGATACGCCGGATGATGTTCGGCGATCACCGACTTGCCCGACAGGGTTGCGGCGACCGGCCAGCGCAGCTTGTCGACCAGCGCCGCCAGCGCGTCCTGCTGCCGGTAACGGTGCAACTCGACCCCGGCCAGCATGGCGCCGCGCTCGGCGCCGCCGAGCAGCGCCACGGTTTCGGCGACCGCCTCGGCCAGCGCGCCGGGATCGCTGCCATCGTCGTCGAGCAGGCATTCGGGCTGCAGATGGATCACCGTATCGACGCGGTCGCGCGGCAGTTCTAGATACACCGGCTTGCTGTAACGCCGCGCCGCCGCCAGTGCCCGATCGATCTGCCGCGCCGCCAAGAGCGGGTCGTCGAGCACCGCGGCGTAGCAGGTGAGCCGCTCGAAAATCTCGCGCTGAAAGTGGAACGGCCCGAAGCGGTGATGCAGGAGCGGGCGTTCACGCTGTTCGACCACCCCGGGCGCGCCCGAGATCACCACCACCGGCGACGACTCGGCCGCCGCGCCGGCGACGGCGTTGACGACCGACAGCGCACCGACGCCGTAGGTCACCGCCAGCGCCCCGAGGCCGTGCACGCGCGCATAGGCGTCGGCGGCGAAGGCCGCGGTGTCTTCACGCGTGGTGCCGACCTGGATCAGCTCGCTCTGCGAGAGCTGTTGATACCAGCGCAGGATGTAGTCGCCGGGCACCCCGAAGACGTGGCGCACGCCTTCGTCATGCAATCGTTGCAGCAGGTATTGGCCGATGCTGGTGCTCATGACGTTCTCCGGCGTCGTGGGTGTGGTTTCAATTTAGACCCGCCCTTGCCACAAGCATCAGCGATCAGCGCCTGCGGCGCAGGTAAAAGCGTTGCATGCGCGTTCCGCCGCGCAGACGAGAAGGGAGCTTTGTCTCGCCAAAGCCCCCTTCACCCCAACGGCGTGCGCTGCATCGCGCGTCGCTAAGCGGCAAAGCCGCTAAGCTTTGGCGTGACCGCGCCCTACGGCCCTCCGGGCTACCCTCGATCGGTCGCGAGCCAAGCCATGAAACCGGCTCGTCTCGCTCCACTCCTCGGCGCTGGCGAACGGGATGAAAAGCGGTGCACTTTTCACCGCAACGGGTTTGCAGTGTGTTTGTTCACTGCCGGTGGCATACCGCCCCGATCCCCTCAGTAGCGCCGAGCAGCACAGCCGGACGCGGGGTTTCGGGGCCTGGCTGTCTGAGCCCGCAGGGCGAGTTCAGGACCCCGCCGCGTTTGGCGCGCAGCGCAGGGAACCCCGAAGGGGCGCGGATGCGGGGTCGCCTTTTCTTTGGATACTTTCTTTTGGCGAAGCAAAAGAAAGTATCCCGTCCGCCGGGCGGAACCGGCATCAAGGCATTTATCCGCGCCGCAGGCGCTTAGCCTTAGCTTTACCCCACCCGCCAACGCAAAAAAAAGAGCGCCCGCAGGCGCCCTCCTTTCTACATGGCAGGCAACGCTCAACCGCGCGGCCGCACCAACTGCCAAGCCCGCGTCACGTAACCGGCAGCGCCAAAGCCGCTCCACACATGCACCAACCGGGTGAACGGGAAGATCACGAACAGCGTCATGCCCATGAAGATGTGCAGCTTGAAGATCCCCGGCGCGTCGACGATATAGCCCGCCGCATCACCACGGAAGGTGACGATGCGCTGCGCCCATTCCATGAACAACGTCATCATGTGGCCGTCGAGGTGATCCTTGGAGACGACGATCGTCGACAGCCCCAGCACCAGGGTCACGGCGATCCAGCCCAGCGTCAGCTTGTCGCGCCAGGTGGTGATCGCGCGCAGCCGCTCGCTGCTCCAGCGCCGGTAGATCAGGATCAGCACGCCGATCAGCCCCATGCCGCCGAAGATGCCGCCGGCGACCATCGCCAGCAGCTGCTTGGCACCGTGGCTGACGCCGAGCGCATCCCAGATCGCCAGCGGCGTGAGCAGGCCGACCAGATGGCCGAAGAACACGCCGAGCACGCCGATATGGAACAGGTAGGAACCGGCATGCAGCAGGCGGCGGTCGATCAACTGGCTTGAATCGCTCTTCCACGTGTACTGCTCGCGATCGAAGCGCACCAGGCTGCCGAACAGGAAGATCGCCAGACCGATGTACGGGTAAATCCCGAAGACGAAATGATGCAGATAACTCATGATGGGCTCTCCTAGGCGCTGGCGCGCGGATAGAACTTGACCGGCTGCGGGCCGGCCGTCTGCGACAACAGCGGCTCGGCGCCGTCGGCACCGGGGCCGAAGGTTTCGAGCATTTCGTCCATGTCGCGGATCGGCGGCGCGACCAGCGGCTTGATCGCTACCGTGGCCAGCGACACCAGCGCGTTCATCGCGCAGGCGTAGGGGCTGGCGGCTTCGCCGAGCCGGTCGCCGAGCACCGCGATCACATGCACCGCCTCGTTGAGGAAATCCTCGGCGGTGGCCGCATCGACGCTGCCGAGGAACTCCAGAAACAGCGGCAGGTAGTCGGGCAGCTCGTTGGCGTTCACGTCGAAACCTTGGCCGCGATAGGCGTTCATCAGATCGACCAGCGCCGGACCACGCTCGCGGCTTTCGCCGTGGATGTGCTCGAACAGATGCAGCGAGTGGCCGCGCGAACGGTCGAACGTCGCCACATAGCTTTCCTGCGCGGCGATCAGATCACCGCCGGCCAGATGCGCGAGCAACGGCGCCAGCGTGATGCGCATGCCACCCGGCGCTTGCGCCAGCGCGGCTTCGAGCTCGGGCAAGGCGGCGATCAGCTCGGCCTCCGGGTACTGCAGCAGTGCCGAGAGCACGCGAAAATGCAGGGTATCAGTCATGGTTCACGCCTCCTTCGGTTTGCGCGATTTGGGCATATCGACAAAGATCACCGAGCCTTCCTTGCGCGCGCCAAACAGCCCTTCGGGCGAGGTGCCGCCGGAGCAGCCGTTGCCGAAGGTAAAGCCACAGGCCGCCTTGTCGTTGAAGCTGTCTTCGACCTCTTCCTTGTGGCTGCTCGGAATCACGAAACGGTCTTCGTAATTGGCGATCGCCATGATGTGATACATGTCCTCGACCTGAGCCTTGGTCAGGCCGACCTGCTTGAGCACGTTGATGTCCTCGCTGCCGTGCACCGACTTGCCGCGCATGTACACGCGCATCGCCAGCATCCGTTCCAGCGCCGACAGCACCGGCGCTTCATCGCCGGCGGTCAGCAGGTTGGCGAGATACTTGACCGGGATGCGCAGCTCGCTGACATCGGGCAGCACGCCCTTGCTGTTCATCAGGCCGCGTTCGGCCGCCGACTGGATCGGCGACAGCGGCGGGATGTACCAGACCATCGGCAAGGTGCGGTATTCCGGATGCAGCGGGAAGGCGACCTTCCATTCCACCGCCATCTTGTAGACCGGCGATTTCGCCGCCGCGGTCAGCCACGATTCGGGAATGCCCTGAACGCGGGCCTCGTCGATCACCGCCTGCGAATGCGGGTCGAGGAAGACCTTCAGTTGCGCCGCGTACAGGTCTTTTTCATCGGCAACACCGGCGGCTTCTTCGATCATGTCGGCGTCGTACAGAATCACGCCGAGGTAGCGGATCCGGCCGACGCACGATTCCGAGCACACCGTCGGCTGGCCGGCTTCGATACGCGGGAAGCAGAAGGTGCACTTCTCGGCCTTGCCGCTCTGCCAGTTGTAGTAAATCTTCTTGTACGGGCAGCCCGACACGCACATGCGCCAGCCGCGGCACTTGTCCTGATCGACCAGCACGATGCCGTCGTCCTCGCGCTTGTAGACCGAGCCCGACGGGCACGAGGCGACACAGGACGGGTTCAGGCAGTGCTCGCACAGCCGCGGCAGATACATCATGAAGGTGTTCTCGAAGGTCGAGTACATCTCCTTCTGCACATCCTCGAACAGCTGATCCTTGGAGCGCTTGGCGAACTCGCCGCCGAGGTCGTCTTCCCAGTTCGGACCCCAGTTGATCTTGTCCATCTTCTTGCCGGTGATCACCGAGATCGGCCGCGCCGTTGGCGGGGTTTCGACTTCGGGTGCGTTCTGCAAGCGGTCGTAATCGAAGGTGAACGGCTCGTAGTAATCGTCGATTTCCGGCAGGTTGGGGTTGGCGAACATGCTCGCCAGAATCCGCAGCTTGCCGCCCTGACGCGGTACGAGCTTGCCGTTCGGAAGCCGTTTCCAGCCGCCTTTCCACTTCTTCTGGTTCTCCCATTCCTTCGGGTAGCCGATACCGGGTTTGGTCTCGACGTTGTTGAACCAGGCGTACTCGACGCCGTCACGGCTGGTCCAGACGTTCTTGCACGTCACCGAACAGGTATGGCAGCCGATGCACTTGTCGAGGTTGAGCACCATCGCTACCTGGGCGCGAATCTTCATGCTTTTTCTCCTTGGAGCGGACCTTCCAGCCAGTCGACGTTCTTCATCTTGCGAATGATCACGAATTCGTCGCGGTTGGCGCCGACGGTGCCGTAGTAGTTGAAGCCGTAGGCCTGCTGGGCGTAGCCGCCGATCATGTGCGTCGGCTTGATCACGGTGCGCGTCACCGAGTTGTGGATGCCGCCGCGCTTGCCGCTCTGCTCGGCGCCCGGCACGTTGATGATCTTTTCCTGCGCGTGGTACATCAGCGTCATCCCTTCCGGTACACGCTGGCTGACCACGGCGCGGGCAGTCAGCGTGCCGTTGACGTTGAACACCTCGATCCAGTCGTTGTCCTCGATGCCGGCCTTTTTCGCGTCGATTTCCGACAGCCACACGTGCGGGCCGCCACGGCTCAGCGTCAGCATCCGCAGGTTGTCGGAGTAGGTCGAGTGGATGCCCCACTTCTGGTGCGGCGTGATGAAGTTGAGGACGATTTCCTCTTCGCCATTGGGCTTGCGACCCAGCATCGGCGCGACGGTTTTCAGATCGATCGCCGGCTTGTAGACGGCAAAGCCCTCGCCAAAGTCGAGCATCCAGCGGTGATCCTGATAGAACTGCTGGCGGCCGGTCAGCGTGCGCCAAGGGATCATCTCGTGCACATTGGTGTAGCCGGCGTTGTAGCTGACTTCTTCGGACTCAAGCCCCGACCACGTCGGCGACGAAATGATCTTGCGCGGCTGCGCCTGCACATCGCGGAAGCGGATCTTGTCGTGCTCGCGCCCCACAGCCAGATGGGTGTGATCGCGGCCGGTCACTTCGGACAGCGCCGCCCACGACTTCACCGACACATGGCCGTTGGTTTCCGGCGCCAGCGTCAGGATCATTTCGGCGGCGTCGATCGCGGTTTCCAGCTTCGGCTGGCCGTTGGCGGCCACGCCGTTCAGCGCGGCCAGCTCGTCGATTTCGCTGCCGGTCTGCCAGAAGATGCCCTTGCCGCCGTTGTTCACGTTCTTCAGCAAGGGGCCGATGGTGGTGAACTTCTCGTAAATGCGGTTGTAATCACGCTCGACCACGGTCATGTTCGGCGCGGTCTTGCCCGGAATCAGCTCGCACTCGCCCTTCTTCCAGTCCTTAGGCGCAAACGGCTGGCCCATTTCACCCGGGCTGTCGTGCATCAGCGGCGTCAGCACCAGATCCTTCTGCACACCGAGGTAGGGGCCGGCGATCTCGGTGAACTTCTTGGCGATCGCCTTGTAGATTTCCCAGTCGGTTTTCGACTGCCACAGCGGCTGCACCGCTTCGGACAGCGGGTGGATGAAGGGGTGCATGTCCGAGGTGTTGAGATCGTCCTTCTCGTACCACGTCGCCGTCGGCAGCACGATGTCGCCGTACAAACAGGTCGTGCTCATGCGGAAGTCGAGCACCGTCAGCAGGTCGAGCTTGCCTTCGGCCGCCGGGCGCACCTTGATTTCGGACGGGGTGATCGCGTCGTTTTCATCGGAGAACACCGCGTTCTGCGTGCCGAGCAAATACTTGAGGAAGTACTCGTGGCCCTTGCCCGAGCTGCCGAGCAGGTTCGAGCGCCAGACGAAGAGGCTGCGCGGGAAGTTCTTCGGGTTGTCCGGGTCGTCGCAGCTCATGTTCAGCGCGCCGGATTTCAGCTGTTCGGCGGCGAATTCGACCGGGTTGCGACCAAGCGCTTCGGCCTGGCGGACGACGTCGAACGGGTTGGTTTCGAGCTGCGGTGCGCTCGGCAGCCAGCCCATCCGTTCGGCCTTGGCGTTGAAGTCGATCAGCGACATGTCCTTGTACGCGTCGACATTGGCGCTCGGGCCGAGGATCTCGGATACCGAGAGCTGCTCGTGCCGCCACTGGCTGGTGTGGGCGTAGAAGAACGAGGTGCCGTTCATCTGCCGCGCCGGGCGCTGCCAGTCGAGCGCGAACGCCAGCGGCGTCCAGCCCGGTTGCGGCCGCAGCTTTTCCTGGCCGACGTAATGCGCCCAGCCACCGCCGCTCTGGCCGACGCAGCCGCACATCATCAACAGGTTGATGATGCCGCGGTAGGTCATGTCGTTGTGGAACCAGTGGTTCAGCGCCGCGCCGACGATCACCATGCTCTTGCCGTGGGTGTCGTGGGCGTTCTGGGCGAATTCGCGCGCGACGGTCTCGACGTCGATCGCCGGCACGCCGGTGTGCTTGACCTGCCACGCCGGGGTGTACGGCACATCGTCGGCATACGAGGTCGCGACGTTGGCGCCGCCCATGCCGTTGTCGACGCCGTAGTTGGCGAGCAGCAGGTCGTAGACGGTGGCGACCAGCACGGTCGAGCCGTCGGCAAGCTGAACGCGCTTGGCCGGGACATTGCGGAACAGCAGGTCTTCGGCTTCACCGCCGAAGTAGTCGAAACCGACCGAGGCGACCTCGTCGTGCGCGCCCTTGAGCGACAACTGCGGCTCGATCTCGCCGCCGTCGGCGACGTTCTTCATTTCCAGGTTCCACTTGCCCTTGCGGCCTTCGGACTCGTTCCAGCGCGAACCGATGGTGCCGTTCGGCACGGTCAGCGCGCCGGTGGTGGCATCGATCAGCACCGTTTTCCAGTCCGGGTTCTTGGCTTCGCCGAGGTTGTCCGGCAGTTGCGAGGCGCGCAGGAAGTGGTCGGCGACAAAACCGTCGCCCTTGGCGCGCAAGGTCACCAGCATCGGGAAGTCGGTGTACTGCTTGCCGTAGTCGCGGAAGTAGTCCGAGGCGCCGGTCTTGTGGAATTCGTTCAGCACCACATGGCCCATGGCCATCGCCAGCGCGGCGTCGGTGCCCTGCTTCGGCGCCATCCACAGGTCGCCGAACTTGACCATTTCGCCGAAGTCGCTCGATACGGCGACGGTCTTGGTGCCCTTGTAGCGCACCTCGGTATAGAAGTGCGCGTCCGGCGTGCGCGTCATCGGCACGTTCGAGCCCCACACCATCAGATAGGTCGAGTTGTACCAGTCGGCCGATTCGGGCACGTCGGTCTGCTCGCCCCAGACTTGCGGGCTGGCCGGCGGCAGATCGCAGTACCAGTCGTAGAACGACAGCGGCACGCCGCCGATCAGGCCAAGGTAACGCGCGCCAGCGGCGTAGCTGACCATCGACATCGCCGGAATCGGCGAAAAGCCGATCACGCGGTCGGGGCCGTAATTCTTGATCGTATGGGCGTTCGACGCGGCGATCAGTTCGGTGACTTCATCCCAGCCGGTGCGAACGAAACCGCCCTGACCGCGCACCGATTTGTACGATGCCGATTTGGCCGGATCTTCAACGATGCTCGCCCATGCGGCGATCGGATCGAGGGTCTTGCGCGCTTCGCGCCACATCCGTGCCAGCCGGCCGCGGATCATCGGATACTTGACGCGCTGCGCCGAGTAGACGTACCACGAATAGGAAGCGCCACGCGGACAGCCGCGCGGTTCGTGGTTGGGCAGATCAGGGCGGGTGCGCGGGTAATCGGTCTGCTGGACTTCCCAGGTGATCAGCCCGTTCTTGACGAAGATGCGCCAGCTACAGGAGCCGGTGCAGTTGACGCCGTGGGTCGAGCGTACTTCCTTGTCGTGTGCCCAGCGATTGCGGTAACCGTCCTCCCACTTGCGGTCTTCGTTGACGACGGCGCCGTGGCCATTGGCAAAGGTATCGCGGGTTTTGGAGAGGAACTTCAGTCGGTCCAGAAAGTGGCTCATGCTGCCTCCGGTTGCGGTTCTGGTCAGCGCGCGAAGGCGCTTCTATGGATGAACCGAGCATACGAGCTGCATGACGAGCGCAACATTCGCCGCACGATCAGGCGGTGCGGCGCAATCGGCTTAGCGCGGCTAGTCCGAATGGAGTAGATGCTTTCCCCAACAAGAGCATCCGGGCGGGCCGTTGAAACGCAAAGGACACACCACCATGCAAAATCTCGTCATCCTCGCCCATCCGCATCTGGCAACGTCGGTCGTCCACGCCCGACTGGCCGAGATGCTGGCCGAAACGGCCGATGTCGCGCTGCATCACGTCGATACCCTGGTGGCCGAGGGCGCGTTCGATGTCGACGATGAGCGCGAAGCCTGTCGCCACGCGCGGCGGCTGGTGCTGCAGTTTCCGCTGTACTGGTTTGCGCCGCCGGCGGCGCTCAAAGACTGGCTCGATACGGTGCTCGACTCGGACTGGGCGCTGGCCGAACCCAAGCCGCTGGCCGGCAAGACGCTGCAAGTGGTCGCCAGTTACGGCAGCCCCAGATGGGGCCGGTCCGCCCCTGAAGTGCTGATGCGGCCGCTGATCGAGACCGCGCACCTGTGCGGCATGGACTGGGCCGAGCCGCTGCTGCTCGACGTCGGCGACGATCCGCTCGCGGTGATCGCGCCGTTTGCCGAGCATTACCGGGCGCTGCTCGATACGGCGCCTTGAAAACAAAAAACCCCGCTAAGCGGGGTTTTTTGTCGGCACGCAAAGATCAGCAAGGCATCTCGGCGTTCTTGCGGGCGAAGTACCACCAGGTAATCGCCGCGCACGACAGGTAGAAGGCGATGAACACATACAGTGCCGCTTCGGCCGCGCCGGTCGCCTTCATCGAGAAACCGAAGGTCTGCGGAATGATGAAGCCGCCGTAGGCACCGATCGCGCTGATGAAGCCCGCGGCAGCGGCAGATTCGCGCGCACCGTCGGCTTCGGCCGCCTTGATCGATGTCGAATCCTTGCCGCGCGCTTCACGCATGGCCAGGGTCGAAAAGATCGTCGGAATCATCCGGTAGGTCGAGCCGTTACCGATGCCCGAAAGCAGGAACAGCGCCAGGAAGCACAGGAAGAAGCCCATGAAGCTGCCGGCACCGCTGGCGCCCGGCAGGAAGGACAGCACCCCGAGCACCGCGATCACCATGCCGACGAAGATGCCGAGCGTGACGCGGGCGCCGCCGAGCTTGTCCGACACCATACCGCCAATGGGGCGGATCAGCGCACCAACCAGCGGGCCGATGAAGGCGACCTTGGTCGGATCGACGTCGGGGAACTGGGTTTTGGACAGCAGCATGAAACCGGCCGAGAAACCGATGAAGCTGCCGAAGGTGCCCAGATACAGCCAGCACATCAGCCAGTTGTGCTTGCGCTTGAAGATCACCGCTTGCTCGGTAAACGAGGCCTTGGCCGACGCCAGATCGTTCATGCCGAACCAGGCGGCAATGGTCGCGACGGCGACGAACGGAACCCAGATAAAGGCCGCGTTCTGCAGCCAGATCTGCCCGCCGTCGGGCAAGGCCTGTGGATTACCGCCGAAAGCACCGAACATGCTGACGGTAATCGCCAGCGGCATCACGAACTGCGCGATCGACACGCCGAGGTTGCCAAGGCCGGCGTTCATGCCGTTGGCGTAACCCTTTTGCGATTTCGGGAAGAAATAGGCGATATTGGCCATCGAGCTGGCGAAGTTGCCGCCGCCGAAACCGGTCAGCAGCGCGATGATCAGCATCACCGGATACGGCGTGCTCGGGTCTTGTACCGCGTAGCCGAGCCAGATCGCCGGGATCAGCAAGGACGCGGTCGAGATCGTCGTCCACTTGCGTCCGCCCATCATCGACGGCAGGAAGCTGTAGAAAATCCGCAGCGTCGCCCCCGACAGCGACGGCAATGCCGTCAAGAGGAAGAGCTGATCCTTGGTATACGAAAAGCCGGCCAGCGGCATTTTCAGCACCACGATGCTCCAGACGATGGAGCACGAGAAAGCCAGTAGCAGGCAAGGAATCGAGATCCACAGATTGCGCTTGGCAATCAATGATCCGGTGTCTTTCCAGAAAACCGGATCTTCCGGCTCCCAGCGTTTGATCAAGGCATTGGACATTGCGTTATCCCCGTTGGCCGGGCGCTGAGGCCCCGCATGATTTGAACGGTAGTACATACGCCCCGGCAACGGGGCCATTGCACGCAATGTAGTCCTGCCCGCACAAGTCGGCCATTCGCCATTGGCTCAGGGCCGGCCGTTCGAAATGGGCGGGTCGGCTAGTTCTTTTGAACTAGGCGGCGATCAGCCCGGCTTGCCGTCTGCCCTCGCCTTCAGGTAGACAGGCAGCGACGAGACACCCCAGACGGCAAAGGCCAACAACGCGCCAACCCCAGCCGCGGCGTGCAGCGCAAACTGCGCCTGCGGCCAAATTTCGCTGGCGACCCGCGCCAGCGCGACGCCGTGCAGCAACCAGTAAGCGCTCCAGACGATGCCGCTTACCAGTAGCGGCCGGCCCGAATGGCCCATGGTCACGCGGGTCACAAAGGCGAGCAGCATGGTCGCGAAGAAGCCGATCGTCAGCGCATGCAGCGGCGCGAACACGAACCACGGTTCGCCCTGTGCGGTGGTGATGCCTTGCACGGCAAACAGCAGCAAGCCAATGCCGGCCCACGCGAACGAGGCGTGCAGCATCGCCAGCAGCCGGTTTTTGAACGATGCGAACAGCCGCCAGCGCCAGCTGGTGTACAGCAACAGCCCGGCAAACAAGGTATCAACGGCGACCGGGTTGAACTGCATCAGCGCAAAGCCGCCGTGCGCCCACGACAGCAGCACAAAGGCCCCCAGCAGCCAGCCCGGCCGCCACGCGGTGTAGCCGGGCAGCACGTTGGCCGAAAAGAACGGCACCATCCGGTGACACACGGCGAGGAACACCGGCAGCAGAAAGCCCCATACGCCCAGCGTCACCGCCGGCTGGAAGGCCTCGGCGATGCCGAACCACGATACGCCGACCATCGTTGCCAGCGCGATCGCGCCAAGGCCGAAGGCAAAGGCAACCGCCGTCGCGTGCTTCTTGTCCGTAGCGCGGCTGGCGCGTATCCGTCCTATCCACAGCAGCGTCGCGCCGGCCCAGGCGATCCAGTGCATCGCATCGCCGAGCGACCAGGCCATCGGCCAGCGCAGCGCGATCAGCTGCAGCAGCGTGCCGGTGGTGTAGCCAAGAATCGCCGGTGCCCATGCCGCCAGCGGCGGCGGCTCGACATTGAGCCATTTCGGCCCGGCGGTATAGATAAAGCCGAGCATGAACAGCGGAAAAAAGCCGAACAGCATCAGGTCGGCGTGCAACCACATCACCGGCACCGCCGATTGGGTTGATTCGCCGTGCAGCCGCAGCACCATCTCGGCCGCCCACCAGCACAGCGCCGCAATCGCGCCGACGCCGCCGAAGAAAAATGCCGCGCGGTGCGGCGCATCCCAGAGTCGATTCATTTTTTTACCTGTTGGGTACTGCGGTGATCGGCCATGCGCCGACCGATGTCGGCGAGTTCACCGGTGCTCAGCAAAACAGCGACACAAGGATAGACCTCTAGCTCTTCGCGCGCCGCGTGCGCCGGGTAGTCGCTGGCAAAGCACCGTGCGGCGTCCTCGCCCAGCGTCGCCGCCCTGCCCTCGGTCAGCGCAATCAAGGCCGGCCGCAGCGCTTGCCACTGCGCGCCGAGCACATCGTGTTCGGCGTGAAGCTCATCGATCGCGCCACGCAAGGCCTCGTCGCCCCGCTCGTGCAGCAGCGGAAACAGCAAGTCGTCCTCGTCCTGATGATGCAGCGGTGCGGCGACGTCGAAATAACGCAGGACAGCCGCGGCCGCGCGCGCCGCCTCGGCATCGGCGCCGTGCGTGCTCACATGTTCGGCCAGCTTGGGCAGCAAGGCCGCGTAATGGCGGACGCGGTCGTGACAGGCGATCAGCATGGCGATCGGCGTATCAAAACCAACGGTCTCGGTGGAAAAAGGATTGCGCATCGGTGCAAGTCGCGGACGAAAGAGGTATTTTATATGCATCAATATAAGAAAAATGCCGCCCAAGGGCAAGGCGACATTGTTTACACCGGCGGCATCAAACCGCAATCGCGGCGAAGTGGCGTGGCGGCGCGGCGATTTCATCCTGCGCGGCAACCAGTTGCAGCTCGTATTCGCCAGCCGCGTGCGTGCGCGCCAGCACCGCGTCGACCGCGGCCAGCGTGTGCTCGAACGCCGCCTTGATGCTATCGCCCTGCAGCAAGCGCGCCAGAAATACGCCCGAGGTCAGATCGCCGACGCCGACCGGCTGGCGATCGAATGCATACAACGGCCGCCGGCCGCGCCATGCCTCGGTTTCGCTCACCACCAGCATCTCGAACACACCGGCCGGTTTGCCGGCGTATTCAAGGTGCTTGACCAGCACGACCTTCGGCCCGCGCGCGATCAGATCGCGGCAGGCGGCGAGCGCATCGTCGAAAGTGTCGATCTCGCGGCCGGCGAGCTTTTCCAGCTCCAGATGATTCGGCGCCATGATGTCGGCGACCGCCGGCATCTGCTCGACCAGATACTGCTGGATGCCCGGCTGCACCACGCAGCCCTTCTCCGGATGGCCCATCACCGGATCACACAGGTAGATCGCCCGGGGATTGGCCGCCTTGACCTTGCGCACCGCCGCGATCACGTAGGCGGCCTGCTCGGGCGCACCGAGATAGCCCGACAACACCGCATCGCAGCGTTGCAGCTCGCCGATCGCGTCTATGCCGTCGACCAGCGCGGTAATCTGCGATGGCGCCAGCGCCTGCCCGGCCCAGCGGCCATGCTGGGTGTGATTGGAGAACTGCACGGTGTTGACCGGCCAGACTTCAACACCCAAGCGCTGCATCGGAAACACCGCGGCGCTGTTGCCGGCGTGGCCGTAGACGACGTGGGACTGGATGCTGAGAACGTTTTTCATCGTATACCTAGCAGAAAGCAGCAAGCCGGCCCCAAGGCCGGCCGCGCGGAATCGATCGCTGCTTATCGCTGCTTAATCTTGCCAAAGGATGAGGCTGTAGTTCTTCTTGCCCCGACGCAGCAGCGTATAGCGGCCGAACAAGCGCTCGGTATCGCTGATCGCATGGTCGATACCGCCAACCTTGGCGCCGTTGATCGCGACCGCACCGCTGGTGATGAAGGTGCGCGCTTCGGCCTTGGATTTGGCCAGCTCACCGGCAACGATGGCGTCGAGCAAACCGGTATCGCGCGCCAGACCCACCGTTGGCATGCCGTCGAGCGCCAGTTGCTCAAGATCATCCTCGGTCAGGCCGTCGAGGCTGTCGCTGAACAAGGATTGCGAAATCCGCTGCGCCGCCACCACCGCATCCTGGCCATGCACCAGCGCCGTCGCCTGCTCGGCCAGAATGCGCTGGCCCTCGGGCTTGCCGTCGCGCGCCATATCGGCGGCTTCGATCGCGGCGATTTCGTCCATCGACATGAAGGTGAAATAGCGCAGGAATTTGTACACGTCGGCATCGGCGGTGCCGAGCCAGAACTGGTAGAACTTGTACGGCGAGGTCTTTTTCGGATCCAGCCAGATCGCGCCGCCTTCGGTTTTGCCGAACTTGGTGCCGTCGGATTTGGTCACCAGCGGCAAGGTCAGGCCAAACACCTGCTGCTGGTTGCTACGGCGGGTCAGATCGATGCCGGCGGTGATGTTGCCCCACTGGTCCGAACCGCCGATCTGCAGGCGGCAGCCATGCTGGCGGTTGAGTTCGACAAAATCGTAGCCCTGCAACAGGCTGTAGCTGAATTCGGTGAACGAAATACCCGATTCGTCGCGATCGAGCCGCTGCTGCACCGATTCCTTCTTGATCATCGCGTTGACCGAGAAGTGCTTGCCGATGTCGCGGAGGAAATCGAGCACGTTCATCTTGCCGAACCAGTCGTGGTTGTTGGCCATGATCGCGGCATTGCTGCCTTCGAACGACAGGAAGGGCTCGACCTGCTTGCGAATCCGCCCTACCCAGCTCTCGATCACGTCGGGCGTATTGAGCTTGCGCTCGGTCGCCTTGAAGCTCGGATCGCCGATCATGCCGGTGGCGCCGCCCACCAGCGCGATCGGCTTGTGGCCGGCGAGCTGGAAGCGCTTGAGCACCAGCACCGGCACCAGATGGCCCAGATGCAGGCTGTCGGCGGTCGGGTCGAAACCGCAGTACAGCGTGACCGGACCGCTATCGAGCAGGTCGCCCAGGGCGATGACATCGGTAACCTGGGCGACCAGCCCACGTTCTTGCAATTGCTGGATCAGTGCATGCTTGGACATTGTTTTTCCTGGCTGCGGTCACGCATCAGCGGCGGACCGAAATGGAGCTGCGCGCCGGCGGGCCGGTGCGCTTGGATTCACTTGCAATGATAAAGGCTGTCGCACCGTCGGTCGCGGCCATCGTGCACAAAAATGGCTAATTCCCGGCCATCACTCACGATTTTCATCGATAAAAAACGGCCACGAGATCGTGACCGTTTTTCCATGCTGCCTTGTTCCGGCAAAAAACCGCCTTAGACGGTTGCCAGCGCGATCAGCCGACGAATATGCCCAAGCAATTCGTCTTCCTGATACGGCTTGCCCAGGAAAACATCCACACCGAGCTCGAACGCATAATTCTTGTGCTTGTCGGCGGTTCGCGAGGTGATCATCACAATCGGCGTGGTGCGGGTGCCCTCGTTGTTGCGCACATTGCGGGTCAGCTCGAAACCGTCCATGCGCGGCATCTCGACGTCGACCAGCATCACCGCCGGGGTCACATCCTGCAGTTGCTGCAGCGCATCGACGCCATCCTTGGCCGTCACCACCTGGAAGCCCTCACGCGCCAGCAAGCGCGAGGTGATTTTGCGCACGGTGAGCGAATCGTCGACCACCATCACCACCGGCGCGGTTTCCAGCTTCTCCGGCACCGCCACCGCACGCTGACCGGATGCCGCGGTCACGCCGCGAGCCAGCAGCGCAATCGGGTTCATGATCGGCACGATATCGCCGTTACCCAGCACGGTTGCACCGGCCACGCCGGGCACCCGCGCCAGCTGCGGGCCGATCGCCTTGACCACGACTTCCTGATTCTTGATCAGCGCATCGACATGCAACGCCATCCGCGCCGCACCGGCACGCAGCAGCAGTACCGTCGAGAAACGCTTCTGTTCCGGCACCGTGTCGGCATCGCCGAGCAAACGCGGGAAGTAGGCAAACGGGTAGCTTGCCCCCATCCAGCTCTGACTCTGTGCCTCGTACAGATCAGCCAGCGGCCCCTGCTTGAGTTCCTGTACC
Source organism: Jeongeupia sp. HS-3 (assembly GCF_015140455.1). Classification (NCBI taxonomy): domain Bacteria; kingdom Pseudomonadati; phylum Pseudomonadota; class Betaproteobacteria; order Neisseriales; family Chitinibacteraceae; genus Jeongeupia; species Jeongeupia sacculi. The sequence goes on along the minus strand of NZ_AP024094.1, from coordinate 3,065,235 downwards.
TGCTCGATCATCACCGACGGAATCGCGAGCTTGCGCTCGCCGGCCTTGACCAGCAGCACCTGCGTGACCGCCAGTGTCAGCGGCAGATAAATCGTGAAGCGCGTACCAAGGCCCGCCGTGCTGCTGACCTCGATGCTGCCGCCAAGATTGCTGATCTCGTTCTTGACCACATCCATGCCGATACCACGACCGGACAACTGGGTCACGTTGGAGGCGGTGGTAAAGCCCGGTTCAAAAATCAGCTGTGCCAGCGCAGCCTCGGACATATCGCCATTTGCCGCCACCAGACCCAAAGCTTCGGCCTTGGCGCGTATCCGTTCGAAATCCAGACCGCGGCCATCGTCCTTCAGCACCAGCACCAGCTCGTTGCCTTCCTGACGTACTTCAACCAGCACTTCGCCAAATTCGGATTTGCCGGCGGCAAGGCGCGTATCGCTGGTTTCAAGCCCGTGGTCGATCGCGTTGCGCAACATGTGCTCGAACGGCGAAATCATCTTTTCCAGCACGCCACGATCGATCTCGACCCGGCCCCCCTTGAGCTCCAGGTTGACCTTCTTGCCGACCTCTTTGCCGGTCTGCCGCACCAGCCGGTACAAGCGATCCGAAACGCTGGCGAACGGCACCATGCGCACGCGCATCAGGCTTTGCTGCAGCTCGCGCGTCATCCGTCCCTGCGCGGTCAGCGCGCCGGCCGAATCGTCGAGGTTCTTCAGCAGGCCATGCTGGATCGTCGCCACGTCGTTGACGCTTTCGGCGATGAAGCGGGTGACTTCCTGCAAACGGGTAAAGCGGTCGAACTCAAGCGGATCAAAGTTGCCATGGCTGTCTTCGATCTCGCGCGAGCGCGCCTGCATCTGGCTTTCGGCCTGGATTTCCAGCTCGCGCAGCTGGCTGCGCAAGCGGCCGACGTTCTCGGTCAGCTCAAGCAGCGAGCCCTTGAGCGAGAGCATTTCGGCTTCGATCCGTGAACGGGCAATCGCGACTTCGCCGGCCTGGTTGACCAGTTGATCAACCAGCTCGGACTTGACCCGGATCGTCGTTTTGGCATCGGCCTCGGCCGCGCCAAGCAGGAACTGCGGCACGGCGGCGGCTTGCGCCTGAACCTGTGCCGCGGCCGGCTGGCCGCGACCGCACAGCGTGTCATACAGCGAGACGATCAGATCGTAATCATTATCGAGCTCATCCAGCAGTGGTGACGTCGGCGTCCCGCTGGCTGCGAGTAGCCGGCTTTCCATTCGGTGCACGGCTTCCCCCAGGTGCATCGCACCCGACATCCGTGCACTGCCCTTGAGCGTATGCAACACGCGTTTGAGCACCGCTGCGGCTGCGCTGTCGTCCGGCGCATCGCGCAAGACCCGCAGCTGCGCCACCAGTTGCGGCAACAGCTCGTCTGCCTCTTCGATAAAGACCGGCAGCAGTTGCTCGTCGATGTCATCGACAACGCTGATTTCAAGCTCATCACGCGGAACGCCAGGCGCAGTACCGGCGAGCAGGGTTTCAAACGGCGACCTGGCCTCATTGGCGACGTCAGGCTTGGCCGGCGTGGCCAACGGCTCGCCATAGAGTGCCTCGGCCAGCTCGACGTCTATCGCCGTGGCCAGCTCGGCATCGAGCGATACCTCGTCCGTATCCAGCATGATGGACAACTCGGGCTCGACAGCACTCACCGGCTCCGTGCGTTCATCATCGGCAAACCCGCCAGGCGCAATGTCGTCAGCAGTCAAACACGGTTCGGTTTCGCCGAGCCGATCCAGCGGCAGCTCGGCCATATCGGCCGATGCTGCGGCAGTGCCGACGTCGAACGAGGCGGACGACTCATCCTCGTCATCAAAATGCAGCTCGAACTCGTCGAACGAAGGCAGATCGGCCTTGAGCGCATCAGGATCGACGCCTTCGGTCGAAACCGGCTCGGTGACGAGCGCCGGCAAGGGCGGCGCATCGTTGCAATCCGGCTCGCCGCCATCCAGCGATGACAGATCAATACCGACCGTGTCGGCGGCGCCCCCATCAGCCAGTGCCAGCGCGTTGCCATTCTCATCAAAGCTCAGCGTGATCTCGTCGAACGACGGCGTATCCAAGGCCGGCATGGCTTCAATGGCCAGCGGCACATCCATGGGTTCGAGCGCGTCATCCGCAATGCCGGATGCATCAATCGCCGGCACGACGATCTCGTCGAGCAAGCCGTCCAGATCAAGCGCAAACAGCTCGTCATGCTCGTGTGCGCCAGCGTCGGCCACGAGCGGTTCGACACCGAGCGCATCGAAGGCCACCTCGCTGACGTCGGCGGTTTCGACACCATCGAGCATCAGCAAGTCGGCGCCGTCGTCGTCCGCCAGTCCGGGCAGACTCAGGCCTTCAGCATCGAGCAAGGGCAAGTCGCCCAGATCCGCATCGGCGACCGGCACCATTTCGGCGACCGGGCCGGCGAGTGCCACGGTAAGTTGCGCATCGCGCAACGCCGTCAGCGCAGCCAGTGGTGCAGCCGGATCGGCGGGCGCACGCAGCGCGGTGACCGAATCGAGCATCCCGCCCAGAAAGTCGATCGCGTCATCCACCGCGTCGGCATGGAAGGCCAGTTGCAGATCAAGGGCCTGCAGCGCATTTTCAATCGCATAGGCCAGCTCGCCCATCGGCCGCAGACCGGCCGTGGAGGCGATGCCGCCCAGCGTGTGCGCAGCCAGTTCGACATTCGCGGCCAGGGGTTCGCCGTGCCGCAACGCGCGCTGCCCCTCCTGCAAGGTCTCGATATAGCGCTGCGCCTCGTCGCGGAACAGCGCGAACAACGATGCCGACACGCTTACGTCGCCGATCTGCACTTCATCGCCGGCACCATCAAGCGGCGCCACTTCGGCGGCAACCGGGGCGATGGCAAGCGCTTCACTCACGGTCGGCAGCTGCGCACCAAGGCGTAGCGCTTCAGCCCGCGCAATCAGCGCATCGGCGGCGACGTGTGCCGAGCCGGTTTCACCCAGCTCGCGCACCCAGCCGGCGAAGGCGTCGTGCGCATCGGCAACCAGTGCCAGCAGCGCACCGGATGCAGGCACTTCGTCCTGCAGCCATTTGTTCATTACCTGCTCGATCGCCCAGGCCACATCGCCCAGATGCATCAGCCCGACCATGCGGCCGCTGCCCTTGAGCGTATGAAAACCGCGGCGAATCACCGTCATCGCATCGCGATCGCTTGGTGCGATGCGGCTGCGTTCGAGCTGGCCGGCGATCGTCGCCAGCACTTCGACCGCTTCTTCCAGATAAACATCGAGCAACTCGGCATCGATTGCATCGTCGGTTTGCGGCAGCGGTTTGACCTCAGGCGAGGCGGGAGCAACGGCAACCACGGCGGCCAGCGGCACCTCGGCCTCCAGCACCTCTTCAACCGGCGCAGCGGCAAGCTGTACTTCACCGCACAAACGCGCCAGCGACGGCGCGATCAGGCGATCGCGATCCGCACGGCCAGATTCAAGCGCGTCGATGTAGAAACCAAGGCTGGAAAAAGCCTCGGCCAGCGCCTCAAGCCCCCCCTGCTCGGGCAGCTCGTCGCTCTGCGCATCATCGGCGATGCGTTGACGGCACGCCTCCAGCAAACGCACCGCGTCATCGCATTCGAGCATCGCCAGCGCGCCCAGCGTTTGCCGCAGGACCGGCTCCAGTTCGAGCAGGCCGTCACGCGATTGCGGCGCGCGGAAATAACCGTCAAGCACGTCTTCGACATGGCGCAGATTGCTGCGCATTTCGTGTGCCAGTTGCGCCCGCAGCAAGCGTTCTTGCGCCAGCTGGCTGACGGCATCCAGATGCGGCACATCACCATCACGACCGGGTTCGGCCAGACGGGCGAGCATCGCTTCGACCTGCTCGGGGAAATCACTCGCCTGGCGCGGATAATTGGCCAGCGCGTTATCGACCAGCAGCAGCGCCGTCGCCATCTCCAGTGCGTCGCTTTCGACCACGCCGGTATCGGCGTAGCGGCGACATGCCGACTGCATCGCGTCCCACAGTTGCGGCAGGCCATGAATGCCCAAGGACACGCTCGCACCGGCCAGACGGCTCAATTCGGTTTGCAATGACGGCAAGCGCTCGTGCTGCCCTGCCGCAGTGCGCGACCAGATCTCGCGGGCCGTACCCAATTCATCGCGTAGCGCGGCAGCCTGGCGCAGCAGCGCTTCGCTTTCGGGTGACAGATCCGCCGAGGCACTACCACCGGGCAGAAGCGCATCCAGCTCGAAAGCCTGCCGCAGATGCTGCGCCAGCGGGCCGGCGGCATCGGTCGCCGTCAGCACATACAAAAGGTCCCGGAACAGCCGTTCTGCCACCTTGGCCGAGCCATCGGCAAGGCGGCGCAACTGCAAGTTCAGCCGCATCAACAACTGCTTGAGGTCGACGTCGCTCTGCGCGGGCAAGGCTTCGGTCACCGCGGCGGCGCTCCACCAGAACACGCGCGCCAGTCCTGCGGGCTGTGCCGACGCCAGCTCGGCCAACGCGCGCGTCATCAGCGGCGCGGCGGCAGCATCACCACGAATCCAGCGCAACAGGCCCGACTCGTAGCGGCTGCGCTGCTGGCGGACAAAATCGTGCCACTCGCTCGCGGCGACGGTACGCGCCGGCAAACCAGCCGGCAGGGTCAATTCGCCCAGGCGCGGAAAGAACAGCTCGGCGGCACTGGCGCTGCCGGAACGGGAGGCGGCCAGCTCGGCAAAACGCGGCGCCAGATAGAGCGGTACGTTTGGTGCACCGGCGGAGATGCGCTCAAGAAAACGGGTCGTATCCTGAATCGCCGCCTGTGCGTACTGCAACGCATCGTCGCCGGCCTCACCGGCGGCAACCTTGGCGACAAGCTGTTCGATTTCTTCGCAAAAACGTGCCAGCCCTTCGAGCTCGACCATCTGCAAGGCGCCAAAGCCCTGGTGCAAATGGGTTTGGGCATGCTTGAGCAGTGCCGCGTCGGGCTCGTTGCAATACTGGTTGAGGGCATCGGCAGCGCGGGTCAGCGTCTGCTCGATTTCGCTCTTCACCCAGACTAGCGAGCCGCGGTCAAATTCGGTATGGACGCTCATGGCGGGGTCTCTTCGTCTTGGCCCGGCGGATCGGGCGAGGGCGGAGGCCGGCCGGCCTCCGTTTCAGGCAGGTATAAGGTCAGGCGAGCTTGAAGCCCGACACCGAGTCTTTCAGGTCTTGCGCCAACCCGGACAGCTGGCCAACGATCTGCGCCGACTGCTGGGTACCGCTGGAGGTCTGCTCGGTAATGCTCAGGATGTCACGCATCGAGGTATTCACTCGTGCAGCCAGACCGGTCTGATCTTCGGTTTCATGCGCGATCGATTCGATCAGTCGCGCCAGCTCGCCGGTCACCTGGCGAATCTCCGTCAGCGCAGCACCGGCCGCATCGGACAACTTGGCGCCTTCGACCACGCCCTGGGTCGAGACTTCCATGGCCGCGACCGCATCGTGGGTATCGGTCTGAATGGTTTTCACAATCGCACCGATCTGCTTGGTTGCTTCGGCCGAACGTTCCGCCAGCCGCTGCACTTCTTCGGCAACGATGGAGAAGCCACGACCGGCCTCACCGGCGGCAGCCGCCTGAATCGCCGCGTTCAGCGCCAGTACGTTGGTCTGCTCGGTAATGTCCGAGATCAGCTCAACGATTTCACCAATTTCCTGCGAGCTTTCGCCAAGGCGTTTGATGCGCTTGGCGGTTTCCTGAATCTGCTCGCGAATTTCGCCCATGCCCTTGATCTGGTTCTGTACCGCGTCCGAGCCCTTCTCGGCGGCCAGCAGCGATGCCTGCGCCACACCGGCCGATTCGGCCGCGTTGCCCGATACGCCCTGAATCGAGCGCACCATCTGTTCAACGGTACCGGTGGTATCGGCAATTTCATTCGACTGGCGTTCGGCCGCAGCCAGGAGGCCGCTGGTCACGTCCTGCGCTTCGTTGGTTGCGCTGGTCACCTGCTCGGTCGCCCGGTTGATCTCGGTAATCAGCGCACGCAGCTCTTCAATCGTGTAGTTGACCGAGTCGGCGATCGCACCGGTCAGATCCTCGGTTACCGACGCACGCACGGTCAGGTCACCATCGGCTAGATCGGCCATTTCGTTCAGCAGGCGCAAAATCGCCTCCTGGTTCCGCTTGTTCTCGCCATCGGACGCCACACGGCGACGCACGGCTTCCTGGTTGAATACGCGCACCAGCATGTACAGCGACAGCAGCGCAGTGCCGATCAGCGCCAGCTCCAGTACCGAGGTCAGTACGCCACCGACCTTGTTTTCATAGGCCTCGGCCAACTCGATGGTGTCCTTCAGCAGCGGCTCAGAATCGCGAACGATGGCCTGATTGGCCAGGCGCGTATTCACCAGCGGCTGCATATTCTTCGAGAAAGCGCTCACGACGATCTCGAAGTCGTGGAACAGCGAGCGGATTTCGCCAAGCTTGTCGACCAGTGCCGAGCTGGATACCGCCCGGATCTGCAGCTCTTCGCTGCCGTCATTAAAGCCCTTGAGAATATCCGAGAAGGTCGATACGTCCTTGCCGAGCAGGAATACCACCTCGGGATTGATCAACTCGCCCGCCAGCATGGCGTTGGCATTCTTGGCCATCCGCTGGCTCAACATCGACAACTGATTGGCGTAATCGAGCTCGCGGACACTGCCGCCGGTTTCGCCCAGCATCGAGGTGAACTGCTGAGTCAGCTCAAGCAGCTTGGCATCGTTGGTGTTGATGCCGCTAACGCTCTTGCCCACCGAAATCAGCGCGCTCTTCTGCTTCAGGATGGTCTCGACGCTCGGGTGGCTCGGGTTCGGCGCATAGCTCGCGCTCCAGATTTTGCCGATATGGTCGAGCAGATCGCTCTGGCCCACGCCGAACAGACCGAAAAACGCACCGCTGTTCTTGAGGGTATCGAGGTTGTCGCCAAACTTCTTGTAGGCCTCGTCGAGCACCGTAAATGCCTCGGCGTTACCCTGCACCGCCTGCGTCGAAGCCCGGGCAATCCGCTGCGACAACATCTGCATTTCGGTCGCGGTCGAGCGCCTTTCGGCGTTGTGATTCGACGACTGGAAAGACAGAAAAGCCACGATGGCGAACAGGCCGACCGAAGCGATCAACAGCAACAAGAAAATGGCCATTTGCTGGCGGCTGGGCAGGTGCCCGACCAGCGGCACCGGTTTGAGCACCTTCGCTTCGTCCACATCGGGCAGACGAATCTTCTCAAGAATCCACGTGGTCTTGAGGGGTTCATAACCCTTGCCGGCCTGCGTCCCGGAATTCTTGCCAAACAGGTTTTTCAGGCGATCCAGTTTCAAGGCCATGATGCGCGTCTCTTCCCGTATTGCTATCGTTATCTGTTATTGCCCGGCCTGCAAAAATCCGGGGTCGCTGGCGAGTGCCGCAACGTCGAGCGCCAACCAGCGCTGTCCGGCTGCGTCACGGTAAACCGCGGTCGCGCGCGGGTGCACCGCGTCGTCCACGCTCAAATCCGACAAATGCTTCAGGCCGAGCATGCGCTCGACCAGTACCGCCGAATGCAGGATGTACCGCGGATGCAGCAGCATCAGCCGCGCCAGCGGCGAGACCGTCAGCGCAGGGCCGCCAAAAAAGGCCGACAGATCCGACACGCTCACAAGGTTACCGCGCATATTGGCCACGCCCTTGAACCACGGCTGAGACAGCGGCAAGGACGAGACCGGCGGCACCGGCATCACTTCGGCCACATCGGCCAGATCCACCAGCCAATTGTCCTGGCCGATGCGAATGCCAAGGCATGCATTGACCTGAGCGGTGGCCGCGGCACTTTTTAGCCGGGCCATTACCCCTTCCTGGTAGTCGCGCAAACTGATCCGCTTGGCCATGACCGACTCCGTTTACAGCGCAGCGATCTTGGAAAGCAGTTCCTGCGGATCGACCGGCTTGACCACATACTCGGCCGCGCCCTGGCGCTTACCCCAGACCTTGTCGGTCTCCTGGTTCTTGGAGGTGCACATGATCACCGGGATATGCCCGGTTTCGGCATCGCGGGTAATGGTGCGCGTCGCCTGGAAGCCGTTCATGCCGGGCATGACCACATCCATCAGGATCAGGTCGGGCATCAGCTCCTTGACCCGGGCCACGGCGTCCTCGCCCGATTCGGCGGTCACGATGGTGAAACCGTTTTTGGTCAGCAATTCGCCGAGGAAATGACGCTCGGTCGGCGAATCATCGACGATCAGGATTTTCTTGATGGCCATGGCGGTTTTCTTCGCTCAGTACGGATAAATGTGAGATGAAATGGATCAGCGCTGCTGCACGTGCTCGCCGACGGCGGCCAGCAGACTGTCCTTGGTAAATGGCTTGGTGAGATATTCGTCGGAACCGACCATGCGGCCGCGGGCGCGGTCGAACAGGCCATCCTTGCTGGAGAGCATGATCACCGGCGTGGTCTTGTAACGCGGGTTTTTCTTGATCAGCGAACACGTCTGGTAGCCATCAAGACGCGGCATCATCACGTCGACGAAAATCAACTGCGGCTGATGATCACTGATCTTGGCCAAGGCATCGAAGCCGTCTTCGGCAAGGATGACCTCGCAACCGGCTTGCCCCAGGAAAATTTCGGCGCTGCGACGGATGGTGTTGCTGTCATCAATCACCATCACCCTGACCCCGGTGAGTTCCGACATGGTGCTCCTCCCAGCGGGTCAAACGTACTCGGCGTCGACCCTTTTTCGTTCCAACTCGCGACACGCAAAGCCGGAATTCTCGTTCAGACGATCATACCGATGGATTTTTACATACGGCAAATCTGCCGCCAGATTGAGAAAAAGCCGACGTTTAAATCAGACAATTCCGATATACGGAACACATGCCGGCAAGAACGAAGAGGGCCGAGCAGAAAAAAAGAAACCCCGGTCCAAGGGGAGAATGACCGGGGTATACATACGCCCCGGCACAAAGCCGGGGCACCCGCTCAGGGAGGAAAAGCGGGAGGTGCAGGGGCGCACCTAGCTTTCAAGATAGAAAGGTGGCCTTAAAGCGCAAGGCGAATCAGGCGCCGTCCGTCGACTCAACGTCGCCAGTCTCGTTGCCGTCTTGCGGCGTCGCCGCTTTCATGGCGTCAAACCACGCACCGACGACTTCCTCGGTCCGTTCGACCCCTTGCTTCTTCAGGCTGGAAAAAAGCTGCACGGTGACACGCGGATCGCCCTCGAATTCGGCTTCAACCGTGCGCAAGGTTTTGATCTGCTCCTGCTTGCTCAATTTGTCGGACTTGGTCAGCAGGCAATGTACCGGCTTGCCGGTCGGCAGAAACCAGTCGAGCATGCGGCGATCACGCTCGGTCAGCGGCCGGCGCGCATCCATGATCAGCACCAGGCCAATCAGGTTGTCGCGGTTGACGAGATAAAAGCTCAGCAGCTTTTCCCAGTGCGCGCGCACATTGGCCGGCACCTCGGCATAGCCGTAACCTGGCAGGTCAACCAGTCGGCGTTCCTTGCCAAAATCGAAGTAATTGATGTGCTGGGTACGCCCCGGCGTCTTCGAAACGAAGGCGAGCCGGGTGTGATTGGCGAGCGTATTGATCGCACTCGATTTGCCCGCATTGGAGCGCCCGGCAAAGGCCACTTCAAGGCCTTCGTGAGGCAAAGCCGACAGATCATTGACGGTAGTAAGGAACTGCAAACCGCGAAAGAGCGTCATGGTATTTTGTTTGGTAAAAAGTCTTGTTATAGAATAGCAGGATTTGGTTGCAAACCGGCACCCATAGCCGGGAACCGCTATCGCTTGAGGGAGCAGAGCTATGCGCAGCGCGCCTGTCGCAGCATTCGTTGCAGCAGCATTGTGGTTGGCCACATCGGCTGCCTACGCAGAACAACCCAAGGTCGATATCGCCGCGGGCAAACAGAAGGCTGAAACGGTTTGTGCCGCCTGTCACGGTGTCGACGGCAACGCAGTTGCCTCGACCTATCCGCGTCTGGCCGGCCAGCACGAGCAGTATCTGTACAAGCAGTTGACCGAGTTCAAAACCGGCAAACGCAACAACCCGGTGATGCTCGGCATGACTGCGACGCTGTCGGATGCCGACATGCGCAACGTCGCCGCCTACTTCGCCAGCCAGCAGCCCAAAGCGCTTGGCGCATCGGACAAGACGCTGATCGAAGCCGGCAAGAAACTTTACCGCGGCGGTCTGGCCCAAACCGGTCTGCCGGCCTGTATGGCTTGCCACGGCCCATCCGGCTCGGGCATTCCGATCCAGTATCCGCGCGTATCCAGCCAGCATGGCGCCTATATCGAGGCGCAGTTGAAGGCATTCCGTTCGGGCGAGCGCCAGAACAATTCGGTCATGACCGAGATTGCCAAAAAGATGCGTGACGACGAGATCAAGGCCGTCGCGCAATACATGCAGGCGCTCAACTGAGTCAGCTGCCGGTGAACCTTTGCCGGCATTCACTCACCAAGAGGGGCGACTTTCGCCCCTTTTTTGCTTTATGACTACGAAAACTCCTCCACGCCATCACCCCGCCCCGTTCGGCCGGGCGCTCTACGAGCTGCTCTCGTCGATGCGCTTTGCCGTCAGCCTGCTCAGCATCCTCGCGATCGCCTCGGTCATCGGCACCGTGCTCAAGCAGAACGAGCCCTACGTCAATTACCGCTTCGAATTCGGCGATTTCTGGTTCCGTATTTTCCAGTCGGTAGGCCTGTTCGACGTCTATCACGCCAGCTGGTTTTTGCTGCTGCTCGCTTTTTTGATGCTGTCGACCTCGTTGTGCCTCTGGCGCCACGTGCCCGGCATGCTGCGAGACATCCGCAGCTGGCGCGAAAAGGCCGGAAGCAGCTCTTTGCGGCTGATGACGCATCACGCCGAGGCAGAGGGCGAGATCGATCGCGATACGGTGCTCGCGCACCTGACGCAAACAGGCTTTCGCTACCGGCTGCGCGAGCACAATGGCACCTGGCAGGTTGCGGCCAAGCGCGGTGCGTGGCAGCGGCTCGGCTACCTGTTCGCGCACGCGGCCATTGTGGTGATCTGCATTGGCGGCCTGCTCGACGGCAATCTGCCGCTGAAGCTGATGGAGCTGGTCGGCCACAAGACGCCGGAAACCCGCGACATGCCGCAAGGCCAGGTGCCGCAGATCAGCCGCCTCAGCGAGGGCAACCTGTCTTTCCGTGGCAACGTCACCGTGCCGGAAGGCAGTGCCGCCGATGTAATCTTCCTCAACGCCGGCAATGGCTACTTTGTACAGGAGTTGCCGTTCGCGCTCCGGCTCAAGCAGTTCCACGTCGAGTATTACACGACCGGCCAGCCCAAGCTTTTCGCCTCGGACATCGACATTCTCGACAGCCAGACCGGCAAGGTGCGCCAGAGCGGCACCATCGAGGTCAACAAGCCGATGGTGGTCGATGGCGTCGCCATTTATCAAGCGAGCTTCGGCGACGGCGGCTCACCGCTGACCTTTGCGCGCTGGAACCTCGATGGCACGCCAAGCTCGACGCTCGCAGCCCGCTCGCAAGCCAGCACGGCGCTGACGATTGCCGGCCAGCCCTACACGCTGGAAACGGGCGATCTGCGCGTGATCAATATCGAGAACCTGGGCAAAGCCGACTCCACCCAATCGGCAGTATCGGTCAACAAGTTCGAGCAGGCTTTGTCGCAGGCCGCCAGCGTCAAGGGCGAGCACAATCTGCGCAATCTCGGCCCCTCGATCCAGTTCAAGTTGCGCGATGCCACCGGTCAGGCCGTCGAGTACCTCAATTATCTGGCGCCACAGCCGCTTGACGATGGCTTCTATCTGGTCTCGGGCATGCGCCGCGAAGTGGCGCAACCGTTCTCCTTCATCCGCATGCCGCTTGATGCCGACGGCAAGGTCGACACCTTCATGCGGCTGCGCCAGGTGTTGCTTGATCCGCAGCGCTACCCGGCCATCGCCAAGGCGACCACCGATGCGGCCTTCCATGACGGCGCATTCTCGGCCACCAGCCAGACCCAGTTCGCCGAAGTGGCCCGCAGCGTGCTGGCGCAGTTTGGCAGCGGCGGCTTCCCCGCGCTCGAACGCTTCCTCGACGGCAAGGTGCCGGCCGAACAGCGCCAGACCGTGGCGCAGACGTACCTGAAAATCCTTCAGGGTGCGGCGGTTGAAGCCTTCGCGCTGTCGCAACGCCAGGCCGGGCTCGCGCCGCTACCGATGAACGAAGCCAACTATCGCTTCCTGATGGACAGCCTCGTCGCGACCAGCAATCTGTTCGACTATGGCCCGGCGATGTATCTACAGCCGACCGGCTTCACTCAGGTGCAGGCCAGCGGCTTCCAGTTGACGCGCTCACCGGGCAAGACGGTGGTGTATCTCGGTTCAGTGCTGCTGGTACTGGGTATTTTCTGCATGTTCTACATTCGCGAAGAGCGGCTGTGGATTCGCCTCGAAGGCGGCCGGACGCTGATCGCGATGACCAGCAACCGCCGCAACACCGACCTTGATCAGGCTTTCATCGCCCACCGCGACACCCTGCTGCCCCCTCAGGATCAAAGCACCGATCCGGCCGGAGAATCATCATGACCACGCTTAACGCCAAGCGCCCCATCGGCAACATCGTGTTCGCCGCCCTCGTCCTGCTTGCCGCCGGCATCAGCTTCAGCCGCTATCGCGGTGCCATGGATTACTACGAGCAGGGCATCCTGTTCGCCAGCGCCGCCGCACTGATCTGGTTTGGCAAATTCTGGCCGGCCATGCAGCGTTTTCTGCCGATTTGCGCCGCCACCGCGCTGATCGGGATCGGCTTCTATGAGGGCGAACTCGCCCGCGGCGGCAGCAACTTCTTTCTCAAGTACCTGCTCTCCAGCCAGTCATTGGTAATGTGGATGTGCGTGCTCTTCGCCCTCGCCACGCTGATGTACTGGATCGGCATGCTACGCCGTAGCGCCACGGCGCTGTCGCTCGCCTCGGGATTGACATGGGTCGCTGCGGCGGCCTCGCTGAGTTCCAGCCTGGTGCGCTGGTACGAGGGTTATTTGATCGGCCCTGATGTCGGGCATATTCCAGTCTCGAATCTGTATGAAGTGTTCGTACTGTTCTGCCTGATCACCGCACTGATGTATCTGTATTACGAAGCCCGCTTCGCAGCCAGGACAATGGGCGCCTTCGTGCTAATGGTGATCAGCGCCGCAGTCGGCTTCATCCTGTGGTACTCGCTCGATCGCCAGGCGCACGAAATCCAGCCGCTGATTCCGGCGCTGCAATCGTGGTGGATGAAAATCCACGTACCGGCCAATTTCGTCGGCTATGGCGCGTTCGCAATCGCGGCGATGCTCGGCATTGCACAGTTGCTGGTATCGCGCGGCGTACTGGTGAGCAAACTACCGAGTTACGACACGCTCGGCGAAGTGATGTACAAGGCCATCGCCATCGGCTTCCTGTTTTTCACCATCGCCACTATTCTCGGCGCGATGTGGGCCGCCGACGCCTGGGGTGGCTACTGGAGCTGGGATCCGAAAGAAACCTGGGCACTGATTGTCTGGCTCAACTACGCCGCATGGCTGCATATCCGGCTGGTGAAAGGCTGGCGTGGCGACGTGCTCGCCTGGTGGTCGGTGATCGGCCTGCTGGTGGTGACCTTCGCTTTCCTCGGCGTCAATATGTTCCTCTCGGGCCTGCACTCCTACGGCGGCCTGTAATACCGGAACGATGACATCACGATGAAGCCCGCCTCGCGCGGGCTTTTTTCTTGCATCAATACAACAGTGCATCAGCCCCGGCCACACGCTTGTAGTCCGTAAGACTATGCTACAAAAAATGCATCAGCAGCGGCTAAAGTGGCAATACGACTTTCTACTCGAGGCGTACAAAGTCAGGGGAAAAGTATGGAAAACACGGTCTATCACAAGACGGCCAGAGCCCAGCAGGAACTGGCCACCCGTAGCGATCTACTCAGCTTGAAGGCCCGGCAGCTGTTGATCATGATTGACGGCGCACGCAATGTCAGCGTGCTGAAACAGCTGGCGCCGGCCACCGATGTCGAGGCGGTACTGGCCCGCTTGCGCGAGCTGGCGTTGATCGCAGAACAAGCCGGAGCGCCACTGGCAGCGGTAACACGGCCCGTCGCAACCGGCCCCCTCCCCGAGCCGGCACGGCTGGCCCAAGTGCGAACGCTCGTGCAGGACAGCGCCCGCGAATACCTTGGCGAAACCTGGCTCAACCGACTGGCAAGCGCGTTCGACGCACTGGCAAGCACAAATGCACTCGAGCAATTGCTGGAGGATTGGCAAACGGCGTTGCGCCGATCCGGCCATCGCGGCGTTGCCGACCGGGTACAGCGAGAAATTCGCATCGTGCTTTCATGATTCTTTCTACTCGCATTCCCATCCCATTAAATGCACGGGCTTCCCCGGCCCGCGCCGGGCAGCGCGCGAGCGGCTAACTCTGTAATATATTCGTCAGATATTCAGGCAGGGAAGCGGTTATGCAAGGCGTGATTTATCGTAAAACCCCGCAGGGACTCTCCGAGATGCTCAACCGCTCAAGCGGTCTCTCGGCCAAATCGCGGCAATTGCTGATCCAGATCGACGGCATCAAAAGTGCGGATTTACTGATCACCACCCTGGTCGGGCGCGAGTTGCTGCAAGCCCTGTTGGAGCTCGAATGGGACGGCATGATCGAGAAGATCGCCGGCCAGATCGGCCCGGCCCCCTCACCGACAGCAGCGGTAACGGTCAACGAAACCGCATCGCCGGCGATCGGCAGCAAGCAGCTCGCCCAGATTCGCCAGATTCTTTACATCAGCAACAACACCCATTTGCACGGCGCGCTGGATGACTGGATCGACCGGGTACTCGGGCAGTGCAATGATCACGCGGCTTTGACAAACTGCCTGCAGCACTGGCAAACGACAATGAACAGTCGCGGCCACGGCGACGTAGTGCAAAACTACCTGCAGCAAATCAGCGCGATTCTGCGCCGCTGATCAAGGCTGCGGCCAAGCGGGTCTCGACGACGGCCCAGTCAACAGGGCTATCGTTCGCGACGATGAATTCGACCCGAGAATCGCGCCGATACGCCGAAACCGCCGCACCGCTATAGCCATCGACCCAATCGAGGCGATACCAGTCGCGCTCGGTATTGAACACACCTTTGGCGCGAGTCAGCCCCGGCAACAGCATCACGGCCTCGTCGAACAGCGCGGCCAGCGCCGCGGAGAAGAACTGCGTCTCGGCAGGAAATATCCAGCCGCAGCTTTCCGACCCCAGACTGGTTTGCATATTGCGCTGCGGCCAGTATTTGACCGCAGCAGCGGCACTTGCCACCGGGCGGCGCGGAGCCAGCGCGTGCGCACTCGGCGTCGCCGGTGCTGCCTCCGGCCAACGAGATGGCTGCAGCGCCAAATCCAGTAACGCCACATCGAACACGCCCTGCCTTGCCTCGATAACAGCCAGCTTCGGCGGATACAGCGCGGCAGCAAAGCGTCGCGCCCGTTCGATCTGCTCGACGTCGGCGAGATCGATCTTGTTCAGCACCAGCACATCGGCCAGTTCGATCTGGTCACGCCAGGTTTCGTGCGAGGTATAGCGGCTATCGTCGAGGTGGCGGGCATCGATGAGCGTGACCACCGCCTGCGTTGCATACACCTTGGACAAAAAAGGATCGCGCAACAGGTCGATGATGCCGGCCGGATGCCCCAACCCCGAGGGTTCGATCAGTAGCCGATCGGGCCGGCGGCCCCGCGCCAGCTTGGTCAAGGTGGTACGCAACATCGGGCTGGTGGTGCAGCAGATGCAGCCACCCGGCACCTCGGCGACCTGCAAACCCTCGCCGGCCGACGATAAGGTCGCGCCATCAATGCCGACTTCGCCAAACTCGTTGACGATGACCGCCCAGTATTCACCGGCCGGCTTATCCGCCAGCAGGCGCATCATGGCGGTGGTTTTGCCGACACCGAGAAAACCGCTGACCAGATTGACAGGGATGCGGGAATTCGAAGACGTCATGGGAGCCAATCCAGCAGAGGTTGCCATTGCGCATAATCGCGCTCGAAGCGCGGCCGTGGCAGATCGAACAGCGTCAGCCCGCGTGGCTGCAGCTGCACATAGAGCTGGGTATCGCGAATGGTCGCGCATAACGGCAGGGCCGCCTCGTCGACAAACGCGGTGAAATCCCGCGCGGTTTGCGTGCGCGGATTGACGCGCATGCCCAGCAAGCTCAGCTCGACCTTGCCCTTGCGCACGCGCTTCTCGTCAGCGAGCCGGGCGAAGAAATCGGCGCAGGCCCAGCGATCGAATGCCGCCGGCTGTAGTGGCACAACCACGTGGGATGCACTACGCAAGGCCGCGTCGAACAGTTTGCCGTGCAAGCCAGCCGGGCTGTCTATCACCTGCACCGCACCTGCGGGCAAGCGGTCGATGATTTCATCGCGGCCGCGAATCGGCGGAAATTTCTCCGACCGCTGCGCCAGCCAGCGCAAGGCCGAGCCTTGCCGATCCAGGTCACTCAACACCACCGGGCGATTTTGCCAGGCAAACCACGCCGCCAGCTGTACCGCCACCGTTGTCTTGCCGCTACCGCCCTTGGGATTGGCAACCAGGATCGTATGCATCTCAGACTCCGGGAGCCGGCTTGTGCTGCCGCTTCTTGCTGTCGTCGGTGTGCAGCTTTTGCATCGCCGCGCCGGTATCGCCGGCGAGCAGCAGCGGCAGAATGTGGTGCGCCCGGATCAGCGCATCGTCGATCGCATCCTGCTCTTCCTTGCGCGGCGGTTTGAGCACGAAATTGACAACCTCGTTGCGCTCACCCGGATGGCCGATGCCGACTCGCAGCCGCCAGTAATTCGGTGTCGACAGATGAGTACCGATGTCGCGCAAGCCATTGTGGCCACCATGACCACCGCCCTGTTTGAGCTTGATTTCGCCCGCAGGCAGATCGAGCTCGTCGTGCACGACGAGGATTTCGTTCGGCAGTATTTTATAGAATTGCGCCAAGGCGACCACCGACAGGCCGCTCTTGTTCATATAGGTCTGCGGCTCCAGCAGCCAGACCTCGTGGCCCGAAAAGCGGGCACGGCCGGCGAGGCCGTGGAATTTGGCGTCGTGCCGCAAGGAAATGCCGGCATCGCGCGCCAATTGGTCGACCCACCAGAAACCGGCGTTGTGGCGCGTTGCAGCATATTCGGCGCCCGGATTACCAAGGCCGACGATCAGTTTGATTGGAGACATCGATAGCAATACAAATGGCCCGCCCAAGGCAGGCAAGGCCATCATGATAACGCGAGTCGGACGATGTTTCAGTGACACGCCCTGCTGGGTGCGCCGAGGCTCAAGCCCCCATGGCCTTGAGTTTGGCCCTGGCTTGCGCATTCGGCCACTGGCGGATCAGCCGCGGCGAGCCGTCGGGCGTCAGATACAGCCGCGCCGCCTCAGCCTTCGGCGATTGCAGTTCAACCACCCAGCCACCGAACCACGCCCAGCGCGCCGAGTCGGGCTTGAGTCGGTAGTCGCCCAGCCAGTTGTCATTGCTCGCCACCTGTTGCCAGCGCACCGCGCCATCGCCATCGCGCAGCACCAGCCAGCTATTGACCTCCCCCTGTTGCGGCGCGTACTGCTCAAGCCGCCAGCCGGGCCAGCCTATCGTGACAGCCGAATCGGGCGTGCGCGGCGGTGGGCTGGATTGAAAGCGTGGCGACTGCACATCGGTGAAATAGGGTAGGTAATCAAGCCCGTCCTGACGCGAATGGAACGGCGAAACACCCCAGCGCGGCATCAGCCAGTACAGCAGCAGGATCACGCCCAACACACCCCACATCAGCCACACCTTGGCACGATGCCGCGGCGGAATCACCGGCAGATTGGCGAGCCACTCAAGCGGGCTCGGGATATGCCGGCGAACCGGATCCTGACCTTCGGGCTGTTCCTTCCAATGCATAAAATCCCTGAACCGAAGAAGAAAGACCTCAATGTAGTACAGCACAGAAGCTTGACGATGCCCTGTCAGCAGGCAGGCAAAACCAGCAAAACAACAGGCAAGAAAAAACCCGCCGGACTTGCGTCGCGGCGGGTTTCAAACGGAAAGGGCTGGATTAACCGGCCTTGGCACCGTTCAGGCTGGCAACGGCAAGGCCTTCACCGCGCACCAGCGCCATCAGCTCGATGCCTTCCGGCAGCTGGATGTTGCTCAGGTTGGCAATGGTGTTGCCAACGGCCAGCTTGCTCAGATCCACATTGAGGAATTCCGGGATCTTGGTGGCAACGCAACGAACCATCACATCGTTGAGGATGTAGCTCATCGTGCCGCCTTGCATCTTCACGCCTTCGCAAACATCAGCGCCGATGAAGTGCAGCGGAACGCGCACTTCAACCGTGGTGTTTTCGTCAACGCGCTGGAAGTCCAGATGCAGCACTTGTTGCTTGAACGGGTGATAGTTCACCGAGCGCAGCAACACCTGTTCGATCTTGCCTTCCACGGCGAGCTTGATCAGCGCGGTGTGGAATGCTTCTTCTTTCAGGGTGTAGTACATGCTGTTGTGATCGAGTTCGATCGCCAGCGGGGCAACGTTGCCGCCGTAGACGATACCTGGCAATTTGCCAGCCTTGCGCAGGCGGCGGCTCGCACCGGTACCCTGGGCAGCGCGGGCTACAGCTTGAATTTCGTAAGTCATGGTGTGCTCCATAGCATTAAAAGCAACAGCCTCCCGCGACCAGGAAGGCTGTCGATTCCGGGGGATGATTCCCCTGAATTAGTCAACGAACAGCGATGAAACCGACTCTTCGTTGTTGATGCGGCGCATCGTCTCGGCCAGCAGGCCGGCGATCGATACGCAGCGGATGCGGCCCGACAGCTCGGCGGCGTCGGAGAGCGGAATGGTATCGGTGACGACGACTTCGTCCAGATCCGACTGCACGATGCGCTCGACCGCGGCACCCGAGAACACCGGGTGCGTCGCATACGCCAGCACGCGCTTGGCGCCATGCGCCTTCAGCGCGGCGGCGGCCTTGCACAGGGTGTTGGCGGTATCGATCATGTCGTCGACGATCAAACAGGTGCGGTCTTTCACGTCGCCGATGATGTGCATCACTTCGGCGACGTTGGCTTTCGGACGACGCTTGTCGATGATCGCCATATCGGTACCGAGCTGCTTGGCCATCGCACGGGCCCGCAGCACGCCGCCGACGTCGGGCGACACAACCATCAGGTTCTCGTAGTTTTGCGCGCGGATATCGGCGAACAGCACCGGGGTCGAGTAGATGTTGTCGACCGGGATATCAAAGAAGCCCTGAATCTGGTCGGCATGCACATCGACGGTCAGCAGACGGTCGACACCGGCGGCCTGCAGCATGTTGGCGACGACCTTAGCCGAGATCGGTACACGCGCCGAACGCGGGCGGCGATCCTGACGGGCGTAGCCGAAGTAAGGAATGGCGGCGGTGATCCGGCCGGCCGACGCACGCTTGAGCGCATCGACGATCAGGATCAGCTCCATGATGTTGTCGTTGGTTGGCACACAGGTCGACTGCAGCACGAAGACGTCGCGACCGCGAACGTTTTCCAGCAGCTCGACCGTCACTTCGCCATCGGAGAAGCGGCCGACGGTAGCCCGGCCCAGTGAGATGTCGAGGTGATTGACAACACGATCGGCAAGCTTGGGGTTAGCGTTGCCGGTAAAGACCATGAGGCTGTCGTAAGCCATTTTCAAACCCTAGAAAAACGAAAAGCGTGTAACCCGGGTTACACGCTTTTCTTTTCGAATTTGGCAGGGGAAGAAGGATTCGAACCTTCGCATGTCGGAATCAAAATCCGATGCCTTAACCAACTTGGCGACTCCCCTAGCGGCACTTGCCGATTACCCGGCAAATTCTTTCAACGGATGACGATCAATCGCTTTCGCAACCCATCCGGTCATGTCCCGAGGAAGCAGCGATACTACTGTATTCGCGCCGGCTTGTGAAGAAAAATGTGCAAAAACACAACTCCCCGAACCGGTCATCCTTGCCGGTGAAAACCGGCTCAGCCAAGCGATGTATTGCTCGACCAGAGGATGCTTCCTCGCCGCCACTACCTGCAAATCGTTGCGAGTAGTTGCAGTGCTGAGGTCGCGCATATTAAGTGACGGCGTATCGCGTGTCAAGCTTGGGTCGGAAAAAATTTCCGGCGTCGGCACGTGCACCGGCGGCTGCAACACCACGTACCAGCCATCGGCGCTCGCCACCGCGCGCATTTTCTCACCGACGCCTTCGACGAAGGCGGCTTCGCCGAACAGGAAGAACGGCACATCCGCGCCCAGCGCCAAACCAAGCTGCATCAGGCGCTCCCGGCTCAGATCCAGTCGCCACAAACGGTTCAGCGCCAGCAGCACCGTCGCCGCGTCCGAGCTGCCGCCGCCGACACCACCGCCCATGGGTAGGTGTTTGTCGATGTTGATCTCGACGCCAAGAGAGCAGCCGGTTTCGCGCTGCAGCAGCCGTGCCGCACGCACGGTCAGATCGCTATCGCTCGGCACCCCCGGTAGCGGATCAACGCGGACAACCTCGCCATCGTCGCGCAGCCGCAGGCGGATGGTGTCAGCCAGATCAATCAGCTGGAAGACCGACTGCAACAGGTGGTAGCCGTCATCGCGGCGGCCAATGATGTGCAGGAACAGGTTGAGTTTGGCCGGCGCCGGAAACGCGCGCCAGCCATCGGCGTCGGCCGGGAAGTCGTTCAGGGTTGCCATTCGGAAATCGCAATTCGCAGTTCAATATCTGGGCGGGTGAGGTAGAGGCGGCGCGGCAGTTGCTGGCCATTGCCCCGAGACAGCCAGTCGGACAATTCGATCTGCCAGCCGGCCTGATGAATGATGCGCTTGCCATCGGCATCGCTGATGCTCGCCGGGCTGGCCGGATCGGCCTCGCCCTTGAGCCAGTGTGCAAGGCCGTTGACCGGCACCGACCAGCCCAGCCCCTCCTGCAGCAGCGCATCGGCGTCGCCAGCGCTCAACACCCGGCCGTTGGCATCACGGTAGCTCGCGCCACCGGACGTCAGCGTCAGTTCGGCCAGCGTCTGGCCAAGCGGGTTATTCAGTGCCAGCCGGTTCTCGGTGGCGCGCCAAGTCCAGATGAAGTTGGCATATTCATTGCCTTGCGCTCGCTTGATGCTGACCCGCCCCAAGGCAGCCAGCTCGCCGGGAGCCGGCGCGGGCAAGGTCGAGCAGCCCGCCAGCAGGATGACGGCGAGCAAGACGGTAAACCGGCGGCTCACTGCGCACCCAGCCGCTGAACCGCCTCGCGCAGGATTTCACTCTGGGGGTCGAGCAGTCTGGCGGCGTCAAACAGCTTTTGTGCCGCCCTCTTGTCTCCCAGTTGCCAGAGCACTTCACCCAAGTGCGTACCGATTTCCGGATCAGGCATCTTGGCATAGGCTTTTTCCAGCAGCGCCCGTGCTTCAGCAGGCTTGCCCTGCCGAAAACGCAACCAGCCAAGACTGTCGAGAATGGTCGGGTTGTCGGGCTCCTTGACGATAGCGGCATTCAGCAGCTTCTCGGATTCGGCCAGCCGCGCCGTATCCGCCAAAGTGGAGCGGTTCGCCAGCGTATAACCCAGCGCGTTCTGCCCCATGACGCTATCGGGTTCAAGCGCCAGATAGCGGCGCAACTCGGCCTCGGATTCGGCGTAATCACCCAGCAGATCGGCGAACAGCGAACGGTCATAGATCAGGTCGGCGTTGCCCGGATAACGCTTGAGCCCCTCGCCCAATACGTCGTAGCCCTTGCGATACTGCCGCGCCTCGCGCCACACCGAGGCGGTCAGCTGGAGGTTTGCAACCCGCGCCTCATCGGTTTCGGCCGGCAGCGTTTTGAGCAGCGCCAGCGCACCGTCGGTATCGCCCAAACGCGCGAGCACACGCACCAGTCGTTTGTCGGCCGCGGGTTTGAATTCGCCGTCGACGCCCTGATACCAGTCACGCGCCTCGGGAAAGCGGTAACGCTCCTCGGCGATCTGACCGAGGTAATAGCGCAGGTTGCCGGTTTGCTGCGGAGCCAGTTCGGTGGCCCTCGACAATCGTTGCTCGGCGGTGTCCAGATCGCGCATTTGCAGCGCCACCAGACCGCTGCCCATCAGCGCCTCGAGATTGTTCGGCTGCAACACGAGCATCTGGTCGTAAACCTTGAGCGCCGCGGCAAATTGCGAGGCTTCAACGTATTCGCGCGCCAGCACCGATCGCAAGGCCATCGATTTGGGTACGCGCCGCTCGGCTGACTGGAGGTAATCGATGCGCGCCTGTGGCGTCGACGATTTGCCCATCAACTGCGCGCGATACAGGATTGCCGGCTCCCAATCGGGCTTGAGCCGGTTCGCCTCATCGAGCTCTTTGAGCGAATCGTCGAGACGGCCGACATTCGCCAGTGCCACGGCACGGGCAAAGCGCGCCTCGGCGAGCTGCGGGTACGGCGTGGTCAGTTCTTCGGTCAAGCGCAAGGCGGCCTCGCGGTCGGTGTTCTTGTCCCAGAGCATGTGCATTTGCAGGAAGAACGGCGCGATTTCCTGCGGCTGTGCCGCGAGCAGTGCCTGCATGTGCGGCTTGGCTTCGTCGAGCCGGTTGGCGCGAATCAGCAGGCTGAGCATGACCTGACGTGCGGCGATCGAATCGGGCACCGCGTCTATCCAGCGCTGCGCATCGTCACGGGCGATTGCCAACTGACCACTGCCGATGGCGACTTCGGTCGCCCGGCGGGCAACGCGCGGATCATTGGTCTTCAGCACAAGGTCGTGCCAGGTTTGCGCGGCCAGTTGCGGCTGATTGCGTTGCAGCGCGATATCGCCAACCAGAAAGCGCATCAGCAGTTCGCTGGTCAGCGGCTGGTTGGGTAGTTTATCGGCCGGAATCTCGTCACCATCCGGCTCTGGCGTCGCGTCCGCGGCCGGTTCGCTGGCATGGCTGGGCGCGGTCGGCGCCGAACTCAGCGATGCGCAAGCCGATAGCCCGAACGCCAACAACAGCGCCGACAATAAACGCGAGATACGAACGACGGGCGGTTTGGTCATAACGACGGATTTGCCTGTTTTATGTTAGACAGACTGATCTTAATGAATCGGCGGCGGCGCGTCCAAACGCCGGCACGCCCTCACAGTAAAGACCATGCCAGAACTTCCTGAAGTCGAAACTACACGCCGTGGCGTTGCGCCCTATCTCGAGCTAGCCACGGTTCGTGAACTGGTGATCCGCGAAAGCCGGCTGCGCTGGCCGATTCCAGCCGATTTGCCGGCGCGTATCGCCGGCCAGCCGATCCGCAACCTCCGCCGCCGCGCCAAGTATCTGCTGATCGGTTTCGATACCGGCACGCTGATCATTCACCTCGGCATGAGCGGCAGCCTGCGCGTACTGACCGAGGCCTTCCCGCCGGAAAAACACGACCATTTCGACCTGGTGCTCGCGTCGGGCGTACGCCTGCGCTACCGCGACCCGCGCCGCTTTGGCGCGCTGCTGTGGGCCGACGGTGACGCCAGCGAGCACCCGCTGATCGCCGCGCTCGGGCCGGAGCCACTCTCCGATGCCTTCGACGCCGGCCACCTCGCCGCGGCGCTGCAGCGGACGCGCCGCGCGGTGAAGCTGGCGATCATGGATAACCACGTCGTCGTCGGTGTCGGCAATATCTATGCGTCCGAGTCGCTGTTTCGCAGCGGCGTGCATCCGGAACGAGCCGCCGCCACACTCAATCCCGAGGAGATCGATCGTCTGGTTGCGGCGATCAAGGCCACGCTGACCGAGGCCATCAGCGCCGGCGGCAGCACGCTGCGCGACTTCGTCGACTCCGAGGGCAAGCCCGGTTACTTCCAGCTCAATGCCTTTGTTTATGGCCGGAATGACACACCCTGCCGCGTTTGCGGCACGCTCATCCGGCAAATTCGTATCGGCCAGCGGACAAGCTACTACTGCCCCCACTGCCAGCGTTGACAAGGGCTGTAGCGGCGGGCGATAACAGCGGCAATATTTACACCGCCGTGAGCCGCCATGAGCACCGATTACCTGCACCGCGACGACATCGCCGTCAATGATCCGACCGATGCGGGCGACCGCCTCGTCGGCGACTTCCAGGCTTATAGCCACTGGCGCAGCACGCTGACGCAATCGGTCACCCAGCTATCGCGCTGGCTGACCGAGCAGGATCTCGACGACGCGCAGACCCAGCTGCGCATCGCCTCGCTGCAGGGCAAGCTCAAGGACGACAAGCTCAACATCGCCTTTGTCGCCGAGTTCTCGCGCGGCAAGTCCGAGCTGATCAACGCGATCTTCTTCGCCCACTACGGCAAGCGCGTGCTGCCCTCGTCGGCCGGGCGCACCACGATGTGCCCGACCGAGCTGCTGTACGAAGCCGATGAAACCCCGTCGATCCGGCTATTGCCGATCGAAACCCGCGCCCACAACGTCACCACCAGTGAATACCGCCGTTACCCGGAAGAATGGCAAACGATTGCGCTCGACCTGGATGATTCCGATCAGCTGCTCGCCGCTTTCCGCCGCGTCGGCGAAACCCGTCGCGCACCGCTAGCCGAGGCGCAGCGCTACGGCTTGTATGACGCCGCCGACCCCGACCAGCAACTGATCGTAGCCAGCGATGGCACGATCGAAATCCCCTGCTGGCGCCACGCGATCATCAACTTCCCGCATCCGCTGCTCGAACAGGGTCTGGTGATTCTGGATACGCCGGGGCTGAACGCGATCGGTACCGAGCCCGAGCTGACGCTGAACCTGCTGCCGAACGCGCACGCGATCCTGTTCATCCTCGCCGCCGAAACCGGCGTCACCAAGAGCGACATCGACGTCTGGCGCAATCATATCGGCAAGGCCCAGGGCAACGGCCGTGGCCGGCTGGTGGTGCTCAACAAGATCGACACGCTCTGGGACGAGCTGAAATCGATGGCCGAAACCGACGCCGAAATCGCCCGTCAGGTGGAGACCACGGCGCAACTGCTCGGCATCTCGGCCCGGCAGGTCTATCCGGTCTCGGCGCAAAAGGCGCTGGTCGCCAAGGTACAGAGCAACGCCGAATTGCTCGAACGCGCGCAACTGACCGCGCTGGAAACGGCACTCTCGGAAGAGTTGCTACCGGCCAAGCTCGATATCGTCCGCGATGCGACCGTGACCGAGGTCGAAGACATCGTCATGGCCACGCGCGGCATCCTCACCGCGCGCCGTGATGGCGTCACCGAACAATTGTTCGAGCTCACCGGACTGCGCGGCAAGAATCAGGATGTCGTCACGCAGATGATGGACAAGGTTCAGGCCGACAAAAAAGAATTCGAGCAAGGTCTGGTGCGCTTTCAGGCGCTGCGCTCGATTTTCTCGCAGCAGCAGAACCAGTTGCTGACGCTGCTCGGCATGGACGCACTGAAGGCGCAGATCGCCGGCATCCGCGCCGAAATGGAACGCAGCCTGTTCTCGTTTGGCGAGGCCGGCCTGCGCTCGATCATGGACCGCTTTTTCACTGACGTGAACGGCAACATCAGCCGCGCCGCCGAGCAGGTCGCCGAGGTGCAGGCGATGATGGCGGCGATGTACAAGAAGTTCAGCGAGGAGCACGGTCTCGGTCAGGTCACGCCGCCGCCGTTCTCGACGCTGAAGTACCACAAGGAGCTGGCCCGGCTGGAGAAGTCGTTCCGCGAGCATTTCAACACCATCGGCCGCTTGTTGACCACCAGTCAGGGGCGTTTGACGCACAAGTTCTTCGAAACCGTCGCCAGCCGCGTCGTTTACGTATTCGAAGTCGCCAACCGCGATGTCGAGCACTGGCTCAAGGCGGTGATGGCGCCGATGGAAACGCAGGTGAAGGAGCACCAGCTGCAACTGCGCCGCCGGCTTGAAAGCATCAAGCGCATCCACAAGGCCACCGACACGCTCGAAGGCCGGATCGAGGAACTCGAAGACATCGACCGCCAGTTGTCGCAGCAACTGGCCGAGCTGAACGAAAAGCAGCGAGCGGTGTTCGCCGTGCTCAACGCCGGCATGGCGCAAGAGCGCCGCAGCGCCTGACGCGGGTTTGATCCGCCACAAAAAGCCGCGCCACTGCGCGGCTTTTTATTTGGGCCTGCCTCCACACAGCGCTACCATCCGGATATCCATTTCGGAGCACACCATGTCCCAACCCGATCAAATTCAGCTGGAAATCTGTGCCGGCTCGGTCTTCTCGGCACTGGCAGCGCAGGAAGGCGGCGCGGCGCGCGTCGAATTCTGCGACAACCTGCTCGAAGGCGGTACCACGCCGTCGCACGGCGCCATCGCCGTCGCGCGCGACCGGCTGTGGATCACGCTCAATGTCATCATCCGCCCGCGCGGCGGCGATTTTCTCTACGACGAGATCGAGTTCGAGGTGATGAAGCGCGACATCCTCGCCTGCAAGAAAATCGGCGTCGACGGCGTAGTGATCGGGCTGTTGACCGCCGATGGCGATATCGACGTGGCCCGCACGCGCGAGCTGGTCGAGCTGGCGACGCCGATGCAGGTGAGCTTCCACCGCGCCTTCGACGTCGCGCGCGACCCCATTCAGGCGCTCGAGGACGTCATTGCCACCGGCTGCAACCGGCTGCTCACCAGCGGCCAGGCACCGAGCGCACTCGAAGGCGCCCCGATGCTCAAGCGCTTGAACGAGATCGCCGGTGAGCGGCTGATCGTGATGCCCGGCGCCGGCGTGCGCGGCCACAATATCGCCGAACTGGTGCGATCAACCGGTTGCAGCGAATATCACAGCTCCGGCCGCGCGCCGCGCGACAGCGCCATGCGCTACCGCAACGCCGTGGTGAAAATGGGTGCGCCGGGGCAGGACGAATACGCGATCGTCGACACCGACGCCGCGCTGGTGCGCGAGCTGATCGCCAACGCGCGCGGCGCGCTGGCACCGTAAATCGCAATCTGCTCATGATCTGTCGCGAGCGCCCCTCAGTGGGGTGAAGAGCAGCACAGGAACCGGAATTTACATCAGGTAAATGAGGATTCCGAGCAGCGGATGAGCCCCGATCAGGGGCGCGCAGCAAGATCATGGGTAGATTTTCAGAGGCTGACGCGCCGGCCGCTTTGCGCGCTGGCGATGCCGGCCTCGATCACCCGCATCACCGCGACCGCATCGGACGGCATCACCGGGTTCGGGCCAACGCCGAGCATCGCGTCGCGCATGCCGGCGTAGTAGGCGGTGTATTCACCGCGCGGCAGATCGACGTGCTGTAACCGCGTTTCACCATCGATCTCGGTGTAGATGGTCAATTGCCGCGCATCGAATGCCCATGCCGGATGACCCGGCCGCACCCCTGCCCTGAGCTGTTCGGCCTGACTGTCGACACCGTCCACAACCAGACTACCGCTGCTGCCATGCACCAGAAAGCGGTGGCTGCCACCGACCGCCAGATTGCTCGCGCCCAGCACCACGCGCAGATCGCGATAGCCGAGCACCACGTGCACATCGTCATCCGACTGCGCCCCCTCGCGCCGCAAGGCCAGATCGGCCCAGACGGTTTGCGGCATGCCGAAGAGCTGCAGCGCCTGATCGACCAGATGCGGCCCGAAGTCGTACCACAGCCCGGCGCCGGGCTGCGCCGACTCGCGCCAGCGTGGCCGCACCACGGGCCGGAAACGGTCGATCCGGCTTTCGAACTGTTTGACCTCGCCGATGCGCCCCGCCGCCAGCGCCGCGCGCACGGCGATGAAATCGGCATGCCAGCGGCTGTTGTGGAACACCGACAGCCGCCGACCGGTTTCCTGCGCCAACGCCGCCAGCCCTTCGGCCTCGGCCACCGTCAGCGTGAACGGCTTGTCGACCACGACATGGTGACCGGCCAGCAGCGCCGCACGCGCCAGCGCAGCATGACTGTCGTTTGGCGTCGCGATCACGATCAGATCCAGATCACGCCGGGCGATCAACGCCTCGGCATCGGGCTCGACATCGACCTCCGGCCAATCGGCGTTCACCACCAGCGGCCGGCTCGACGCAATCGCGGCCAGCTTTAACCCCGGCGTCGCGGCAATCAGCGGCGCATGGAAGGTCTTGCCGACATAGCCATAGCCGATCAGCCCCACTTGTAATTGTTTTTTCATTGTGCGGCTCCCACGTCGCCGGTTTAACCGCCCAGTTCTACCCCGCCTTGCCGCGCTTGTCGCTTGGGCCTTACCCTAGTCATAACGCATACGGGACCGGCAATGGACATCCAGCTTCACTCGCGCATCGATGCTCTCGACCCGATGCAATGGAATGCGCTGGCCGGCGAGCAAACGGTGCTGCAGCACGCTTTTCTCAATGCGCTGGAGCAAAGCGGCAGCGTCGCCGCCAACCGGGGCTGGCAACCGTGCCACCTTGCCGTCGATGGCCTGAGCGCGGCGATGCCGCTCTATCTGAAATCGCACTCGTTCGGCGAATACGTCTTCGACTGGTCGTGGGCGCGGGCCTACCAGCAGCATAGTCTCGACTATTACCCCAAGCTGGTCGCTGCGGTGCCGTTCACCCCGGTGCCCGGCCCGCGCCTGCTGGCGGCCGATGCGCAGCAGCGGCTGCAACTGGCACACGGCCTGAAAGCCGCCACCGAATCACTCGATGCCGGCTCGGCACATGTGCTGTTCCACAATGAAGCCGAGGGCGATGCACTGGAAGCCGCCGGATTTTTCCTGCGCAGGCAAATCCAGTTTCACTGGCACAAGCAGGGCGGCTGGCGTGATTTTGATGATTTTCTCGATGCGCTCAAGGCGAGCAAGCGCAAGAAAATCCGCCAGGAACGGCGCAAGGTCAGCGACGCCGGGGTCGACATCGAGCGCAAGCGCGGCGCCGCCATCACCGGGGCGGACTGGCGCTTTTTTCACGCCTGCTACACCAACACCTACCACGAGCACCAAAGCACCCCCTACCTGAGCCTCGATTTCTTCCTGCGGCTCTGGCAAGCCCTGCCGGATTCCTGCCTGCTGATCCTCGCCTATCGCAATGGCAAACCGATCGCCGCCGCGCTTGATCTCATCGATCGGGACCGGCTCTACGGCCGCTACTGGGGTGCGCAATGGGACGAAGCCGGTTTCATCCCGGCACTGCACTTCGAGTTGTGCTACTACCAAGGCATCGAATTCGCGCTCGAAACCGATCTGGCGGTATTCGAAGGCGGCGCGCAGGGCGAGCACAAAATGGCGCGCGGCTTCAGCCCGGTGCTGACGCAGTCGGCCCACTGGCTGCGCCACCCCGGCTTCCACCAAGCCATCGCCCGCGCCATCCGGCAGGAAAACAGACAGATTACATACAGCCTCAATAATCTGGCCGGGCACGCCGCCCTGGCGTCCTCCTTGACCAGCGGTAACTCGGCACCGGAAATCGGCCAGAACTACGACATCTAGGCCAGATGTCCGCCAGTTTGCTGCGACGCCACCGTTCGTCAGCAAACAAAAACTTACTGAAGTTCCCTTCCTAAGCTGCGAACTAAGCTGACCCTGAAAGAAATTGATTGGTCAGTAGTCAAGCAGCCAAGGAAAGGAGAACACACATGAAACTCCCCATCGCACTACCCAAACGGCAACGCGGCGCCACCGCGATCGAGTACGCCCTGGTCGCGGCCTTGATTGCTGTAGTGATTGCAGTTACCGCAGAGGCGCTCGGCGGGCAAATCAGCACCATTTTCACCAACATTAGAACCGCGCTGATTAACGCATAACGCAGTCCCATAACCATCGCTCGACCGAGGACGGCTGAAACACCGCGGGTTGTTTCAAAGACAAATGGCTGGTGATGCCCTTGCAAATAACGCCATCGTTTCCCGTCAAGGAATATCCGATGCGAAGGCTGATAAATCGAAAACAAGCTGGCGCAGCGGCAATCGAATTCGCCTTGCTGCTGCTGCCTCTCTTGATGCTGTTTTACGGCCTGTCGGTTTACATTGTTTTCTTCATCATGAAACAACACATGACCTTTGCAGCGGAAGAAGGCGCGCGCGCGGCCATGCGTTATGTTGCGTCGCCAAACACGCGCGAGCAGATTGCCAAACAGGTTGCCACAGAGGCCGTGGCCGTTTTACCACCCGGCCAGAAAAATGCAATCGCCATTGATGCAATCAGCGACAAGAACAGCAGCACCTGCACATACATCGCGCCATGCACCATTACCGTATCCGTTTCAGTTGCAAATCCGAAATCGGTATTGCCATCACTGTTGGGCCTGCCGTTCCCGGGCAAATTTGAAAGCAAAGCTTCGGTATTGATAGATCAATAAACACAAACAAATAAATCAATAAACCCGCCCCAAAGAGCCAGCCATGTCGATCAGACTCAAACGCACAGCCTACGCCCTTGGCGTAACGGGCTTGGCCCTGCTCGCCTTCACGCTCGGCGCCCGCTGGGCTGGCGCAAGCAAAGCCGCGCCAATGGCCATCGCGCCGCAATACCCGGCCGTAAAAGCAAGTGCCAATCTCACGCCGGATCAACCGGTCACGCTGATACAGCTGCAAAGCACACAGCAAGCCGCGCCGGTCGCGGGGGGGTTGGCCAATGCCCAAGCCGCGGTCGGCCGTCTGCCGGTGCGGGCCATTCCCGCGGGCAGCGTGCTCACCGAAGCCGATTTCTCTACCCCGAATTTTGCCGCCCTGGTCGCCCCCGATGAAAGAGCCATGGCGATGGCCATCGATGAAATCAAGGCCGTGGGCAATCACCTGCAGCCGGGCGATCACGTCGATGTCTTCTTCACGGTTCGCAAGGACGGCCAAGAGGTGATGCAAAGCGAGGCCATTCGTCTGCTCGCGGATGTGCGTGTACTGGCGCTGGGAGGCAGTGCCATCGGCGCCAAGCGGGAAGGCGCCGCCGTCCCCGGTGCACCGGCCGAAACGAACGACAAGGCGCGCTCCGCAGTCTTGGCCGTTCCGAATGAGCGGGTCGCCGATGTGGTGCTTGCTCAACAAAGCGGGCAACTCACGCTGGTTTTGCGCTCGCCTGCCGCGCAGAACCATGCCATCGCCAACCGCACCGTTGCAGAGTTGACCGGCCAAGCGCCACGGGCTGCGACGCTCGCCGCCAGATCGCAGCCCATGCCCGCTGCCGTGCAGCAGATCGCAACCGCCGCGCCGCCGCCCCCTCGCACGCCGGAATCCGGCCCGGCAAGGGTCGCCAATGTATCTAATGAATCCGGTGTGGAGGTGATTCGTGGCAAAGGCCAATAGTCATCTCGCGGCCTATGGCTTTGCGCTCTTGAGCACCGTTGCCTATGCCCATTCACAAGCGGAAACGCTCAAGGTGCAGGTTGGCGACATGCAGGCGGTGCCCATGCAGAAGCTGGTTCGTGTCGCCGTTGCCGACCCGGGCATCGCCGATGTGCATATGCCAAAACAGCGTGACGCCTTGTTGGTAGAGGGGCGAAAGCCAGGCCGAACCACCGTTCTGCTTTGGCAACAAGGGCAGACCGCGCCGACGCGGATCCAGGTGCAGGTTAATGCCAGAGCCACACTTGAGCCCGCGCCGGGCGTTGATTGGCACAGCAACGGCAGCCGGCAGATCCTCGACGGAAAAATCGCCGATGTCGCACAGCACTCGCAGTTTGTCGGAGCGCTTGGCAAAGAGGTGGACGACAGAACCGTCCTGAATACCGGCGGCACGGTACAAGTCGACATTCGAGTCGTTGAGTTTTCCCGCAACACCTTGGCGCAAGCCGGCCTCAATCTATTGGTGAAGCATAACGGTAGTGCATTCACCTTCGGCTCGCTGGTGCCGGGTGCGACCGATCTCGCCAATCCCATCGCCTCCGCCTTCAATCTTTTCGCACGGCGCATCACTTCGGCGTGGGATATCACCGGCGCACTCAGCCTGCTTGAATCCAACGGTTATGTTCAAGTCCTCGCCGAGCCCAGCCTTGTCGCCCTGTCAGGCCAGACCGCCACGTTTCTGGCCGGTGGCGAATTGCCGATTCCGGTGGCGCAAACCTTGGGCTCGGTATCGATCGAATGGAAAAAATTCGGTATCGGTCTCGCTATTTCGCCAACCATCATCAACAAGCAGCGAATCGCGCTCAAGGTAGCGCCCGAAGCCAGCGAGCTCGATTACAACCGCGCCATTTTGCTCAACGGCACGGCGGTGCCATCGGTGGTGACGCGGCGCGCCGAAACCACGGTTGAATTGGGCGATGGCGAAAGCTTCGTGATTGGTGGACTGGTTTCGCGCAACCTCAGGAAAAATATCGACAAGGTGCCGGGGCTGGGCGATTTGCCGATTCTTGGTGCCTTTTTCAAGCGCGTCGAGGATGAACGCGAAGACCGTGAATTGATGATTGTCGTTACACCCCACATTGTTTCCCCAATGGCAAAAAATGCGCCCAAACCGGGCTTACCGGGTGAAGGCAGCCGCATTGATGAATCGATCTGGAAACTCTGGCTTGTCGGCTTGGGTAAAGACCGGAAACTGACGGGGTTCTCAGAATGAACATTGCCCAACATCCAGAGCGGATCCAGGCTGCGGCTGGCGCGCACACCTTCATTTTGTACTCCGCCGACACGCTGCTCGCCGAGCGGCTGGATCAGGCACTGGCTTCACTCGGCGTGGTCATTGGCCGCGCCGGCAACGTCGAGGACCTGATTCGCGAGGTTGGCCTGCTCGGGCCGGATGCGGTGTTTTTGGTGCTGGACAACACCGCACACGGCGCCTCGCATCAGGCCGCCAGACAACTGGCCGAAATCTATCCGACATTGGCGCGGATCGGGGTCGGCCATCCCGGTGAAGCGGCGCTCCACGCGGCCTTACAGGCCGGCGTGGCCGAGTTCGTCGACATGGACAACCTCGAATCGGCAACAACCATCGTCAGCGAAACGCTGCGCACCCATGACGAACAACCACGTCGCGGTGGTGGCCCGATGATTGCGCTCATTGGAGCCAAACAAGGCGTGGGCACCAGCAGCATCAGCACCCAGTTGGCGCTGCGGATCAAGGCTCATCTGGGCGAGCAGGAGATTCTGCTGATGGATTGCGGCGGGCCGGTACGCGATTGCAGCCTCTACCTGGGGCTTGAGCCCGAACTGAATATGCTCGGTGCGATCCTGAATATCGCCCGTTTCGACCAGGTCATGCTGAAAACGGCATTTGCCCGCCATGAACACGGCCTTGCGGTGCTGCCGCTGCCCATCTCGGCGCTCGACCGCGCCGATATCGCCGCAACCGACGCCTTGCGCTTGTTCCGGATCCTGCGCTCGCACTTCGGTACGGTCGTCGTCGATTTGGGTGGTTCACCCGATCCGCTGCTGGCGCAGCACCTGATCCGCAACGCCGACCTGGTGCTGCTGGTGTGCGAGCAAGGCATCAGTAGCCTGAAAGCCAGCCTGGATTATCTGAGCCAGCTGGAAACCACCGGCATCAAAACCACGGCCTGGCATGCCGTAATCAACCGCCACGTGGACGAGCGCGCCGTCAGTGCCAGTCATATCGGGCAACGGCTTGGGATTCCGGTACTGGCAACCTTGCCTCACGATGCCTCCGGCCTCAATGACGCCCAAAGTCTGGGCCAGTTGCTTCCCGCGAAAAACCACTGGGCACGGGCCGTTGATGCACTCGCCCTCAAGGTACTTGAAGCCATCGACATCAAGGTTCCCGCGACCACAGAAGACACGCTTGGCCGGCGTTTATCGCGGCTCTTCGTGCGTAGCGATGCGGTATGAGCCCGCTGCCCGACAACGGCTTTTTGGGTAGTCCCGAATTCGAGCGCATCCAGCGTGCGGCGCATGATTACCTGATCGACCGCATTACCGAGCTGGGCGGAAACTTTAGCGATATGCCGCGTGAACGCCTGGCTCGCCTTATCCGCTACGAGGTCGGCATATTCATTGCCAACAGCCAGATCGCCATCAACGAGCGCGAAATCAGCGCCATTGCCGACGCGCTGCTGAAAGAACTGGTCGGGTATGGGCCAATCGAGGACCTGCTCAATGAAGAAGCCGTCGAGGACATCCTCATCAATGGTCCGCACAACATCATCGTCTCGCGGCGAGGCGTCCTCACCCGCGAGCCCGTCCATTTTCGCGACAACGATCACCTCATCGGTTTTTTGCGGCGGCTGCTGGCTCCGCTGGGCCGGCGGCTGGACGAATCCAGCCCGATGGTCGATGCCCGCTTGCCCAATGGCGGGCGACTCAATGCGGTGATTCCGCCACTCGCCGTCGACGGGGCGGCGGTGTCGATCCGCAAATTCCATAGCGGTTTCTATACCGGCGAGCGCATGGTCGAAGTCGGTGCACTTTCGCCGCAGTTGCTGGCTTTCCTGGCCCACGCGGTTCGCCAGCGCTGCAATTTGCTGGTGATCGGCGGTACCAGCAGCGGCAAAACATCCATGCTCAATGTGTTATCCAATTACATCCCGCCGGGTGAACGCGTCATCACGGTTGAGGACACCGCCGAACTCGATCTGCAACACCCGCACGTGGTCAAACTGGAAAGCCGCCCCGGCGGTTACGAAGGCGCCGGACAAATCACCATCCGCGATCTGGTGCGCAACAGCCTGCGCATGCGGCCCGATCGCGTTGTCGTCGGCGAAGTCCGCGGTGCCGAGGTGCTGGAAATGCTGCAAGCGATGAGTACCGGCCACGACGGCTCGATGGGCACGCTGCATGCCAGCTCCGCCCGCGACGCCATCTACCGGCTGGAGATGCTGGCCGGCTTTGCCGGGTTTGTCGGCAGCGATTTAAGCCTGCGCCGCCAGGTTGCCAGTGCCGTTGACCTCATCGTGCAGGTCGGCCGTCTCAGCGATGGCAGCCGGCGCATGTTGAGCGTGACCGAAGTGACCGGTATGGATGGCGATATGGTCGCGCTGCAAGAGCTGTTCCGCTTTTCCTCGTCGCCAACCCCAAGCTGGGAACGTACCGAAACCGTGGCGCAGCACGAGAAGCTGGCGAGCTGGAAACCGGAGACCGCCCATGCTTAATCTCTTGTTGCTGCTCAGTTTTTTCATGCTGATCGCCGCCGCGCTCAGCCTGAGCGCATACCGGCGCCGAGAACGGCAGCTATCAAGCCGGCTCGCGCGCCAAAGCCCGCACGCTTATGCCGATGAGCCCCTGGAACTGAGGCAAGCCACCCGGACGCACTGGCAACTATGGTGGCAAACCCGGCAGGCCGAGTTGCCGCCACACTGGCGATTCTGGCTGTTATTGCCGCTGTGCCTGGGGCTCGCGGCACAACTGGTCTGGCAAGGACCGGCCGGGCTTGCTGGGCTCGTCCTGGGCATCGGCCTGCTGGTGATCCTGCAGGGGATCCGCACGATCAAGCAGCGCCAGCGCGCCACGCGGCAGTTACCGGCGTTTCTGGAGGGACTGGCACGATTGGCCTCGGTCGGCCAGAGCTTGCCGCAAGGCTTCGGCAAGCTCATTGCTGAAACACCGCAGCCGCTCGGCGCCATGATGCAAAGGGCGCAGAGCATGCACGCTGCCGGCGTCGAGCTGGATACCGCGCTGCATCAAAACGCCAAACTTTATCAAATCGCCGAATTCGATCTGTTGGCCACGGCAATGCGCGTTGCCGTGCGTTATGGCGGCCAACCCGAGAAGTTGATCAACCGGATCGCCATCGTTCTGCAAACACGACACGCCTCACACGAGGAACTGCTCGCCCTCACCTCGGAAGTCCGTCTTTCAGCCTGGGTACTCGGTGGCATGCCCATTACGCTTGGTATCGTCATGGGCATCATCAATCACGATTACATGGCCGTTCTCTTCAGCGACCCAACCGGACAAAAAATGCTCGCCGGCGTCCTCATCATGCAGGTCATCGGGGCCGTGCTGCTGTATCGCCTGGCCAAGCAAGTCTGATGGAGCAAACCATGCTGAACCTGCTGTCACTCTTGGCCGCCGTGTTACTGCTTGTTGCAGGCCTGCTCATCGCAACCCATCGGATGCGTAACCAGCAAACGACACAGCGCCTGTTCCGCCGCTTGCCCGTCGTGCCCTCGCAATCGTCTGCCGCGACCGCGTCTACGCCCAGCTCACGCCTGATCAATCTCACCAAACGCATCATCCACGACCCGCAAGCAGTGCGTCACACCCATCCCACTCGCAAACTGCTGGTTGCTGCCGGCTTTAGCAATGAAAAACACTATTACCACTATGTTTTGATTTGTATTGGCTTGCCATTGCTGCTCGCCATCGTGGTCATGGTTTTTCCAATCCTCCCAGCCAGATTCAGCCTTCCGGGTATTGCCCTGGCGGTCATCATCGGGATGCTCTTACCGCGGCGTTTATTACACTGGCGCGCGGCGATCCGGGCAAAGATGGCCGATAAAGAGCTACTGCTTTTTATCGACCTGTTACGCATGATGCAGGGCTCCGGCATGAGCGTGGGCCAATCTCTGCTTGTATGCGCCAATGAATTCACCATCGTGCTGCCGGTGCTTGCGCCGGAAATCGCGCTCGCCAATCAGCGCTATCAGGGCGGGCGTGACCGGCGAGACTCACTGGAGCCCTTGGCGGATATCTTCAATTCGCCTGATTTTTCCGCACTCGCGCAATTGCTGGATCGCCTGGAGCGTTATGGCGGCGCATCGGAAGAGCCGCTTGCCAAGTTCGGGGAACGCTTGCTGGAACAGCAACGAATGAACCTGAAAAAAATCATTGGCCATCTCTCGGTCAAAATGACCGGCGTCATGGTGCTCTTTATGCTGCCCGCGCTGTTCATCCTGCTTGCGGGCCCCGGCATGCTCGCGCTGATTGGCACACTGCAACACACAGGAGCTCGCTGATGCGCCGCTTTCTTTCCCTGATACTTCCGCTGGGCGCATTGCTGACGGCGTGTGCCCAAACACCGACGCAAGTCGCGCAGGCTCAGCAGCAGCAACTGGCCGAGCAAGCCCGACAAACCAGCGGCGACGCCCCCGTTAAAACGGCCGATGCACGCGGCGCCTACGTCAGCATGATCGCGTCCCTGCAGGCGCAGGGCACTCACTATGCGGCGCTCTCGCACCTTGATTCACTGGAGAACTCGTACGGCAGCTCGCCCCAAACACAGTTGATGCGCGCCAGGGCGGAGCGTGCCACCGGCAACGCTGCCGCCGCGCGGCAACGCTACGAATCACTGTTGAACGGCCCCCAGCGTGCCGCTGCCGAGCACGGGCTCGCGCTGATTTACGCCGGCGAACAAAACTGGGGCAAGGCGCATCAGTACCTGACCGATGCAACGCGGGATGCGCCCACCAACCCCGCCGCCTGGAACGATCTTGGCTATCTGGCCTTGCTGCGCGGCGACTGGGCCGGCGCATCCCAAGCGCTGGCCCGGGCCGTGGAACTGGCGCCGAGTGACCCGCGCTTTCGCGCCAATCTGGCGCTGTACCGGCAATTGAGTAGCGGCGCCGCTGATCCGGGCATCCCGGGCGAGATCGCCCAACGCATCGGCACCGAATCGAGCCTGTGGCAGCAGCCCACCGCTTCTGGATTGCAAATGGCGCAAACGCTCGACACCGCACCCCGGTAATTTAAGGCGCTACCTCGCTCAAGGATCAATCATGAAACGTTGCTGCCTTTTTTTCCTGCTCGCCTTAGCGGGCGTGGCTCATGCCGGCGATGAGCCCATTACAGATCCGGATACGCCAGCCAAGCAGCGGCCCTACCGGGTGGGCGATGCCACCCGCGCTTGGCTGGCGCTGCAAGTGAGCGGTGATGCAGCCTCGCTGCTCCCTGCCCGCTCTGAAGAAGCGGTACGTGCGTATCAGCGCTACCAAAAGAGCTTTGATACCGCCATCTCGGTCACCGATGTGAAAGACGCCAAAACCAGCGGAACGCGTTAAAAGATGCGCTCCCAGTCCGGCAGTATGGCGATTGCGATCACGGGAATATTGATTTTTGTTGCCGTGTTCGCCATGGGTGCACTGGATATCGGCCGAATGTATGCCGAAAAACGCGAACTGCAGAAGGTCGCAGATCTGGCCGCCATGGCGGCAGCACAATCGCTGTTCCGCGCCCCGGAAGCGGCAGCCTTGGCGAATGCCAGCAACAATGGCTTCGTTCCCGATGCCACTCACATACTGGCGTTGACCACCGGCCACTGGCAACCGGGCCAGACCGGCGCCTTGTCGGCCAGCCCAGTCGACGCCGCACGCGTCGTCGTCAGCAATACCGCGTTCAGGCTATTTTTCTTGCCCGGTACGCAGCTCATCAGCGCTGAAGCCACCGCCATCAGCAGCGCCTACGCCGCGTTCACCGTCGGCAGCGGGCTGGCGAAAATCGATAACAGCAAGCAAGGTGCACTCAACTCACTACTTTCAGCCTTGCTCGGCCGCCCGATCTCGCTCTCGGTTGCCAGCTACCAAGCACTGGCCAATACCAGCCTTTCGATCGGCCAACTGGCTGCGGCACTGGCGGTGGGCGGTTATGAGCAATTGATCGATACCCAGGTCAGCTACGAGCAACTCAGGCTGGCGATGGTCAACGCGCTGAGCACGCAAAGCCCGGCGACGGCAGTGCTACTACAAACACTCAACCTGACCAGCGGTGGCGCCAATTTCCACCTGATCGATACCCCCGATCACCGCGGCCTGCTCAACCTCGATATCGCCGATAAAACGGCGGCGATGAATGCGCAGCTATCGGTGCTCGACCTGCTGAATACGTCGCTACAGCAATCGAACCGCAACCACTTCCTCGACCTCGGGCAGCAGATCGATTTGCCACTGGGAGTGGCAAGGATCACCGCAGACATAGGGCTGACACTGATCGAGCCGCCGGTGTTGGCCGCCGGCCAACCGGGCAAAGACAGT
The DNA here is from genome assembly GCF_015140455.1 of Jeongeupia sp. HS-3. Taxonomy (NCBI): domain Bacteria; kingdom Pseudomonadati; phylum Pseudomonadota; class Betaproteobacteria; order Neisseriales; family Chitinibacteraceae; genus Jeongeupia; species Jeongeupia sacculi. The sequence goes on along the minus strand of NZ_AP024094.1, from coordinate 3,026,612 downwards.
CAAGGTAACTGGCGCACGCAGGCACAGACTGCGCAAACCCGCTTGGGACTGACGCTGAGCATCAAACCGCTGCTGCTTCCGGCGATTGAGGTGCCGCTGACCTTGACCGTGGCGAGCGCTACCGCTTGGCTGGAGTCGATGCAATGCACGAACAGCGGCGCCGACGTCGTCATCGGCGTCAGGCCGAGCATCGCCTGCCAAGGGAGCGGCAACTGTCTCGGCGAACCGGCTGTCCCGCCCCTGCACTTCCACGTCGGCAGCAACGCCGATCTGCCGAGCGATCCGCCTAAAAGCTATTCCGGCGGCGCGGGACTAGGCACACTGTCATCGTTCCTGTCCGGCATGCTGTCGAGCTCACTCGGCGCACTCGGCGGGGTCATCGGCGGCCTGCTCGGCACCATCCTGGCGCCACTGACCACCGCGCTCGACCCCATCGTCAACGGCTTGCTAACCATGCTAGGCGTCCGGCTCAATTACGCCGACGTCACACTACTCAACGTCCAGTGCGGCGGCAGCGGACTGGTGAACTGATCACGCCTCGTTCATCAGCGCCTTGCGCATCCGCCGCAGGCCGAGCGCCACCAGTAGCGCGACCACCGGAATCGCCACGCCGGTCGCCAGCTCCGGATTGATATGGACACCGGCCGATTTGAGCCCCTTGGCCGCATAGCCGACCAGGCCGACGGTGTAATAGGTGATCGCCGCGACCGACAAGCCTTCCACGGTTTCCTGCAGTCGCAGTTGCAGATGGGCGCGCTTGTTCATGGATTCGAGCAAGGCCTGATTCTGCTTCTCGTGGGTGATATCGACGCGGGTGCGCAGCAGCGACGATGCCCGGGCGACGCGTGCCGCCAGCACGCGCTGGCGCCGCGCAACCGCTTCGCAGGTTTCCATCGCCGGGCTCAAGCGTCGCTCGACAAACTCGTTGAACGGCTGCACGCCCTGAATCCGCAGCTCGCGCAGTTCGCCCACGCGGCGGCGGACGATTTCGTAATAAGCATGCGCCGCCGAGAAACGGTGGTCGGTGAGCGACAATGCACTCTCGATCCGGCTGGCCAGCTTGGTCAGCCGGTCGAGCAGCGCCGGTTCATCGTCTTGCCGGGCGTTCGACATCGCCGTGGTCAGCTCGGCCAGTTCATGATCGGCATCGCTCAGCTCGGGCGAAATGCTCTTGGCCACCGGCAGCGCCAGAAACGCCAGCATCCGGTAGGTATCGATCTCGAACAGCCGCTGCACCATGCGCCCCGCCTGACGCGGCCCCATGCTGTGGTCGATCACGAGGTAACGCGAAAATCCGCCGGCGTGGAGGTGGAAATCGGTGTACGCGGTGCCGCTGCCGTCGCCGAGTTGCGCGCCGATCAGGTCGTGGCCGTCAAAGTATCGCTCGCTGATGTCTTCCAGTGGCACCGACAGGTCGGCATCGGCCAACAGCACCGCATGCGCCGCCAGCAGGATATTGCCGGGCATTTGTGCCAGCCAGTCGGCCGGGACCAGATCGAGCGCGCTACCGGCGAACGGTTCGCCCGCTTCGCCGTACTGCGAGAAGGTCAGCGATGAAAACTCGCTATGCCGTGCCCATTTGAAACGCAGCGGCCCCAGATCAACCGAAAAATGCACCGGCCCCGGTGTCGGTGGCGGCACCCGGAACCAGGCGCACAGCTCGCCGACCAGCCAGCATTCCTGCTCGATGCTCACATTGCGGTTCAGATAAACGATATGGCTGATTCGCCCCGGCGTGCTGGCGGGTTCAAATGGCCGGGCATGCGCTTCGTCGTTGAGCAATCGCCGCTGCGGATATTCATTCAGCTTGAGTACGGTGGTGGCGGTCATCGGGTATTCCTGAACTGGCTGACCCGGCCATCATACCGTGCGTTTTGCGGCGTTGATGCGACGCAGCAAATGGCGTTTCCCCTATTGCATGTCCTCAAGCGGCACGATATCGACCCGCTCGCGCAGCCCGCCCGGCCCGCCGTTGATCGACCAAAGCCGGGTGCGCGCACTCAGTCGACAAGCGGCAAAACCCGTCATTTTTCCGGACCACACGCCGCAAACCGGGCATCGAAGCGGGATAGCCTCGTCTCAAAACAGGCGCATTGCAACCCGTTGGCGCGGGAAGCATGAGCATCCCGACAGCAGGCATCGGCAAACCGTGCATAGACTGCTTCATGCATGCGCAAAACCGGCTGACTACACCTGCCGGAAGCGCGTGCCGCGGCGCCGCGCAAGGCCGGCGCCGCGCATCCGGACACCATGACTGCTGCCTCATCCGCCCTTGCCGTCGCCCTGCGACATGTAGGCAGCCACGGCGCCATCGCCGTGCAGGGGGTTGTCGTGCGCGTGCTCTTGCTTTTGTCTTTCTGCTCCACCCTCGCCATCGCGGCCTATCCGGCCGAGCCAGCCCACCGGCCCGGCGATTATCCCGAGGCTGCACGCCAGTATCAGGCCGGCGCACAGGCCGGAGATGCCGACGCGCAGTACAACATTGCCATGCTGTTGCTCAACGGCGAAGCCAACAGTGCCGATGATGCGACCGCCGCGTACTGGCTGCGCTTTGCCGCCGAGTCCGGCTCGGCGCCGGCGCAGTTCGCGCTGGGCCGGCTATGCGAAACTGGTCGTGGCCTGTCGCGCTCGCAGACCGAGGCAACGCGCTGGTTTACCCAAGCCGCCAAACAGGGCCACACCGAAGCGCAGGTCAATCTGGCCACGCAGTATTTCCTCGGCCGCGGCGCGCCGCAGGACATGCGCCGCGCCGCGCGCTGGTACGAGCGCGCGGCTGAAGGCGGCGATGTGGGCGCCCAGTACATCGTGGCGACACTGTACGAGCGTGGTGACGGCGTGCCGCGCAGTCTGGCTCAGGCCTGGCACTGGTATCGCGCCGCCGCGCTGCAGGGCGATCCGGCCGCGGCGATCCGGGCCCGCGATCTGGGCCAGCTCATCGTCGATCGGGCGCAGGAGTAGCGCTCAGTCCAGCCAGCACTCGCGCTGCCGGTACGCACCCGGCGTCAAGCCGGTGCTGCTGCGGAAGGTGCGGCTGAAGTGACTGGGGTTGTCATAGCCGACCTTGGCCATCACGTCGCCGACCGGGATCAGCGTATCGCGCAGCAATTGCGCCGCGGCGCGCATGCGCAGCGCAACGACGTAGGCACGGATGCTGTGACCGGTATGCGCGCGAAACCCGTCGTTCAAGGTGGTGCGGTTGCAGCCGACCACGCGCGCCAGCGTCTCGACGGTGAACGATTCGGCATAGTGGTCGTGCACCCATTGCAAGGCGCAGGCAACTCGCTCATCGCTGGGCAGCAGTTGCGCCGGATCGGTGGCATCCCACGCCGCGCGCAGGCCGAACAGCAGCTCGATCCAGGCGGCACGGGTACGGCAGGGCCAGCGCAGATCGTCCTGCCGGGTCAGCAAGATGCGCATTTGTCCCAGCGCCGCACTGGCGCGGGCCGCCAGCGCCGGCGACAAGGCCAGGCAGCGCCGCAGCGGCGAGCCGGAAATGAACGGATCGAGCACGTCGGCATCCTGCATCGCCGTGCCGGTATAGCCGCCGGCGCGCAGTACCGCCGGCTCGAACACATCATTGACGATGCCGGGATGGAACACCACGCTCTCGCAGCGCAAGCCGCGTGCGGCTTCGAAGCTTGGCCTTAATGTCTCGTCGAAAAGCAGGGCGGCCGGCGCGGTCACCAACTGACTGATGCCGCCGATTTCGACCCGGGCCGAGCCGGCTTGCACCAGACACAGCGCGAAACGCGCGACATCACCGGGCGGCGGCGGCGGGCCGTCGCACAGCGCTAGCGCCATGAAGCGCGAGCCGAGAAAGTGCCGGAAGCCGGCGGTCCAGAGCGGGGATTCATTCATGCCGAAAGCATAAATCAACCATCGACATCGGCGCGACCGCGTCTGTCGTCACGGTGGGTTCAGCGCAACGCAGACAACGAAAAACCGCCGCCGGACAAGCCGGGCGGCGGTTTTGATCAAGACGATGCGATGCGCAAACCTGCTTCGGCAGGCCTGCGAGCCAAAGCAGATCGCTGACGCCCGAAGCGCAGAAACCGGAATGTACGTATGAGTACATGAGGATTTCGAGCATCGGACGACAGCGAGATGCGCAAGCGCAGCAGGTCTGACGAGGCAGGTTTTTTTAGCGGCCGATCGCCAGGCGCAACGCCAGCGCAATCCCTTCTGCCGCCTGGGTGATTTCCTTCAGCGACGGGAAGCTCGGCGCGATGCGGATGTGCGCGTCCTTCGGGTCCTTGCCGTACGGGAACGCCGCGCCGGCCGGAGTCAGCGTGATGCCGGCGGCCTTGGCCAGTTCGATGGTCTGCTTGGCAAAGCCGTTCGGCGTGACCAGATCGATGAAGTAACCGCCCTTCGGGTAAGTCCAGCTCACGCCTTCGACGCCGCCGAGCACGGCTTCGAACTGCGCCAGTACCGCATCGAACTTCGGCGCGAGGATGTCGCGATGCTTGACCATCAGCGCCTCGACGCCAGCGCGGTCCTTGAGGAAACGCACGTGACGGAGCTGGTTGATCTTGTCCGGACCGATGCTGCGGATGCCCGACTTCTTGGTCCACCATGCGACGTTCTCAGTCGAGCTGGCCAGCGCGGCCAGGCCGGCACCGGCGAAGGTCACCTTGGACGTCGATGCGAACACCCACGCGCGGTTCGGGTTGCCGGCGGCGGCGCAGGCATCGATGACACCGGCGCTGACGATGTTTTCAGCGGTGAGGTGGTGGAAGCGGTAAGCATCGTCCCACATCAGGATGAAGTCCGGCGCGGCGGTCTTCATCGCGGCGAGACGGCGGATGGTTTCATCCGAATACACCACGCCACCCGGGTTGCTGTACTTCGGCACGTTCCACATGCCCTTGATGCTGGCATCCGACGCGACCAGACGCTCGACTTCGTCCATGTCCGGGCCGTTGTCGGTCATCGCGACGTTGATCATGCGGATGCCCAGCGCTTCGCAGATGCCGAAGTGACGGTCGTAACCCGGTACCGGGCAGATGAAGGCCGGCGACTGACCGGCCCACGGCGCATGGCCCGGCTGGCCGTAAACCATGCTGTAGATCAGCACATCGTGCATCAGCGACAGGCTGGCGCTGCCTTCGACGACGACTTGCGGCGCCGGCACATCGAGCAGGCTGGCGAACAGCGCGCGCGCTTCGGCGACGATGCCGCCGTAGTTGCGGGTGTCGGTGCCGTCGGCGGCCTTGAAGCCGTCGAGTGCATCGAGCAGCGGCAGCGACAGATCGAGCTGCTCCGGCGCCGGCTTGCCGCGCGACATGTCGAGTTTGAGACCGAGTTCCTTGAACGCCTGATACTTCGCCTGCACATCCGCCAGATTCATTGCTTGCCCCACGGGTAAATGACCGGACGCCGAACCGTCGTCCGTGAAAAAGCACGATTTTATGCCCATTCGCGACGATCTGCACCCGCCGGCTGGCCGTCAATCGGCAAGAAGCTCGCCGATTCATTGACGCTGCTCTAAACTTCGCGCCTTTCCCCTTTCCAGCACAAGGCCACCATGGCGCTCAAGGCCACGATCTACAAAGCCGAACTGAATATCGCCGATATGGATCGCGGCTATTACGAGACGCACGCGCTCACCGTCGCCCAGCACCCGTCGGAAACGCCGGAACGGCTGATGCTGCGTCTGGTTGCGTTTGCCCGCCACGCCAGCGAAACCATGGCTTTCGGCAAGGGCATCAGCGATGACGAAGAGCCGGCGCTGTGGCAGAAGAACCTCGTCGACGAGATCGAGGTGATGATCGAGCTCGGCCAGCCCGACGAAAAACGCATCCGCCGCGCCGCGCAGCGCGCCGATGAAGCATGGATTTACGCCTACGGCGGCACCCGTTTTGCCGAAACCTGGTGGGCACCGATGGCCGGCGGCTTCACCCGCTTCGACAACCTGCATGTGCTGGCGATCGACAACGACACCCTCGGCGCGCTCGGTGCCATGCTCGAACGCTCGATGCGGCTGCAGGTGACGATTCAGGACGGCCAGCTGTGGCTGAATGACGAAAAGACCACGCTGCTGATCGAGTTCGAAACGCTCAAGTAACGCCCGGCTCCGACGCTTCAGCCGAGCACGCGCCGCGCCAGCGCCTCGACATAGCTGCGCATCGCCAGCACCCGCCGGCTCGCTTTCAGATCGCGGTGATAGACGATCCACAGATCGCGGCCGGCCGGCTCGGGCATGTCGGCGACGGTCTGTAGCAGCGGGTCGGCGTCGCCGTGAAAGTGCGGCAGCATCACCAGCCCGATGCCGGTGCGCGCGGCCAGGTATTGCGCCTGCAGATTATTGGCGCGCAGCACCGGTGGCCGGCCGCCGAACTGCGCGATCAGCCAGTTGCCCATCGAGTAGTAGCCCCAGGATTCATCCCACGTCACATAGGGCATCGTGCGCCAGTCCGGATGCGCTGCCACCAGCGCCGGCGTCGCATACAGGCCGAAACGCACCTTGCCGAGCGGATGCGCGATGTAGTCGTTGCCGACGATGGCCGCGCCGGGTTCCATCATCCGCAGCGCCAGATCGGCCTCGCGGCGCGAGAGATCGGCCAGGTTGCGGCTGATCACCAGCTCGACCTGCGCATGCGGATACTGCGCGGCAAAACCGGCCAGATTCGGCGCCAGCAGATGGTTGCCCAGTGTTTCCGACGTCGCGACCTTCACCAGCCCGGCGACCTCGCTGCTGCGGCGCTCGACCGCCTGCATCGCCCGTTCGACTTCGGCCACGTGCTCGAACAGCGCACTGCCTTCATCGGTCAGCAGATAGCCGCGCTGCTGGCGCATGAACAGCCGCACGCCGAGGCGTTTTTCCAGCGCGTCCATGTGCCGCGAGACCGTCGACGCGCTGCTGTGCAGCGCCTGCGCCGCCGGCGTCAGCCCGCCGCCGCGCGCCACGGCAAGGAAGTACTTCAGATCGTTCCAGTCGAGCTCGGGCATGTTTTTCATATACGGAAAATGGTTTTTCGAAATCTCTAAATTCGTTGCGAATACGGAAAATTATAATCGGCTTTCCAATCCACCGTACAAGCCGGAGCCCGCCATGGCCCTGATCTATTCCAGACTGGTATTGACCACGTTTTTCTGGGCAATGATGTTTCACCTCGCCAAGTATGTGGTCGCCTTCATGTCGCCGCTGGCGATCGGCGGCTGGCGCTTTCTCGCCGCCGCGCTGATCCTCGTGCCGCTGGTGTACTGGCGCGAAGGCATCGACCTGGCCGGACTGCGCCGCAATCTCGTGCCCTTGCTCGCCATGGCGGCCATCGGTATTTGCGGCTTCAATATCGCGCTGTTTTACGGCCTGCATTCCACCTCGCCGGTCAACGGCGCGCTGATTACCGCGCTGTGCCCGGCGCTGACCGTGCTGCTGTCGGCGCTGCTCAACCGCGAGCCCGTCAGCCGCCGGCAGATGGCCGGCCTCGGGCTGGGACTCGCCGGCGTGGTCACCGTGATCAGCCATGGCTCGGTTGCCGCACTGCTCGCGCTGTCGTTCACACCGGGCGATGCGCTGGTGTTCTGTGCCGCGCTGGCGATGGCGGTGTATTCGACCATTCCGCGCCGCTTCATCACCGGTCTGGCACCGCTGCAGGTTTCGGCAATGACGATCAGCTTCGGCGGCCTGCTGATGAGCGGCGTCGCCCAGATCGTCAGCCCCGACTTCTACACGCTGCCGCCGCACAGCGTGGTGGCCGCCATCGCCGCGATGAGCGTGCTCGGCACGGTGCTCGCCTATATGTGGTGGAACGACGGCGTCGCCCGGATCGGCGCGGCGAGGGCGGCGATCTTCATGAACCTGATCCCGATCTTTACCGTGCTGATCGGCATCGCGCTCGGCCAAGCCGTCAGCGGCGCGCAACTGGCCGGCACGGCGCTGGTGATCGGTGGCGTGCTTTACGCGTCGAGCTGGCCCGCGGCGAAACCGCTCGCCCCGGCGCTGGCCTGCCCGGCCAGCTGAAACCTGCCGGCTAAAACCTGCCCACGCTTCGTCGCGAGCGACACTCAGCGGAGTGAAGAGCAGCGCAGAAACCGGAATTTACTTGAGTAAATGAGGATTTCGAGCAGCGCATGAGCACCGATCAGTGGCGCGCAGCAGAAGCATGAGCAGGTTTTCAGAAAAACACCGCCAGCCACACAGTCGGCACTTCGGTGAACGTCACCCGGTGCCGGCGGTGCGGCGCAATCAGCACGTAGTCGCCGACGTGCAACTCGGTATCGGCGGCCTCATCGTCAAAACGCAAGCGCGCGCTGCCCTGCAGCACCACGACCCATTCGGACTCGGGCTGGTCGTACCAGAAGCCGTCCGGGGACGTCTGGCCATGCGAGACGATGCGCTCGATCCGTACGGCCCCGCTGCGCGCCAGCGTTTCGAACAGCTCGCCGGGCAAGGCGACCGGCAGGTTTTCAAACAGGTTGCTCATGCGCCAATCACTCGGGAAACAACGGACGGAAGAAAGTTCGTTCGTAACTCAGGAAGCACCGCGTCTCTTTGGAAAACCGGAAGGCGACTTGGCACTCAGGGTCTTCAAGTGACTTGATTCGATACTGTTCATACGCAGCGAGCGACGGGAACGAGAACGAGCCGAGCGCGATGTTGCTCGCCCCTTCCGAGGGCAGCAGGTAGCCATGGTGGATACCACCAAACTTCTTGATCAGCGGCAGCCACATTCGACAGTACTGTTCGAATTCAACCATCTTCGTGGCGTCGACGACGTACTTCAGATGACAGGTAATCATGGGCGAAGGTCCTTGATGGGCAAGTGTTCGGTGAAACTATTTCGGCAAACGCGCCAGCCAGCTATCCAGCGCCCTTGCAAACGCCTGCCGGTCGCCCTGGTTCAGCGCCGAGTGCCCGCCGGTCTCGACGCCGGAATCGCGCAGCCCCTGCATGAAGTCGCGCATCGACAGCCGCTCGCGGATGTTCTCCACCGTCATCCGCTCGCCACGCGGGTCGAGCACCCGCGCCCCTTTGGCGATGACGTCGGCGGCGAGCAGTATGTCAGCGGTGATCACCAGATCACCGGCGCTCACGCGGGCGACGATCTCGTTGTCGGCAACGTCAAAGCCCTTGGGCACCTGCAGCGCCGAAATCCACTTCGATGGCGGCACGCTCAGCAGTTGATTGGCGATGAAAACGGTCCTGATTTGGGCGCGTTCGGCGGCGCGGCAGAGAATGTCGCGGATCACCCGGGGGCAGGCGTCGGCGTCGACCCAGATTTGCATCGGGTTTTCCAGGCGAGAAAAGATGCGCCATTTTACCCCGCCGATCGTCGCTATCCCGATGAAAAACAAGAAAATTTCCGGATTCATCGGGGCGAAATCTGCGAAAATGGTCGATTAGCCAGATTGCCGGTCATCATGAATTCCGTTCCAACACCGATTTTCGATTACGCACCGCAGCGCCGCGCCAAGCCGGCGCCTTTCCTGCCGATGAGCCGCGCCGAGATGGCCGCGCTCGGCTGGGACGAGTGCGACATCATTCTGGTGACCGGCGACTGCTATATCGATCATCCGAGCTTTGGCATGGCGCTGGTCGGCCGGCTGCTCGAGGCGCAGGGCTTCAGGGTCGGCATCATCGCCCAGCCCGAGTGGGACAGCGCCGAGCCGTACAAGACGCTGGGCAAGCCAAGGCTGTTTTTCGGCATTACCGCCGGCAATATGGATTCGATGATCAACCGTTACACGGCCGACAAGCGCCCGCGTTCGGACGACGCCTATACGCCCGACGCCGTCGCCGGCCGCCGGCCCGATCGCGCGGTGACGGTATATTCGCAGCGTTGCCGTGAGGCCTTCCCCGGCGTGCAGATCATGGTCGGCAGTATCGAGGCCAGCCTGCGCCGGATCGCCCAGTACGATTACTGGAGCGACAAGGTGCGCCAGTCGGCGATCGTCTACGCCAAGGCCGACATCCTGCTGTACGGCAACGCCGAGCGCGCGCTGGTCGAAGTGGCGCATCGCGCCAACGCTGGCGAAAAGCTCAAGGACATGCGCGACATTCGCGGCACGGCCTTCATGAGCAGCCACGGCTGGATGCCGGCGCGCGACTGGGCGGTGCTCGATTCGACCACCGTCGATACGCCGGGACGGGTCGAAGCGCATCCCGATCCGTACGCGATGGAAGAAGAGAAACAGGCCGGCGCCGCCTGTGAAACCGGCGCTGCGCCGGATGCGCCGAAACCGATCCGCCTCGTCAGCAAGGCCGAACGCCTTGCCGCCAAGCAGGCCGAACGGCAGAAAACCGTGGTACGGATTCCGGCGTATGAAGCCGTCGCGCACGATCCGGTGCTGTACGCGCACGCCAGTCGCACGCTGCATCTCGAATCCAATCCGGGCAACGCCCGCGCGCTGGTGCAGCAGCACGGCGAGCGCGATGTGTGGATGAACGCGCCGCCGGTGCCGTTGACCACGCCGGAAATGGATTACGTCTACGGCCTGCAATACGCGCGCAATCCTCACCCTTCTTACGGCAAGGCGCATATCCCGGCGTGGGAGATGATCCGCTTCTCGATCAACATCATGCGCGGCTGTTTCGGCGGCTGTACCTTCTGCTCGATCACCGAGCACGAGGGCCGGATCATCCAGAGCCGCTCGGAAAAAAGCATCCTCACAGAGATCGAGGAAATCCGCGACAAGACCGACGGTTTCAAGGGCCACATCAGCGACCTCGGCGGCCCGACCGCGAACATGTACCGGCTGGCGTGCAAGGACGAGAAAATCGAGCAGAGCTGCCGGCGTTTGAGCTGCGTTTACCCGGGCATCTGCGAGAACCTCAACACCGATCACTCGCACCTGATCCAGCTGTACCGCAAGGCGCGGGCGATTCCGGGCGTGAAGAAGATCACCATCGGTTCCGGCCTGCGCTACGACATCGCGGTCGAATCTCCCGAGTACATCAAAGAGCTGGTCACCCACCACGTCAGCGGCTACCTGAAGATCGCCCCCGAGCACACCGAAGACGCACCGCTATCGAAAATGATGAAGCCGGGCATCGGCGCGTTTGAGAACTTCAAGCGCCTGTTCGAGAAGTACAGCAAGGAAGCCGGCAAGCAGCAGTATTTGATCCCGTACTTCATCGCAGCGCATCCGGGCACGGCCGACGAAGACATGCTGAATCTGGCGCTGTGGCTGAAGAAAAACAACTTCAAGCCCGATCAGGTGCAGGCGTTCACGCCGACGCCGATGGCATTGGCGACGACGATGTGGCACACCCGCCGCAACCCGCTGAAGAAGCTTGGCCGCAGCTCGGAAAAAGTCGACGTGATCCGCGACGGCTACCGCCGCAAGCTGCACAAGGCCTTCCTGCGTTTCCACGATCCGGAAAACTGGCCGATCCTGCGCGAAGCGCTGATCAATATGGGCCGCGCCGACCTGATCGGCAACGCGCCGCAGCACCTGATCCCGCGTGAAGCGCCGGGCGAGCGCCGCAGCCATGCCGCGCCGCGCGGTTCGCAACCGGTAGCTCAAGTCGCAGCCAAACCGCGCGTGCCCGCAGGTCAGCGCAAGATCGTGCTGCCGGGGCAGGGCAAGGGCAAGAAGACCAGCGGCAAGGCGCGCAGCGGGCGCTGATGGATACCCGGATTTTCCAACCCGAACGCGAGGCCAACCGTTGAAAGCGCAATCGTCAGGCGGTCTGGTCTACTCGACCGAGCACGGCAGCATATGCCCGGCCTGCCGCAATCCGCAGGCAAGCTGCAGCTGCAAAGCCGTCGTGCCGGCGGGTTTCGCCGATGGCGCGCTGCGGGTATCGCGGGAAACGCGCAAAGGCAAAGGCGTCACGCTGATCAAGGGCCTGACGCTGGATGCGGCGGCGCTCGCACTACTAGGCAAACAATTGAGGACCCAGTGCGGTTCGGGTGGCACGGTCAAGGACGGCGTGATCGAAATCCAGGGCGATCACTGCGAGCTGGTGATGGCCGCGCTCAGGCAGCTGGGCCACACCGTCAAACGCGCCGGCGGCTGAATACCTGTCCACGTGCTGCGCGCCACTGATCGGGGCTCGCGACAGGTCGTGAACAGGCTCCGGGCGTCAGCCGGTCTGCGGCGCCAGCCAGCGCGGGCCGAACACGTTGATCAGCAGCCCGAGCATCACCACCAGCCCGCCCGCCCACTGAAGCGGCGTCAACTGCTCGCCCAGCAACAGCCGGGCGGAAACCAGACCGACCACCGGCACCAGCAGCGTCAGGGGGGCAATCTGCCGCACCGGATGCTGTGCCAGCAAACGACCCCACAAGCCGTAACCCATGCACGTGGCGATGTACGCCAGATAGAGCACCGCCAGCACGCTGTCCACGCCGGGGCTGGCCAGACTGGCCGCGATGCGCGGCGTTCCTTCCAGCCAGATCGACAGCGCCAGGAACGGCAACGGCGGCACCAGCGCGCCCCAGACCACCAGCCCCAGCGGGTTGACCTTGCCGATGCCCTTGATCACCAGATTGCCGCCCGCCCAGCACAGCGCGGCGCACAGCGTCAGTCCGAACCCCAGGCCGGAGACGTGTCCGGCACCGCCGCTCAACCCGATCATTGCCAGACCGGCCGCCGCCACGGTCAGCCCGGCCAGATTGTGCCAGTGCATGCGCTCGCCAAAGAGCGCCGCGGCCAGCAGCAAGGTGAAGAACGCCTGCGCCTGCAGCACCAGCGACGCCAGACCGGCCGGCATGCCGACGTCGATGGCGGAAAACAGGAAGACGAACTGCCCGAGGCTGATCGTCGCGCCGTAGGCCAGCAGCCGCGTCCACGGTACTTGCGGGCGTGGCACGAACAGCACGGCGGGAAACGCCACCAGCGTGAAACGCAAGGCGCCGAGCAGCATCGGCGGCACGCCGTGCAGGCCGACCTTGATGATGACGAAATTGACGCCCCAGGCAACGATCACCAGCAGTGCGGCCAGCCAGTCTTTCAACACCATGGCGACGCTCCGGAAAAGGAGTAGCCAGTATGCGCCGTTCGCACTTTCGACGACGGTCACAGTGGCCACGGCCGGCATCCGTAACAGCGGACGATGACCGACCGCCGGCACGGCAGGATCATCACGCTGCGGGTATGTTGAAAGCAGCGCCACCGTTGGGGAAAACCGATGAAGCCGTGGATCCTGCTGCTCGCACTGCTGCCGTTTGCCAACGCCGACTCCACGTCCGTCGGCGCGGCACCGATGCCGTTCGGGCTGACGCCGCTGCCCGGCTTTACCCCGACCTTTCCACCGTTCCTGCGCGCGAATGTCGAACTCGACGTGCCGGTCTCCGGCTGGATCCGCGACAAGCGCGGCGTGCCCGAACGCTGGGACGAATACGCGGTGCCGGTGGTGGGCGACGGCTGGTACGCCGAGTACCGCTATCGTCGCGGCGTGACCGCCGCCGCGGTGCGCAAGCATTACGAATGCACGCTGGCCAACCGCGGCTTTGCCCGGGTCGAGGCGCAGCAGTGCGACGAGCGCTGCCTGCGCGATACCGACGGTGTCGATCTGCGCCGCATCGCCGGCATCGCGATGCGCAATGTCCGGCCGCGCCCCGAACCGGGCTACTCGATCGACTACACCGTCTACGCCAGCCAGCGCGAGGGCGTGGTGCTGCTCGGCACCGGTCACTCGGACACCGACCCGGCCCGTGTCGACGTGACGCTGGCGATTGCCCAGGGTGCGATCCGCGACATGAAGCCGATCGCGCGCAAGCTGAAGGCCAGCCCGACCGCGCCCGAGCTCAATCACGCCGACTGTCCGGCCGGCGACAAGGCCGGGCCGCAGGCGGTGTGGCCGGTGCGCGACACGCCGGCGCCGCTTGGCCGCGCGCCGTTCGATCTGGACATCCTGCCCGGTAATCCGCCGTTCGAGCAGGGCAAGTACCTCGAACACGTCCGCGTCGACGTACCGATCTCGACACCGTACTTCAAGCCCGGCGGCGGCCTGCGCGTCGACCGGCTGGTGCCGGTGGCCGGCAACACCTGGTTCTACGGCTACACGCTCGACGACAGCGCCCAGTGGGTCAACAACTATTACGGCGCTATCCTGAAGCGCAACGGCTATCGGCTGGTGCACGCCTACCGCTGCGACGCCGGCTGCCAGCGCGGCGCAGGCCCGGGGCCGCGACGGCTGCGCGCCTACTTCGGGCTGATGCAGAGCAATCTGCACAGCGAGCTGCGGATCAACCTGGTCGGCCCGCGCACCGAGTACCGCATCTATTCGGACCGCAAGACCGGCATCGTCATTCTTGGCACCGAGCAACGCGGCGGCCAGCCGCGTACCGACGTCGAGCTGTACATCGCCCACGGCTTCGTGCTCGACGACGCCGCATTTGCCGCCAGGGCGGCCGAGCCGGCCGGCATCGTCGTGCACGAAGCCCGGCACTCGAGCGGCGGCGAACGCCGGTAAGCGCCGGCGTTTCAAGCCGCCCAACGCAAACGAATAAGCCAGAAGCCTGGCGTTAAACCTTCGCAATGCACACCGACCTTGTGCATCACGACCGCGACCGGCCCGGCGGTGGGATTACAAATGCTTGATGCGCGGCTTGTATCTGGCGAACAGCGCCTCGTTGCCGGTGGCACGGTCGGTGTTCTGGCTCTGGTAAAGCGGCACATCAATGCCCAGCTCAACGCCTCGCCTCACCGTTTCGGCAACGAGCACCTGGGCGATCGCAATCCCGGAGAGGCTCGAAAACGATCCGGTTCCCAGTTCGCCGTAGCGCAGCAATGCATCACCGTTTGGCGCGCCATTATCAATGACCAGATCGGCCAGTTCGTACAGCTTGGCGCCGCTCGGGTGGCGTGAGGTATTGGCGCGCGATTGCTCGAGCGAGGTCAGTGCGATGCAATACACGCCCTCGGCGCGCGCACGTTGCGCCATCTCGACGATGACGGCGTTGAGCCCGGAGTTCGAAACGATCAACAGCAGATCGCCCTTGGAGATTTGATACTCGTCCCAAAGGATATCGGCCAGCCCGTGCAGCCGTTCCAACCGGCCACTGCGCGTAGCGCCACCGCCATTGAGCACACAGCTATCCAGCATCGCCGCCACATTGGCGAGCCCACCCGCCCGGCCGAACAACTCCATTGGCACCATGTGCGAATGCCCCGTTCCAAACGCAAAGATCAAGCGGTCGGCGGCGACGGCCTCCAGCATCTTTTCAACGGCAAGATCGATCGCGTCGCGCTGCGACTCGATCAGCCCTTGCAGGCGTGACAGGCTTTGGGCGAGGAAGTCGTACATGATGGGCTCCTGGAACATCGATCATGAGGAGACCGGATTGATCGCCACGACTCGCCCGATCTGATCCTGATCCCGCCGGGCGGGTCGCATACCTGCCAATCCGACGCAGGGGCCGGCACGAAGCCCGGTACTTGTGCTGCCCGCAGGCGCGGTCAATGCGGGGGTTTGCCGAATGCCTGGCATCTGCGGCGCCACTCAACGGCCACGCAATCCTATTTTAATTAAAGACGGCTCAGGCTTGCGTGCCGCACTTATCGTGCGCTCGCCACCGAGGCCCGCGCCGCGCGGAGCCTGTCTAGCCCGGACCGCTTACGCGGCGCACTGATCCGCCATCAGGCCGTGGCCGGCGAGACCTGCCGCGGCAGCGTTGCCCACAGACTAGCGCCGACGATCAGCACCGCGCCGGACCAGGCCAGCGGCGTCAGTCGCTCGCCCAGCCAGATCGCGGCGAACAGCGCGCCGAATACCGGTTCGCTGCCCATCAGCAGCGCAACCCGGGTCGGGCTGCCGCGACGTACCGCCCAGTTCTGGGCGAAGAACGCAAAGATCGTGCAGAACAGCACCAGATACAGCGCCGCAATCCAGAACGCCGGCGCACTGGGCAACGGCGGCAGGCCACGCCCGGAAACCATCAGCGCGACGGCAACACTGCCGGCGCAGACGACACCGGCCTGCACCGCGGTCAGCGTCAGCATCGGCATCGCCTTGCCGTGGATCAGTTTCTTGATCAGGCAGACATTGACCGCCCGCAGCAGCGCGGCCGCGAGCATCAGCGCATCGCCAAGATTGAAGCTCAGGCTGGCCGCGCTGCTGAGCATGGCCGCACCGACGAGCGAGGCCAGCGCCGCGACGACGGCACTGGCCTCGGGGCGACGCCGCAACATCACCCATTCGGCAAACGGCGTGAACACCACGCACAGACTGATCAGCAGTGCGGCGTTGGCGGCACTGGTCAGCGCAACGCCGAAGGTCTCGCAGATGAAGATCCCCAACAGGATCGCGCCCAGCGGCAGGCCGGCGTTCAGTGCACCGCGTCCGGCCGGGGTCGCCAGTTGCCGCAGCGACGGCAGCAGCAGCAAAAAGGTCAGCCCGAAGCGTACCGCCAGAAAGCCGAGCACCGGGTAGTAGACGAGCGCGCCCTTGGCGACGCCGTAGCTCGTGCCCCAGAGCAGCGCAACCAGCAACAGCATCGCCTCGGCCGGGTAACGGGAAAGCAGGTTGGGCATGGTGCGACTCGCTGAACAGGGATGTGCGCAGCTTATGTCTTGCGGCCAGTGGCGATAATCACCGACACTGGAACAATACTTGTGCTCGATGAGAACAAATCAAACCATGAACGCAGGTAAACGCGCTGCATCCGGCGACTTCCTCGGCCTGCTCGACGATATGGCGGTCTTCGTCCGCGTGGTCGACGCCGGCAGCTTTTCGGCGGCGGCGCGCCAGCTCGGCAGCACGCCGTCGGCGGTGAGCCGGCAGATTGCCCGGCTCGAAACGGCGCTGGGCGCGCGGCTGCTCGAGCGCACGACGCGCAAGCTGCGGCTGAGCGAACCGGGCCGCGCCGCGCTGGCACGCGCGCAGGACATGGTCGCCGCGGCGCGGGCGGTAATGGCGGTGTCGGGCGAATTCATGGAGGCACCGCGCGGGCTCGTCCGGCTGAGCGCGCCCAACGCCTTCGCCCGCCAGGTCGTCCACCCGACGCTGCCGGCGTTCCTCGCCCGCTACCCGGATATCGACGTGCAACTGGTGCTGACCGACCGCGATGTCGATCCGTACAACGACGACGTCGATCTGGTGCTGCGCATCACCGAGACACCGCCACCGGGGCTCGCGGCCCGGCCGCTACTGCGCATCGAGCATGTGCTGGCGGCAACCCCGGCCTACCTTGCCGCCCGCGGTACGCCGGTGCATCCGCACGAACTGGCCGGCCACAGCTGCATCTATCTCGGCGAAACGCCCGACGACGCGCGCTGGCAGTTCCGCCGCGACAAGGACGCCGCCAGCGTCACCGTCCGTGGCCGCTATGTCGCCAATCACAGCGGCGTTCGGCTTGAGGGCGCGCTGGCCGGACTCGGCATCGCCTGCCTGCCGCTGTTCACCGCCCGCGACGCGCTCGCCGACGGCCGGCTGATCCGCGTGCTGCCCGACTGGGCCTTCCGCGCGCCGGCGTATCGCGGCACCGCGTGGCTGCTCTACCCGCCGAAGCGCCATCTGGCACCGAAGGTGCGCGTGCTGATCGACCATCTGGTAACGCAGCTGGCGCAGTGAGCTCCACTGCGCCGTCGGTGAGTCCGCGGCACACCGCCTTCCGGCGGCGGTGCCCCCGGTGACGATTACAGCGACTTGCCCGAATCGAGATCGCTGTTGACCAGACCGTACACGCTGTAGCCGATCATGTAGCTGAGCTTGTAGTCCGGGAAGCGGGCGCTGAAGCGACGTTCCAGCTCCTTGTAGTGGCCGCTCGCGAGCTTCGGATCCTTCAGTTCGCCCTGACGGTCACCGAGCTGCGCCACATAGTCGCGCACCAGCACATCGGCCTGCGCCAGATAGCGCTGCTGCTCCTTGACCGCCTCGGCCACGGTGACGAACTCGCCGCGACCGCCGTAGACCTTGGCGTTCGGCTTGCCCTTCGCCAGCGCCGCCAGCTCGCCGACCGCCGCCGACCATGCCGGCAGATCCGGCTGCGGCTTGCCGTTGACCAGCCCGCCCTCCAGCCACAGGTGCGCCTTGTTGTGCAGCAGGTCGCCGACGACCAGATCGCCGCTCTGGTCGACGCGCACCACCACCTGCTTGGTCGCCACGCCCGGGTGTTGCAGCTCGAACAGGCTCAGCGTCTCGCCCGACTTGAGCTTGAGCACCGTCTTGCCGCCGAACGTGGTCTTGACGTTCTCGAACGCCGGATAGGTGCCCGGCTTGAACGCCTTGGCGGTGTTGACCCAGAAGTTTTCCTTGTACGCATGCACCTTGGGCATTTCGGCCGACACCGCCGCGCTGGTGATCGATTCGACCCCGAGCTTGTGCAGATAAGGCAGGCCGTTGTACTTGTCCGGATTCGGGTGGGTGACGACGACGCGGGTGATCGGCGACTTGGTCTCGCTGCGGATCTGCTTGACCATGGCTTCGGTCAGCGTCGGCACGAACTGGGTATCGATGACGGTCACTTCCTTGCCGTCGTCGTAGTAGAAGGTATGGGTGTCGAAGCCGTTGGCGTCCGAGGTATAGACGCCCAGCTTGCCGGCCAGCGCCAGCTGGCTCAGGACGGCGGCGGTCAGGCCGAGGGTGGCTTTCATGGCAAACTTCATGATGATTTCTCCGGGTTGGATCTTGTTGTGGTGAGGTGCGGGCCGCTTCCGGCCCGATGGATAGCGGTATCGTTCAGAACTCGCGCCACGGTGGCGGGACGCAGATCGTGGCCGGCAACGGCATCCGCAGCGTGGTCTCGCCCGGTGCCGGACGATGTTTCAGCCCCAGCGTGATCGGTTCGCCGTGCATGCTGTGGTTGGCGATCCGGCAGATGCTCAGGAACTCGCTGGCCGACAGCGCAGCGTTGCCGACGAGGACACCGTCGACGCTGTCGACGTTGAGCACCTGCGCGGCGTTGTGCGCCTTGACACTGCCGCCATAGAGCACACGGGTGCCGGCGCCGAGCACGTCCTTGATGAAGCCGTGCATTTCGCCGATATCGGCCACGGAGGCGGTCACGCCGCCGCCGATCGCCCACAACGGTTCGTAGGCAATGGCAAAGCGTTCGGTCGGCACGCCGCTCAGCAAGGACAGTTCGTCGACCATCAGCTGATGCGCCTTGCCGCTTTCGCGCTGCGCCAGCGTTTCGCCGACGCAGTAGACCGGATACAGGCCGGCATCGAGCGCGGCGTACAGTTTGCGGGCGGTGACTTCGCGGGTTTCGCCGTACATGCTGCGGCGCTCCGGGTGGCCGATCAGCACCAGCCGGCAGCCGAACTCCTTGAGCATGGCGGCCGAGATTTCACCGGTATGCCCGCCGGACGGGTGCTCGCTGACGTTCTGCGCGCCGAGCTTGATCGCCGATTGCGCATCGGCCAGCAGCGTATTGGCAGCGCTCAGGTAGGGATAGGGCAGGCACAGCCCCACCGTCGCGCCCAGTCCTTCCTGCATCAGGGTCGGCACGATTTCGTGCAACAGATCGATGTTGCCGTTCATCTTCCAGTTGCCGATGACTGTTTTCATTTTCAGACTTCCTCGGAAAGCCGGGCGCCGGGCCGAATCGTTCGGTGAGGCGGCGCGCCGGCAGCTATTTGGCGGCCTTGAGCCCGAGCCCCATCTTTCGGGCCTGGACACTCAGGGCGACGATGATCAGCAGGGTCCCGAGCATTTCGCTGCCGCTGGGCACGCTGCCTTTGGCCGCGCTGATCAGCAGCGCCGAGACCGGAACCAGGTTGATGAAGACGATGCCGTGCACGGCGCCCAGGGTGCGTACGCCCTTGTTGAAGGCCAGCGCGGCCAGCACGGTGCCGATGACGACGATGTAGAGGATCGGCGGAATCGCGGCGATCAGGTCGGCCGGATCGGGGCGGTTGGCGTAACCGAGCATGGTCGCGAGCACGGCGAAGGCGAACAGGCCCGGCAGCGCCAGAATCGCGGTAAAGGTCGTGTACTCGATCACCGACAGCCTGGAAACGCTGGCCTGGCCACGGGTGTACATGATCCAGCCGACGGTGCCGACAAAGGCGATCAGGTCGCCGACCACGGTGCTGTGGCCCGTGTCGCTGCCGCTGCGCCAGACGCCGGAAACCAGCGAGACGCCGAAGATCGCCAGTGCGACGACGCACCACGCCCACAGCTGCGGACGCTGGCGCTCGAACACCCAGCGCATCAGCAGCGTGGTGATCGGCATCGTCGCCATGATCACCGCGCCGTGCGACGGCACCGAGTACGACAGGCCGATGAACACCAGGATGCCGAACATGCCGTAGCCCATCAGGCCCAGACTGGCCAGGCGCCGCCAGTGCTCACGCAGCAGTTCCCAGCGGACATTGCCTTGCAGCATCAGGATGCCGCACAGCAGCAGCGAAGCACCGGTATAGCGGACCACGGTGAACCAGAACGGGTCGACGTTGTTGAGGACGAGCTTGCCGGCGTGGAACAGGCCGCCCCAGGCGGCGGTGGCAAACAGCAGGGCCAGCATCGCGCCCCAGCGGGAAACATTGGTCATTTCATTCTCTTGATCGGATCAGGGGGAAACGGTGCGCGGCAGGCGCCGCGCGGGTTCGTCGTCAGCACGAGGGCTAGACATGCAGCGCTTCGAGCACCTCCTCGTGTTCGTTCAACGCCAGCAGCGGCCAGCCACGCTGCAGTGCGGCCTCCTCGAGCGGGGCGTCACCACGGACGACGTAGGCACGCCCGGTCAGGAACAGCATCGGCAGGTCGGTGATGTGATCGCCGCAGCCGACGCAGTCCGCCAGATCCAGACCGTGTTCGAGCGCGTACTTGCGCACCGCGACCCCCTTGCCGTCGCCGATCATCTGCAGACCGTCGATCTGGCCGGTGTAGAAGCCGTCGCGCACTTCCAGCGTCGTCGCCAGGCAGGCGTCGAAACGGAGGTGGCGCATCAGCGGCGCGAGGATCTCGTGGCTCGAACCCGACACCGCGACCAGCTGGAAGCCCTCGGCGCGCAGCTGCTCGGCCAGGGCCAGCGCCGAGCGTATCCACAGCTCGTCGCCGTATTCGCCCTGCAGGTGGGCGAACCACGCCTGGGCGATCGCCCGCAGCACGGTCTGGTTGCGGCCGGAAAAGCTCCGGTAAAACAGCCGGTTGAGAAACTGGCGATCCTCGCGCTGCGGATGGCTGTGCAGCATCTGCACGAAGTCCGTGTACGCATCGGCGGCATCGGTCCGTGCGTAGTAGTACTGCTGGAACGAGAACATCGACTTGAGGTTCAGCAGCGTGTTGTCGACGTCGAAAAAGGCAGCTTTACGCTTCATGGCAGATCAACTCCTCATGCCGGATGGTGTTGACCGGGAAGGTGGAAAACCGGGCATTGCTGAAATAGCGGGATACGGCGTCGAGCGACCATTCACGGGCCGACAGCGCGGCAAAGCCGTCGGGCCGCACCAGTACCAGCGCCTGTTCGGTCACGTCGAAGGCCTCGAACACGCTGCTCAGGCGATCCTCGATGAGGTCGATGCCCTTGGGGATCAGTGCCTCGATGGCGTCGACTTCGCGCGTCACCAGCTTGACCCGCAGGTACGGCAGTTGCAGCAGCAATTGCGAACCGACGGCCTGCAGTTGTCGCAGCATCGTGTCGTCAAGCCGGTTGGTCACCAGCATCAGCGTGTAATGCGTGCCGTGGATCAGACTGGCCAGCGGCTTGTAGCCCAGACCGTCGGGCACCCAGGCATGCGGCACGCGCGCACCGGCCTGCGGCACGCCCTTCACCGCGGCCTCGGCACCGTCGTAGGTCTGCATCAGCCCGGCCAGCAACCGCGGCAACTGCTCCTGCACCTTGGCCGTCGGATTGAACCAGCGCGTCATCAGCCGGCGCATCAGCCGGCGATGCCAGGCCGTTGCGGTGATGTAGTCGGTCGTCTTGGAGGTGATCGTCGCAATCAGTCTGGCGATGGCTTCGCGCTCGTCGCGGTAACTGTCGATCAGATCGACCGGCGCCCAGCCCTTCTCGACGTAGGCCAGTTTCCAGGCGAGGTTGAACGCGTCCTGGAAGCCGGTGTTCAGTCCCTGCGCGCCCAGCGGGCTGAACAGGTGGAAGGCGTCACCGACCAGGATCGTCCGGCCCTTCAGGCAGGTTTCGGCGCGACGATGGTAGAACGGCGCGCAGGTCAGCCATTCGGGCGAATGCACGCGCATATTGCCCGGCCCCTGGCGATCGACGATCGCCTGCAGTTCGGCCAGCGTCGCCTTGGGCTTTTCATCGCCCTGGAAGTCGTCGAACTTCTTGCCGGTCTGGGCAATGATCCGGTGCAGGCCGCCCGGCATCGGCACCAGCAGCAGGTAACCGTGCCTGGAGAGGAAGAACTGCAGTTCGTGCTTGGGGCCGGCCCAGTCGACCTTGACGTCGCCGAGAATGAACGACTTGCCGTAATCGCCGCCCGGGAAATCGATCCCGGCCAGCTCGCGTACCGCGCTGCGGCTGCCGTCGGCGCCGATCAGCCAGTTGCAGCTCACCAGCTCCTCGCTGCCGTCGGCGTGCTGCAGATGTACCCGCGCCTTGCCATCGGCGTCATCGCGCCCGCCGAGCTGCTCGACCCCGACCAGCCGGGTATTCCACTCGACCCGCCCACCGAGGCTGATCAGGCGCGCCAGCAGCGTCCGCTCGGTGCAGCTTTGCGGCAAACCTACAACAAAAGAATATGCAGATGAAATGTTTGTAAACTTTGACCGCATAATCGTTTGGTTGTTGTCAACCAAACGAAAGGTATGCATCGGATGCCCCTGACTGAGCAGCTGCTCGGTCACCCCGAGCGCATGCATGCTCTCCAGCGTCCGCGCATGCACGCCAACCGCTTTCGAATACGGCGTCGGCGCATCGTTTTTCTCGACGACCCGCACCGCAATCCCTTGTTGGCGCAGCAACGCTGCCGTAGCCATGCCCACCGGACCGGCACCGATCACTAAAACAGGAACGAAACTTTTATGCACTTTGCAGCCCGACCATAAAAAGTTGTTTCTTCGTTCTGAGCAGCCGACTCATCCTGGCTTTATTGCCCCGAACCCGTACTTTCAAATTCAAACTGCCCCTATGAGCAATAGCCTTAGACCCATTGACCTCAATCTCTTCAAGGTCCTGCTTTCGATTTACAACCAGCGCAATCTGACTCACGCTGGCAAGCAGTTGGCGATGACGCAGCCTGCGGTCAGCCGTGCCCTGGAGCGCTTGAATTACATTTTCAACGAGCGCCTTTTCGTCCGGATCGATGGCGAAATGCGCCCGACGCGTACGACCGAAATGATTGCCCCGTTGATTTTCGAGGGCATGGCCTTGCTGGAAGCCGCCGTCAATATGGCTTCCGGCTTCGACCCCAAACATATTTCGACTTCCCTGAAGCTCGGGCTGAACGATTACGGCATTGCCATCGTGCTGCCCAAACTCATACAGCGTGTCAGCGATCAGGCCCCTTCGGTCTTTCTGACGACGATGCCGGCGACTTATCAGGATGCGCACGAATTAATCGAGCGTTCCGAAATCGATTGCGCCATTGTTTCCTCTTTACCGAACTGCAATCGCCTGGCGACCGATCCCTTATTCCGCGAGGATTACGTTGCCGTCTGCTCCAACCAACACCCGTCGATTTCCGACGGCCTGGATCTGACGCAATTTCTCGCGGCGGAACATTTACTGGTTTCTTATAAAGGCCATTTATCCGGCTGGGTCGACGAACGCCTGGCTGAAATGGGCAAGAAACGTCGCGTCGTCGGTTCGGTCCACAGCTTCAATGCGATTCCGGAACTGCTCTGCCAGCGTCCTTACCTTTGCGTCCTGCCACGCCGACTCGCCCAGCACTTCGCCAAGGCCTATCCGCTGCGGATCAACGAACTGCCGTTTCCCAGCGAGAACCACCTGTTCCACTTCATCCGGCTACGCCACCTCACCAAGAATCCGATTTCCAACTGGATTCGCGATCAGGTCGTCGAAACCTGCCAAGAACTCGTCTAGGCCGACGACCCGGGTAGACGGCATCAAGCCGCTTGCAGCTGCTGCACCTGCTGGAGATTCAGCGCCTGTTCCAGCGCGGTCTTGGCCATCTGCTCCTCCTTGGCATTCAGCCGGCTTTCCAGGATCGCCGTGTAGTCGACCTCGGCGGTGCAGACCGTCTCGTTATGCTGGACAAAGCGGATCGTGACCTTGGCGGAGACGCGATCGGCACGGCTCTGGTCCAGTGCCTCGATCTTGAGGTCGATGCCAACCTGCAGCGGGAAGGTGAACTTGGTGTAATCGACGTTGAACTTGTTGATCACGAAGTAGTACTTCTCGTTCTGCGGCAGCAGGAACCATTCGGTCACGGCGAGGAAGGCCTGACGGGCGGCTTCGGTCAGCACCATGCCCTGGATGTGGTGGCCGGTGGTGTGGTCCGAGATAATTTCGCAATCGTCGTCGAGCGACAGCAGCATGTGGTACTGGTTGAGGCCGACCTGCTGCGGATCGGTGATCAGGATATTGCGACGTTGCCACTTGTGGCTGAAGCGGCGGCCGGTCCGGCTGGTGATCTGCTCTTCGCCCTGAAAGGCGACAGCGACGCTGCGGGCATCGAAGCGGTGTTTCAGGTACGAATACCAGCCTTCGGACACGCCCTGGCCGATCACGACCGCGTTCGGCAGCGCTTCGTCCTGGGCGCCACCATCGAGCTTTTGCGCCAGTTGCGAGACGGTCATGACACCGGGCAGGTTTGCGAAGTGGGCGAACTTGTCACCGACCACGACAATTTGATTAGGATTCATTTCGGCTCTCTTGAGATGGGGCCCCCGCCGGCGAGCTGCGCCCGCCGGCCTGGATCGCAGCGGCTTAAGCGGCGACGAACTGCGGGCGATAGGCGTTGGCGAAGTTGTTCAGATCGTGCGCCGGGCGGCCGGTGACCCTGGCGACGGTATCGCTCAGCACCGCGGCGCCGTAGCCTGCGCGGTAGATCTGGAACAGTTCGAGGAAGGCCTCCACCAGCCACTGGTCGAGCCCGCCCGAGGTCATCGCATTGCGCGCGGTTTCCTCGTCGACCGCGACATACTTCGCCGGCTTGCCGATCGCAACGCTCAGTACATCGGCCGCCTCGGCATAGGTCAGCGCCGCCGGGCCGGTGATTTCGTACGCCTGGTTTTCGTGGCCCGGCTCGAGCAGCGCGGTGACGATCGTCGCCGCCACATCACGCACGTCGGTAAAGCTGATCGCACCTTCGCCAGCCGGGGCGTAGATCGCGCCGTCGGACGCGATGCTGCCGGCCGAGCCGATCAGTACCTGCATGAACAGGTTCGGACGCACGAAGGTATAGGCGATACCGCTGGCCTTGATCTGGTTCTCGATCTCGAAATGCTTGCGCGGCAGACGGATCGGCGCCTCCGGGCCGGCGCCGAGGCCGGAAAGCTTGACGATGTGCTTCACCCCGGCCGCCTTGGCCGCTTCGAGCACCGCCAGTTGGTGCGCGACCATGTCGGCATGCGCCGGCGAAATCAGCACCACCTTGTCGACACCGCGCAGCGCGTTGCTCAGGCTCTGTGCGTCGGTGAATTCACCCTGCACCCATTCGACCGAACCGGACTGGCCGACCTTGTCGGCGCTGCGCGTCAGCGCGCGCACCGCCACGTTTTGCTCCGCCAGACGACGAACGACTTCGCTACCTACATTGCCAGTGGCACCAGTGACCAGAATCATGATTTCTCCTTTGTATTTAATTGGAACTGCTTAGGAATGCAGAAGGATCGACATTCCCTTAATGCCATTCCTGAACAGCGCCTCTAGGTCGCTTTTAATTTTTTGGCTGTCGCCTTGTTCAGGAACCGTGTACCACGCCCGCCAGATCAGTTTCGATTCATTACCGCGGGACTCGATCTTCAATTCGGACCGGTATTGATTCACCGGCAGCGGGCCACTCAAGATCGAATAACTGAAACTGCGATCAGACTGCGAGAATGTTTCGAGGCGCTCGGTATAGGCGCTATCGTTCTTCATCACCACCACCCGATAAATGCCGTCGCTCCGTTCTTCCACCAGGCAATCGCGCACCAGGGATTGCCAATGTTCAATGCTGCAGAACGTACCGATTTTCCCCCAGGCCTTTTCGGCGCTGACATCGAATTTCTGCTCGAGTACGATCTTGGGCTGATCCGATCCAGCTGCGAATGTCATTGTCGAAATCATCGTCAATGCACCCGCAAGACAGATATTTCTCAACATGCCAACCTCTAGGTCGCTTCTTGAAAATTGCAGGGTGTTGTCTATCCGAACCTCCCATGCCGATTCCCCGCTGCCATTCAAAACACCGCGCTGTTTGTTTTCGCTTTGCCTTGTGCGCTCCGGGTTGATGAAAATATATTCCAGCCCGAGCGAGCTGGAAAATGAACGATTGGTATACCTGCTATACAGGCAGCGATCCGTGTTTGCTTATGCCTGTTCCGCGCGCGGATGGCGCTGCACTGCAGAAACGAAAACAGCGCCGCAACGCGGCGCTGTCGGGGGGGACGACGGGACGGTCAGGACGGGCAGCGGCGCAGAGGCAACACGCTTACGCCGCGTTCGACACCGCCGGCTTGCGCGTCCGGGTGCCGCTCAGGCCGCATCGGCTTCGCGCTGGCGCGACGACGAACGCGTCACCGCCACATCGGGCCGGACGGCCTGCACCGGCGCAGCCTGGGCCGCCTGCTTCTGCGCCATCCAGTAGCCATAATCGATCTGGACGTTTTCCATCAGTCCCATCAGGCTGGTGAGCTGATCGCT